>JBFHSI010000260.1:0-4214 GCA_041591245.1 Marinobacter sp.
CCCTGGCAGGGCTTCAGTGACTTCACCGAGCAGCTGGCCGATGTCATCATTCATGAAAATGCTGCCGTCAATAACCCGGTTCAGCATGTTCTCCACGGACCAGGCCAGCTCACCGACAATCAGGGCACCCACCATGCGCCCGCTACCCTTGAGGGTATGGAAGGCGCGGCGGATTTCAGTGAGGGCGTTGTGATCGTCGTGCCGGGACAGCAAGGCCGGCAGGTATTCTCTGATGGTTTCCAGAACCTCGCCGGATTCCTCAACAAAGATCTCCAGGATCTCATCGTCAATGAGGTCGTCGTCATCTGCAGCAGCGGTTTCCGGTGCTGACGGTGCCGGGGTCTGTTCCGGTTCCGGCTCTGAGGCAGTTTCTGCTACAGGTTCCGGAGCTGCCTCCGCTGTGGTGGCGGCGCCGGCATCTGTGCGGCGGGTGGTGGCCATGGCTTCCGCCCGCTGGATCAGAGCCTCCACATTGCCGGTGGCGTTACCGTCACGGAATTCACTGATCAGTGACGGCAGCCGGTCGTTGACTTCATCCACCAGGACAAAGAGTTCATCGCTGGGCTTGATGGTCTGATCAATGACCCGATTAAGCAGGTTTTCCACGGCCCAGGCCAGTTCGCCCAGGCTGCTGGCACCCACCAGACGGCCGCTGCCTTTGAGGGTGTGGAAGGCCCGGCGGACTTCGGTCAGGGCCTCATGATCGTCATGGCTCTGGCGCAGGCGCGGATAGAATTCCCGGATGGTTTCCAGAACTTCTTCGGCTTCTTCCACAAAGATGCCGAGGATCTCATCATCCACAAGCTCTTCGTCGGAATCGGATGCGGTGACTGTGTCCGGTTCCACAACGGCTTCGGGGGTGATTGCGGCCGATTCCTCGCTACCGCTCCAGGTGGGTTCTTCACCAACCGGGAAGCCAAGGGCAATCAGGCTGTCTTCGGCGACCCGAAGAATGCTGTCATTGTCATCGATGCCATCTGCCAGGCGCTCCAGATAGTACTCAATACTGGTGACCGCGTCGGCCAGGGTATCCAGCTGTTTCCAGTCCGGAACATGGCGGTTGTCCAGCAGAACGTCGGAAATGTAGCGTTCAGCGGAGCCGAGCATGTCGGCAACCCGTTCCAGGGGAATCAGCCCCAGGCCGCCCCGGATGCTGTGCAGGAGCTCGGGAACATGTTCAATTTCCCGGGTATCCCACTGGGATGCGATGAAATTGACAATGGCGGATTTGACCTGTTCGAGGGTACTTCTGGACTCCCTCAGCAGGGCACTGTTGGCTTCACTCAGTTCCCGGATTCCGGGACCAGCCTGTTTGCTTCCGGCATCATCGGTGGAAGTGTCGGCGGGACCGTTGCTGTCGAACCCGGCCAGACTGGCTTCCACATAGAGCAGGGCGCCAGCGATATCCATGAGGGTGCCGTCATCAACGGTTTCCACCTGTCCCATGAGCCGGTTAACCAGATCAATCTGGTCAGTGATGACCTTGCGCGGGATACCCAGTCCCAGGACCGCCAGGGTGTTGGCAACCTGATGCATGCCCGGCAACAGGTCTTCCAGTTCACCGTTCTGGCTCAGTTCTGAACGTACAAACAGGTCCAGCTGGTCCTTGAGTTTGGCCAGTTCCTCGTTCAGGGCGCTGACCACGGAATGGATGGTATCCCGGCCCGGGCCGGAAACCCGGTTTCTGGCTTCATCCACATCGTCTTCTGAGGGCAGGGCCTGGTCCAGATGGTAGGCCCTGCGCATGGCCATGACCTGGGGTGAATCCAGCTCCCGGGCCCGGGCCACATAGTACAGAAGGTGTTTGAGCAGGGCTTCCGGAGCCGGCTGTTGCAGTATGGTTTTGGGTTCTTCTGCCAGCAGCCGGATTTCGTTGTCCAGTTCCCGCAGCAGGGATTTGACCGCAGCATTGACCGGGTTGGCCTGGGCCTGCAGGGTTTCCACAAAGGCACTGGCGGCTTTCCAGAGCTCCCCGCGGGGGGTCTTCTTGCACAGGCGGATCAGGCGCACCAGCACCTTCTGCATGTAGTCGAAGTGGGTTTCCAGGTCTTCCTCCCGGACCACACGGGCCAGGGCAAACTGGTACATCTGGCGCAGCTTGCGCACATGGCCAAGCACCTTGGAATCCATAAGGCGCTGGGAAGCCTTGTCACTGACCTGGATTCGTGACTGGCTGAGGTCCGGTTTGAACAGGGAGGTATCGGACAGCAGGGAGTCTCCCCGGGCTGCCCGCAGATCATTCAGCAGCGGCAGCAGCAGCATCGGGAAGTCATCATGGCTGCTGGCCAGGTGTTCCAGGTACTGGGGCAGCTGCAGTATGGCCTCCATCAGCACGTCAACAGCTTCGTCAACGTTGCTGACGGTCTTGTCGAGTACGGCCTGGGTCAGCTTTTCCATCTCTTCGGTGAGCAGTGCTGCACCATAGAGTTCCACCATCTGCAGGGTGCCATGCACCTGATGGAGGTAATTCAGACAAAAGCGCAGGCGCGCGGTGTCGTCACGGTTTTCGACATACGCTTCCAGTGCATGCTGACTCTGGGTCAGCGTGTCCTGTATTTCGCCCCGAACCCAGTCGAGGGCGATGCTGTCATGGTGATTTCCCATAACCACTCCGGTTATTCGTCGTCAGTCTGGCGCTTGATCCACGCCAGTACATGTTCCGAGGGTACCCTCTGCAGGTCGGGGAGCTGGCCATCGGTCAGTTCTCCCTGTCCCAGCACCAGCAACCCCCCGGGCGCCAGCCGCTCTGCAAGTCGCTTGACTATGTCCCGCCGGCGCCAGCGACGGAAATAAATCAGCAGATTCTGGCAGAAGATAATGTTCATGCCGTGCATGGGTGCCTTATCAAGGTCCAGTACGTTCAGCCTGGTAAAGCACACCCGTTCACGGATGCTTTCTACTATTTCTTCGGTATCCCGCACGGCCGGGTGGAAATACCGGGATTTCAGGTCTTCGTTCATTCCCGCCAGCTTGCGGGAGCTGAACCGGCCGAGCCTGGCCTTTTCGATCGCGGGCTGACTGATGTCGGACCCGGTAACGCCGAACAGTGGCGGCAGGCTCAACTGGTTCATGCATTCGTTCAGCACCATGGCCAGGGTGTATGGCTCTTCGCCGGTAGAGCAGCCAACACTCCATGCCTCAAGTGGTTGTTTGCGGAGCTGCTCCCTGGGTCGGGTGAGCACGTAATCCGTCACCAGCCTGAAGGCATCGGAATCCCGGAAGAACCGGGTTTCCTGAACCGTTAACCGGTCCACCAGTGTTGACCATTCCCGGACGGCATCCGGCCCGGATACGATCTGTTCGTAGTAGGCCTGATAGCTGTCACAGCCTATTTCCCGCATCCGGATGCCAAGATTGGTTTCCAGAAACGAGCGCCGCTGGCTGGTCAGGGTTATGCCTGTCCGGTTCTCCAGCAGCGTCTGCCATTGACTGAACTGGGCTTCATCCATATCGGGAAGCCGGCGCAGAGACCAGCCCCCGCTTGCGATGGGTGACGGATCGTTATGCATATGCGCCATAAGCCGTCACTGCCCGCGTTCCGGTAATCAGCCCACCACCGGAACGTCGCTGTCTTCTTCCTGCAGTTCCGCCACTTCTTCTTCCGGCAGGGTAAAGCCGGCAACGGAAGACCGCAGCTCGGAAGCCATTTCTGCCAGGTTCCCGATAGACTTCGCGGTTGCGTTGGTACCGGACGAGGTCTGGGAAGTGATTTCCTGGATAACGTTCATGGTGTTGGAAATATGCGCAGCAGACGAAGACTGCTGACGCGCTGCGTTGGAGATGTTCTGGATCAGTTCCGCAAGGCTCATGGATACGTTCTCGATCTCTTCGAGAGCAATACCCGCGTCCTGGGCCAGACGGGCTCCGCGTACCACCTCGGCGGTGGTGTGTTCCATGGAGATTACGGCTTCGTTGGTATCGGACTGGATGGTTTTAACCAGTGCCTCAATCTGCTTGGTTGCCGCAGAGGAACGTTCCGCAAGGCGCTGAACCTCGTCCGCAACCACCGCGAAGCCCCGGCCAGCGTCACCGGCCATGGAGGCCTGGATCGCAGCGTTCAGGGACAGAATGTTGGTCTGGTCAGCTATGTCGTTGATCAGGGATACGATATCGCCGATTTCCTGGGAAGATTCACCCAGACGCTTGATCCGTTTGGAGGTTTCCTGGATCTGCTCACGGATGTTATCCATGCCCCGGATGGTGTTCTGTACCAC
>JBFHSI010000261.1:0-4152 GCA_041591245.1 Marinobacter sp.
ACAATCACCCTGCCAGCCAGGGGCAGCTCCACCTTCAGCAGGACCTGCAGCGGTGACATGCCCATGCCCAGGGCAGCCTCCCGCACGGCCGGACTGATTCCTTCCAGTCCCGCCAGGGTGTTACGCAGTATGGGCAGCAAACCGTACAGGATCAGCGCGAACAGGGTGGGAGCCTCTCCAAACCCCAGAACCGGCACGGCCAGTGCCAGCACAGCTACCGGCGGAAAGGTCTGGCCGATGGAGGCAATCTGGCTGACCAGGGGCAGGAAGTCCCGGCCCCAACTCCGGGTAGCAAAGATGCCAGAGGCAACGGCCACCACAGTACCAATGGCTGCAGAAACCGCCACCAGCATGAGGTGATGCTGCAGCAGAAACAGAAAGCTTTCCCGCTCATAGATCAGCCGCTGCCTGTCCGGTTGCAGCCATTGAAACAGGGGTTCCAGCACCGGCATGGCCACACTCAGCACACACAGGAGAAGGGCCAGAAACAGCACCGGCAGCCAGATGCGCATCAGACACCGCCCCGCATAATGCAGTCACGGGTAATAATGCCCGTCTCCTGGCCACGGGCATTAACGACAGCAACCTGGGGCAGATCCCGCCAGAGCATCACCGACAGGGCCTGGCGCACACTGTCCTCTTCCCGGAGCAGCTCCGGCCCGGGTTCCGGTGGCCGGGGTTCTGCGTGGGGTTTCATCAGCTCCCGCACCGTTTGCAGGCTCATCAGCTTCAGGCCGCGATCCTGTTTGCCAATGAGATTTTCAACAAACTCTGATGCGGGGTGGCGCAGGATATTTTCCGGGGTGTCATGCTGGATGATGCGCCCCTGGTCCATCACGGCAATCCGGGTGGCCAGCTTCAGAGCTTCATCAATATCGTGGGTTACGAATACCGTGGTTTTGCGCACCTGCTTCTGGATACGCTGCATCTCCAGCTGGAGATTGTCCCGGGTGATGGCATCCAGGGCACCAAAAGGCTCATCCATCAGCAGGATATTGGGATCCGCGGCCAGCGCCCTGGCTACCCCCACCCGCTGGGCCTGACCGCCGGACAGTTGCTGCGGGTACTTGCCGGCATGGGTCGCCGGATCCAGGTCCAGCAGGGTCATCAGCTCGTGAACCCGGGCGTCTATCCGGTCCTGAGGCCACTTCAGCAGCTGGGGCACCATTGCGATGTTGCGCGCCACCGTCCAGTGGGGAAACAACCCGGTGCCCTGAATCACATAGCCCATATTGAGCCGGAGCTGTTCCGGGTTCATGGTGGTAATGTCTTTGCCATCCACCAGAATCTCACCGGCGCTATGGGGCAAAAGGCGGTTGATCATACGCAGCGTGGTGGATTTGCCACAGCCGGAACTGCCCACCAGCACGCACACCTCGCCGGTTTCAATCGTCAGGTCTATTGCGTCCACCGCAACGGTATTACCGAAGCGCCGGGTGACATTTTTCAGTTCAATCATCCGCACACTTCCTTTTCATATCAGGGTGCAGCCGATACCGGCTTGAGACTGGTTGCCAGCATGGAGAGCAAGGTATCCGCCAGCAGCGCAAGGGCAATGGTTGGCAAGGCTCCCAGCAACACCAGATCCATGGCCGCCTGGCCCAGTCCCTGAAAGATAAAGGTGCCAAAACCGCCAGCACCAATCAGGGCTGCAACCGCCGTCAGGCCGATGGCCTGAATGGTGGTGATGCGCACGCCTTCAATAATTACCGGCATCGCCAGCGGCAGTTTCAGCCGGAAAAACACCTGCCGTTCATTCATCCCCATGCCCCGGGCGGCATCCGCCAGGTGTTCCGGAACTTCCGTCAAAGCGACATAGGTGTTGCGCACCATCGGCAACAGGCTGTAGGCAACCAGTGCCAGCAGGGCCGGAGCCCAGCCAATACCCCGGATGCCCAGTGTCTGCAGCCAGGGAAAGGCCGCAACCAGCGCGCTGAGCGGCGCAATCAGCAGGCCAAAAACAGCAAGGCTGGGGATGGTCTGAAGGAAACTCACAGCCCCAAGAATGGGCCGCTGCCAGCGAGGACTGCGGATCATTTTCAGGGCCAGTGCAAATGCCAGCCCGGCGCTGATGGTGACCGCTCCCAGAGCCAGGGCCAGATGCATCCGCAAAGCCTGTACGAACTCGCCCGAGTGGGCATTGAACTCCCGCACCAGCGACAGACTTTCCAGACCATCAGAGCGTAACAGCAGCATCCAGCTGCCACAGATCAGCCCCACCAGCAGCAACTGCAGTCTCCGCCGGACCTGCAACCGGCCAAGGATTTCGATCAGCATCAGGGACAACAGGAACAGCAGGCACCAGAATCCCGCCCCGACAGAGGAGCGGGCATAGGGCGAAGCTTCAGGCAGATGGCGGCTGGCAAAAACCGCCAGCAGCATGGGCAGGCCGGCGAGCGCTCCGGCCGTCAGAGCAAGGAGAATTGAATAGCGGGCAGGTAACGGCACAAGGGCGAAGAGAACGGACAGCCCCAGACTCAGGGTTACCAGCCCTGCCCCCATCCATCCCAGTGCCGCAAGCAGATCATAACCGGTGCCAGGAACAATGCGATTGGGCTGAATACTGCCAAAGTCCAGCAGCCAGATCAGCACCAGTGCCAGTCCCCCCAGAACCGGAATGACCCGGTTCGGCGGCGCCTGATTTTCAGCAATTCGGTGAACAGGCAAACCTCAGTCCCGGGTCAGTGAATCCAGGTAATCCCGGGCCACACGATCAGCCGGAACACCATTCACTGCCACCTGCCCGTTCAGGCGCTGCAGGGTTTCAAGATCCAGAGACTGGAAAATGGGGGCAAGGATGTCGCGGATCTGCGGATAGGTTTCCAGAACCCGGGCACGCACAATCGGCGCCGGCTGGTAGACCGGCTGTACCCCCAGGGTATCGGTCATGACTTTCAGATCCAGGGCATTGAGGCCACCGTCGGTACCGTAGGTCATGGCGCCGTTCACATCATTGTCGTTCAGTGCTGCGGCCCGGAGTGTGGCTGCGGTATTGCCGCCGGACAGCACCAGCAACTGGTCGGCCCGCAGCGTGAAACCATAGGCCTTTTGGAAGGCCGGCAAGGCACTGGCCGACTCCACAAACTCGGCGCTGGCGGCAAATCGGAAGTCACCGCCGTCATTGATGTATCTGGCCAGATCTTCCAGGGTATTCAGGTTATGGGACCGGGCCAGGTCACCACGGACACTCATGGCCCAGGTGTTGTTGGCCTGCGCGGGCTCCAGCCAGATGATGTTGTGTGCTTCCAGGTCCAGACTGGCAGCCTGCTGGTAGGCCTTCTCCGCATTTTTCCAGACATCAAGATCCGCCTTGTCGTGGAAGAAGGCGGCATTGCCTGTGTATTCCGGGTAAAGATCGATTTCCCCGGCCTTGATGGCATTGCGCACTATGCTGGTACCGCCGAGCTGCAGCCGGTTTTCGACCGGTATACCGGCCTGATCCAGAGCCTGCAGCACCATCTGCCCAAGCACGGCACCTTCGGTATCAATCTTGGATGACACCACCACAGGATCCGCTGCCAATACCGGCCCGGCCATCAACATAAGGGTGAATGCCGCAGCGCGGCGAAAGCGTGAGATAAGGGACACGGCCATTCCTCTTGGTCATTGGCTCTTTATTCTGTGTTTTCGCAGCAGCAACACAAGAAGACTTATTGCCGACATGCCCTTACCAGTTTATGGGACTCACCTGTGAAGGCAAGGGCAATTGGTCTGTTGGCCTTGGCCCCAACTCAAATCCACAGGAGAGCTCTCAACTTCTTCAGGTGCTAAGCCTCCGCCATATGCTTGAAGCGCTTGGGTACCTCGATACTGACGGGGCTGAAAATCAGTCCCGTCACGCCGGGAACCGAGAAAGAATCAGAACCGGAACTCAGTCCCAACTGAGAGAACATTAATACCGGCTTCTCCGACTTCGTCTTCATCCCCCACGTCGACCAGAAAATCCCAGTCTGCCCGAAGTCGCAGTTGTTCAGAGTCAGGAGCCGGATTCTTCCAATTCTGGGTGGACCTAATATGGGGTCAGGGTCACATGGGGAAAGCTGCTTCTCGCTGATACAAAAACAGCGGCCTAAGCCGCTGAAAAAGAAACCTGATTTACTGGTATTCAACCGTAGCCCAGCGTCCATGTACACGAATATATTGATCTGCTTC
>JBFHSI010000262.1:0-4150 GCA_041591245.1 Marinobacter sp.
AAATATCGGGATATTGCGGAGGTGTTAACCGGTTTCCTGGGGGTCTACATCAATCATCCATTTGCAGCCTGTTGGCAGCCGGTTCTGGTCCAGATATTGGCAGATTCCGGTTAATAGCCGATTCAGGTGTTTGCGGTTGGCGGCATTGACGATGAGCTGGGCCCGGTGGCGGTCGGCCCGGCGGGCGATCAGGGCGGGCAGGGGGCCCCAGGTTTCGATACCGGAGGTCTGGGTAAGGGGTTTGATAGTGTCCAGCAGCTGCAGGCTTTTTTCCATGGTGTCGGCTTCGGCCCGGAATATGGCCATGGCCCGGAAGGGAGGCAGCTGGCCGGTTTCCCTTTCGGCAAGGAGCTGGTCGGCCATGGTCAGGTAGCGGCCGGCACAGAGGGTTTTCAGTAACGGGTGGTCGCTGTGGCAGGTCTGTACCAGAACCCGGCCTGGCTTCTGTCCCCGGCCGGCCCGGCCGCTGACCTGCAGCAGTACCTGTATCAGCTGTTCCGGCGCCCGGAAGTCCACACTGAACAGTCCGCCGTCGGCATTGACCACCACCACCAGGGTGACGTTGGGGAAGTCATGGCCTTTGGCGAGCATTTGGGTTCCCACCAGCACACAGGGGGCACCGGTGTTGACCTTGTCCAGTATGGCCTGGATGCTGCCCTTGCGCTGGGTGCTGTCCCGGTCCACGCGCACTATGGGGGTGTCCGGGAAGGTGTTGACCAGAATATCCTCGGTTCTTTCCGTACCCTGTCCCACGGGTTTGAAGGCGTCACTCTGGCATTTCGGGCAATGGTCCACGGCGGCGGTCTGATAGTCGCAGTGGTGTCAGCGCATGGCCCGGTCCCGGCGGTGGTAGGTGAGCCGGGTGTCGCAGCGGGGGCATTCCATCATATGGCCGCAGTCAAAACACATCATGACCGGGGCGAAGCCACGGCGATTGACGAACACCAGGGCCTGTTCGCCTCTGGCCAGTACCTTGCGGATGGCCTCCAGGGCGGGGCGTGACAGGCCTCCTTCCAGGGGGCGGCTGCGGATATCCAGCAGGGAGATTTCCGGAGGCAGGGCATTGCCAGCCCTCTGTTCCAGGCGAATCAGCCGGTATTTTCCCTGGCGGGCGTTGTGGTAGGACTCCAGGGAGGGGGTTGCTGAGCCCAGAATTACAGGGCATTGGTTCAGATGGCCCCGGTATACGGCAAGATCCCGGCCGGAATAGCGGAAGCCTTCCCCCTGTTTATAGGAACTGTCGTGCTCCTCGTCCACGATAATGGTGCCGAGCCCGGTGAAGGGCAGAAGTACCGCCGAGCGGGTGCCGATAAGAATGACCGGCTCCCCGTTGCGGACTTTCAGCCAGGTGCTCAGGCGTTCGCTGTCGTTGAGTGCGGAATGCCAGACGGCGATGCGGTCACCAAAATAACGGCGGAAGCGGGCTACAGTTTGTGGGGTCAGGTTGATTTCCGGCACCAGTACCAGAGCCTGGTGTTGCGGGTCCAGGTTGTGCTTCAGGTAATGCAGGTAGATTTCGGTCTTGCCGCTGCCGGTGATGCCATAAAGCAGGGCCGCACTGAATCCCTGGTCGGGAGTCGGGAGCCGGGCGGCAGCCTGTTCCTGGGCTGGTGACAGTTGTGGAGCAGGAGTGCCTGCTTCCTGTGATGCTGATGCGGGGGTTGCGGGCACCGGGTCTGCGGGCCGGATCAGTTCTTTGGCCAGCAGGGATTTTATCTGGCTGTGGCTGAAGCCTGCCCGGGTAATTTCCGGCCCTGTTGCGCCGCCCCGGCAGCTGTTCAGCCAGTCCAGCAGGGCCTTCTGTTTATGGGCGTTGGCGGGCAGAGCGCTGCTGTGCCCGCAGGCCTGCCATCGGGGCAGGCTTTTTTCCTCGGCCGACCGGCCCCGGCGCAGGGCGGGTGGCAGGGCGGTGAACAGGCATTCGCCGAGGGGGTGCTGATAGTAGTCGCTGGCCCAACTAAGCAGCCGGAAGGTTTCCGGGGGCAGGGCCGGCCAGGTTTCCAGTGCGGAATCCACCGGCTTCAGGCGGATGCCTTCCGGGGGCTCAACGCCGGTTTCCACCACCAGTCCGGTGGCCTGTTGCCGGCCAAAGGGAATCCGGACCCTTTGCCCTGGTTCCAGATGCAGGCCTTCGGGAATGGTGTAGTCAAACAGCCGGCGCAGCGGGCGGTTCAGTGCTATACGTGCGGTCAGGGGCACTGAAGGCTCCGTTGCGTGCAGGGCTGTGAGTGGGAGTTCACGGTATGTACTTATCCTTTTGCCCGGTATATTCGAGGGGAGGTCTGTCCTGGCGGCCGTGGAATCGGTACAGTGGTACTTGCCTGGTGTAGCAATTGCAAGTACTATGCTCGGCCTGTTTCGGGCAGGGCATGATTGTGCCCCGTCTTCTCTGTTGATTCAAACATGCGGTGCCTGGCACCAGAGCTTTTTCTGAGCTCCGTGATCAGGTAGCGGCGTGACCCAAAGAGGTTTCCCATGAAAGAAGGTATCCATCCGAAGTACGAAGAGATTACTGCAACCTGTTCCTGCGGTAATGTCATCAAAACCCGTTCCACTATCGGGCATGACCTGCAGCTGGACGTATGTTCCCAGTGCCACCCGTTCTATACCGGCAAGCAGAAGGTTATGGATACCGGTGGTCGTATCGATCGTTTCCAGAAGCGTTTTGGTGGCCGTATCGCCAGCAAGAAAGACTGATAGCTTCAGGATCGACAGAAAAGCGCCTTCGGGCGCTTTTTTTGTGCCCTGAAAATCATACTGTTTTTTGATATCAGGGGTGTTTATACGTGAATTGCCCTATTGACTGGTTGCAAAATAGCCAGTTCGCCCTTGTCGTTTAGGAACAGGCGGGCGATAATGGCGCGCTCCGCCGGGCGTGGCTCTGCGGTTTATTACCTTTAAACGTGACAAACGGAACAGTGGCAATGTCTCAAGATCTGAAAGAAGCAGCCCTTGAATATCACGCCAAGCCGCGGCCTGGTAAGGTGAGTGTAGAAATCACCAAACCAACCAAAACAGCCCGCGATCTCGCTCTGGCGTACAGTCCCGGGGTTGCAGAACCGGTCCGCGAAATTGCGAAGGATCCGGAGAATGCATACAAATACACTGCCAAGGGCAACCTGGTAGCTGTTATTTCTGATGGCTCCGCGATTCTCGGTCTGGGTAATCTCGGCCCGCTGGCAAGCAAACCGGTAATGGAAGGCAAAGGCGTGCTGTTCAAGCGCTTTGCAGGGATTGATGTCTTCGATATCGAAGTCAATTCCGAAAGCCCGCAGGCTTTTATCGAAACTGTAGAGCGTATTGCTGATACTTTCGGGGGCATTAACCTGGAAGACATCAAGGCGCCTGAATGTTTCGAGATTGAGCGTGCGCTGATTGAAAAATGCAGTGTGCCGGTATTCCATGACGATCAGCATGGAACGGCCATTGTAACTGCTGCCGGTATGCTCAATGCTCTTGAGCTGCAAGGCAAGAAAATTGAAGAAGCGACGGTTGTCTGCCTGGGTGCCGGTGCCGCTGCTAATGCCTGTATGAAGCTGCTGATCAGTTGCGGTATTCGCCCTGAAAACATCTTCATGCTCGACCGTAAGGGTGTGATCCACTCTGGTCGTGACGATCTGAACCAGTACAAGGCCATGTTCGCCAACGATACTGACAAGCGGACACTGGACGATGCCATCGACGGTGCTGACGTGTTTGTTGGTCTGTCCGGCCCGGATCTGCTGTCCGGCGAACAGCTGGCAAAAATGGCTCCGAACCCCATCGTATTTGCCTGTTCCAACCCGGATCCTGAAATCAATCCGGCCGTTGCCCATAAGGTCCGTGATGACCTGATCATGGCCACCGGTCGTTCAGACTATCCGAACCAGGTAAACAACGTTCTGGGCTTCCCGTTCATCTTCCGTGGTGCTCTGGACGTGCGTGCCACCGCCATTAACGAAGAGATGAAGATCGCGGCGGTTCACGCCATCCGCGAACTGGCCAAGGAGCCGGTGCCGGAAGAAATCTGTGAAGCCTACGGTGGCGACAAGTTCGAATTCGGCCGGGAATACATCATTCCCAAGCCCATGGACGTGCGTCTGCTGGAAGTGGTAACTGCAGCGGTTGCCCGTGCAGCGGTGGATTCGGGTGTTGCCCGTGATCCGTACCC
>JBFHSI010000263.1:0-4147 GCA_041591245.1 Marinobacter sp.
GCTCGCAGGCTCTGCCGACAAGGCCGTAACACACATGCAGGGGCAGCAGATGTTCTTCCCTCGGATGGCAGTAACGGGCATTGGGCGCCTGCTGCCATTGCTCCAGGTGTCTGCTGCGTTCTGGCTCTGACAGTTGCGTGTCGGTGCAGGTGGTTTTCAGCCAGTTCTGGAAGGCGTCATTGCGGGCGTTGGAGTCTTGGGTTCCTGGGGCATAAAAGGCCTTCATGTTATGGAATGAAAAGCCGGAACCTATCACCAGAAGATTGTCGTAATCCAGAGCCTGCAGAGCCTGCCCCATGGCCAGATGGGTTGCTGCATCTAGGCTATCCACCAGGGACAGCTGTACGCAGGGGATATCCGCCTCCGGGTACATCAGCTTCAGGGGCACGAACATGCCGTGGTCGAACCCGCGCTGATCATCCAGCCGTGCTGGCAGGCCGGCCCGGGTCAGGGCTTCCTGGATCTCACGGGCCAGCCCGGGTTCACCGGGGCAGGGATACTGAATCCGGTAGCTTTCATCCGGAAAACCATAATAGTCGTAAATCAGGGGCGGTCTGGCACCCGAAGTGATGGTGGGCACGCTGGCCTCCCAGTGGGCACTGATAACCAGAATGGCGGATGGCCTGCGTAGCTCTCCGGCAAACTTTCTGAGCCGGGTGACCATCTCCTGATGGGCCGGATCGTCCAACAGGGGCATGGGGCCACCGCCATGGGACAGGTAGAGTATCTGCATCGACATGATTTTCTTTCCGGATTGTTTGCCGCGGTAATTCCGTTTTCTTTTCCTGTAAGGCCATGCCGCTCATGGGTTGAGGGGCACGGCCTGTTTTTCACTTGGTGCAGGGATCAGGCTGCTGCGAGTTTTGCACCATGGCCGGAATGGCCTGCCAGACGTTCAAGAAGCCAGTTATCTGCGGAGAAACGCCCGCCGCCCTGAATGGCCAGGGTAAGGGTGACCGCCAGCAGTGTCAGGGCATACTCGTAACCATTATTGGCCATGAACAGCCCGTTGCCGATATGCACACTGAAGATGGCGATCAGCATGGTAAAAGCGGTGACCAGGGCCGCCGGGCGGGTAAGCAGTCCGGCCACCAGTGCCAGCCCGCCGAAAAATTCAGCACTGCCGGCCAGCAGGGCCATCAGGTATCCCGGTTCCAGCCCGATACTGGCCATCCACTGGCCGGTGCCTTCCAGACCATAGCCGCCAAACCAGCCAAAGAGTTTCTGGGCACCATGTGCCATCAGAGTCAGTCCTACGGGAACCCTGAGTACCAGGGAAGAAAAGCCGGTTTCGGACCGGAGCAGAGCCTGTGTGAATGATTTGTTCATGGTAACGCCCTCAATTGTCTTTTGTGTGATGGGTGGAGCGCCTTTTTCTCAGCTCTCCAGCGGATGAGATGTACCTTACTATCATTGAATCGAGAAACTAATGGGGCTGGTGTTGCTTTAATATAAACAGATTGTTGATAATTGATGGATTGTTTTCTGGAGCAGGCCTATGGACCGGATTGATGCCATGCGTGCCTTCGTTACTGTGGTGAACGAGGGCAGTTTTACCCGGGCGGCGGAACGCCTGGAGCTTTCACCCCAGCTGGTCAGCAAATACGTTTCCCGGCTGGAGCAGCATCTGGGTGTGCGCCTTCTGAACCGCACCACACGAAAGATCCACCTGACCGAGGCAGGTTCTGAATATCATCAGCGGGCCCAGCTGGTGCTCAGCGAGATCGAGGATATGGAGAGTCAGCTGGGTGACCTGGACTCCCAGGCCCGGGGGCGACTGCGTATCAGTGCCCCGGTATCCTTTGCCAGCCGTCATATGGCAGCGCTGATTACCGGATTCCAGACGGCCCATCCGGCAGTGGATGTGGATCTGCAGCTGAATGACCGGAAGGTGGATATTCTCGAGGAAGGTTTTGATATTGCCCTGAGAATCGGCCGACTGAAGAGTTCCTCCCTGATTGCCCGGCGGATTGCCCCGGTACGGCTGGCCCTGTGTGCGGCCCCGGACTATCTGAAGCGTTTTGGTACTCCCCGCACGCCCGAGGAGCTGCCGGACCACCGTTATCTGCATTACAGCTATATCGGGCTGGACAGCCGGGAGCCCCTGCACAAATGGCTGCAGCAGCGAGCTCCGGGTGCCGGTGGCACCCTGGTCAGCAATAACGGTGATGTTCTGGTTGAGGCGGCCATTGCCGGAGCGGGCATTATCCTGCAGCCCACGTTTATCTGTGGCGATGCGATCCGGGAAGGGAAGCTGCAGATCATACTGCAGGACTATGCACCTGAGCCCATGGCGCTCTATGCAGTGTATGCCCACCGCCAGTTACTGGCCAGCAAGGTCCGGTGTTTTGTGGACTTTCTGGCCAGCTATTTCGGTGACCCGCCATACTGGGACCGGACCGGCAAGGATCAGGGCGCAGGTTAAAGCCGTTGTGCGGGTGTGCGCTGGACGACAACTTTGCCGTCACGCACGGAGGCCATGACCGGTTGCTGGCCAAGCAGGACTTCGTAGGGAGTTTGCCCCTGCAGCACCATGCACCGTGCAGGAAGTCCTTCGGCAATGCCATAGTCCGCAATATCCATGGCCGCAGCACCGTTGTCAGTCACCAGTTCCAGACAGTGTTCGATGTGGTTCATACCGAGCATGTGGCAGCCGTGCAGCCCCACGTCCAGGGTTCGCAGCAGGTTTCCATTACCCAGGGGATACCAGGGATCCCGGATGGAATCCTGGCCAAATGCCACTTTCAGCCCGGCATCCAGCAGTTCCGGCACCCGGGTCAGGCCCCGGCGTTTCGGGTAACTGTCAAAACGTCCCTGCAGGTGCAGGCTTTCCGTAGGCATGGACAGAAACCGCAGGCCGGATTTTTTCAGCAGGCGGAACAGGCGGCTGCAATAGGCGTCATTGTAGGAGCCCATGGCACAGGTGTGACTGGCAGTCACCCGGGAGCCGTAGTCCAGGCGCAGGGCCTCGGCGGCCAGCACTTCCAGAAAGCGGGACTGGGGGTCATCAATCTCGTCACAGTGCACGTCCACCAGGCGGTCATTTTTGTGGGCCAGCTCCACAAGCCAGCGCACGGACTCCACGCCGTAATCCCGGGTGAATTCAAAGTGGGGAATGCCACCGACCACGTCCACCCCCAGGCGAACAGATTCTTCCATCAGGGCCTGGCCATCGGGAAAAGAAAGAATACCTTCCTGGGGGAAGGCCACAATCTGCAGATCCACCCGTTCTGCCATATTTTCACGCACTTCCAGCATGGCCTTCAGGGCGGTGAGTGTCGGGTCGGTGACATCCACATGGGTACGGACATACTGGATACCATGATCTGCAAACAGCTCCAGGGTACGTTCCGCCCGGGTTATTACATCGTCCCGGGTCAGTGTTGCCTTGCGCTCACTCCAGCATTCGATGCCCTCAAACAGGGTTCCGCTCTGGTTCCAGCGGGGCTCACCGGCGGTCAGAGCCGCATCCAGATGAATATGGGGCTCCACAAATGGCGGAGCCACCAGGTTTCCGCCGGCATCCAGCTCTCCGTCGCCTGCAGGCACCGACTCCGTTTGCTGGGTGATTGCCATAAACCGGCCATCCGCCATGGTCAGCCGGTGCAGTCCGTCCCGACCCTGCAGGCGGGCATTTACAATGGCATTCAGGTGATCCGTCATAATATCTCCGGTTTTCTATCCAATTTGTCCTGCCCGTCCATCAGCAGATGGGCAAGCAGCAATGTCTTGAAATGATCATCGGCCTGCATGTCGCCGGGCTGGCTGTCCAGCAGCCGCTGAAATCGATTGCGAATGGTGTTCCTGTGGCAGTCCAGCGCTTGCGCCATGGCGCTCTGGTTGCCCCTGTGATGCAGCCAGGATTCCAGCATTTCACGGTACTCTGAAAGCCCGTTCTCCGGCAGATGCTCTGCGATAAGTTGCGCCATCCGGTTGGCCCCGGTTTCTGATATCAGGGCGTGGGCCAGGGTATCGGCGTGCTCCCGGTCGGCTCTGCGTTCTGCATCAAGGATGGCTCGTCCGATGATTTCTGTCACCTCGACCATGGGCAGAGAATAAGGTTGTTCAAACAGGGGAATGACCAGTTCGTCCGCCAGGTGGCAGAGCCGGGTTGGAAGCTGGCCAATGTAGGCATCGCCGGTAAGTA
>JBFHSI010000264.1:0-4139 GCA_041591245.1 Marinobacter sp.
AATATTGCCTGCCCCAAGGGGGTGCTGGCGGAAGTGCTGGGGCAGATCGAAACGGCACTGGGCAAACTCCGGCCCAGCGCCACCTGAGGGCTCAGGTGCTGCGCCGGACACCCGGGCGCAGCCGGGCCATGCCGGTGGCCAGCAGCAGCCCCGCCAGAATCAGCGCACCACCGATTACATGGGGCAGGCCCAGGGTTTCTCCCAGAAAAATGCCCGCCAGTACCGAGGCAAATACCGGTGTCAGGTACATAAAGATGGCGGCTTTTGCCGGGCCCGCCTGGTGTACCCCGTAATTCCAGAACGCATAGGCGAGAATGCCCGGGAAGATGGCGAGGTAAAGCAGGGGCAGGACGGTGTCACCGGAAACCTGGAAACCGCCACTGAAAAACACCAGATCAGCCAGATAGAAGGGCAGTATCACCAGAACCCCCAGAAGAACCTGTGTGGTCAGGAAGGTGAGGGCCGGCAGGGGGATGGCCTGGCGTCGCAACAGCACGGAAAACAACCCCCAGCTGAACACCGCACCCACCATCAGCAGATCGCCGGGTTGCGCCTGCAGGGCGGTCAGCACCGCCAGGTCGCCCCGGGCAATGATGAACAGTATGCCGGTGATTGCCAGCAGGATGCCCAGAATCTGTACCGGCCGGGTTCTGTCTCCCAGCAGGAGCCAGGCCAGCAGCGCCACAAACACCGGGATGGTTGAGTTGATCAGGGCAATATTGGTGGCAGTGGTGGTCATGGCAGCGTAGTACAGGAAAGAATTGAACACCGCCACACTGAAGAAGGACAGTACCAGCATGGAGCCCAGGTGCCTGCGGATGGTCTGGCGGTGACGCCAGAGTCCGGGCAGGCCGAAGGGCAGCAGGATGGCCAGGGCAATCAGCCAGCGCCAGAAGGACATGGCCATGGGGGGAATGGCGTGCACCACGCCCCGGGCAACCACCGCATTGCCGGCCCAGAACAGGGGAGTGAGAACCAGGCCAAGATAGGCCAGGGCCGGCAAGCCTGATGGCGAGTCATTGTATTCAGCAGACACGTTTGCTCCTTAGGGTTCCGCACGACCGGGCAAAACCTGCAGGATACTACTCTCCCGGAACTTCTGCCTCCGTTCCTATGTGGTAGGCAGCAAAACCGGCCATCACCACCTGGTCCACCGCCATTCCGATCACCCTTCCGTTGCCGGTGGCGCGGATGCTGTGCTGGGCATTGGTAATGGGATCGGTCACATAGCCGAGGACCTGGCCTTTGGTGACCCTGGCCCCCAGCTCAATGTCGCTGAACAGTATGCCGCCGTGCTGGGTCCGGACCCAGCTGGAATCGTAGTACACAGGCTCCGGGTCACCCCATACGAACATGCGGGAAATCATGCCCTGTTTTTCCATCAGGCTGGTGAGGCTGTTCACTCCCGCCTCAATCTGGTGTTCCTGTATTCGATGGGATTCACCGGCCTCCAGAGTCACCGCCCGGATACCGGCCTCAGAGGCTGCGGTACGCAACATGCCGGGGGTGCCGGAACTGTGTACCACGGCCATGCTGTCAAAGCCCCGGGTGAAGTTGGCCACTTCCGGGTTGTTCATGTCCGCCCGCAACTGGGGCAAATTGGTACGTTTGAGAGACCCGGTGTGGATATCCACCAGCATGTCGCAGTGACGGATGATGTTGTTGAACAGGGAATGGGCAATGCGCTCTGCAAGGCTGCCCTGGGGGTTGCCCGGGAAATGCCGGTTGAGGTCCCGGCGGTCCGGCAGATAGCGGGTGCCCTGCTGGAATCCCGGCAGATTGACAATGGGAATACCCACCACCCGTCCTGACAGCTTTTCCGGCTCCAGGTCGTACATGGTACGGCGGATGATTTCGATACCGTTGAGCTCGTCACCGTGGACAGCACCGGTCAGACACAGGGTGGGGCCGGCCTGAGCGCCGTTCACCACCAGTACCGGGGTGGGCTGGGATAAGCCGGAAATCTGGATCCCCGAGGACCAGCCCAGCCGGGTGGAAGTGCCCGGAAGCACTTCGCTGCCCAGCAGGGTGAAGCTTGTGGCCGGCTGGGCCTGGGGTACAGGTTCCGCAGGTTCGGGCTCGGCTCCGGTGTCCGTCGGGGCTGCCTCCGGTTGCGGTATTGTGGGGGCGGCCACCTCAGGGGTGACTTCTTTCAGATCGATATTGGGAGCGACATTGGTGACCGGTTCTGGTGCCGGTACCGGCTCCGCTTCGGCCACGCTGGCCGCCGGGTCCTGTTTGCCGGTCTTGCTGCCAGCCAGGGGCAGGGACTGCTCAACGTCCTCCACATCCTCGTCTTCTGCTAGCTGGGCTATCAGCAGCTGGCCTTTGGAAGAAGGTTTGGGGGGATCGGCAAGCACCTGCACGGGGACTGCCGGTAGTAACAGGCAGATCAGCAGACGGGCCAGTGTCGGTTTTTGCAGCCAGTGAAACAGCATAAGTCCTCACGGTGGTCAGAATGCGCTCAAGGATAGAGTGCCCCTGCCGGTCATGAATACAGCTGTGACAGAGGTTTAATGCCACTTTCATGAATTACGGGGTATGTGCACAGGCGCCGGTAACAGTATTTACCAGTGCTGTGGCAGCGTTCTGACAGTTATACGTGGCTGACAGGGTTAACAGTATGGTTCTTTTGCGAATTCTGGTTGGGATTCTGTTACTTCAGGAAAGCTGGCCCGATATGACCGGGCCTTATAGCGAAAATGGCCCCTGAAACCGGCCTGGCGGCCGGTCAGGTATCTGGGGTACTGAGCCAGAGTCCCGCTGCACGGTCCTGGCGGGCGCGCCCGTCCGCTTCCAGCTTCAGCAGGTGCGCCAGTGCCGAGCGTGCCGCCACCGGGTGCAGGGCCTCTGGCACGTCATCGTAGGCCTGGCGGGTCAGGTCGCTGAGTGTGGCCGGAGCCTGTTGCTTCAGGCATCGGGAAACCTTGTGCTCCCGGGCCAGCCGATGGGTAATCAGGAAGTCCACCACCGCTTCCGGCTGGCCCATCAGGAACCCGTGTCCGGGTGCCAGATAGCGGACCGGTTCCGACAGCAGATCGTACAGGGATTCCAGATAGGCCTTCATGTCGCCGTCCGGAGGATTAATCACCACCGTTGAACCCTGCATGATGTGGTCGCCGGTAAACAGCAGCTCCTGATCCACCAGCAGGTAGCACAGGTGGTTGGAGGCATGGCCAGGGGTATGAAGAACTTTCACCAGCCCGGCATCGGTGGCTATCAGCTGGCCGTGGGCGAGCTTTTCATCGGCACTGAAGTCCTGGTCCTGAATGGCGTCATCCGGGGCCGGAAGGCCAGCTACAGGGCAGCCGGTTGCCTGTTTCAGGGCGCGGCTGGCGGGGGAGTGATCCCGGTGGGTGTGGGTTACCAGTACCCGGTCTATGCGGCCACCGGTCAGTTCCAGAATGCGCTCGATATGGGCCGGGTTATCGGGGCCGGGATCGATCACGGTAAAGCTCTGGTGGCCGAGGATGTAGGTGTTGGTGCCGGGGCCGGTCATCATGCCCGGATTGGGTGCGGTCAGCCGTTGTACGCCGGCGGCAATTTCCACGGCCTGGCCGGGGACTATTTCTGCAGACACGGAACCCTGGCCTTCCGGGTCCAGCTTGACCGCTTCATCATAGGCCGGAGCGCCCGGCTCCAATACCGTCGGGGCACCTTTGCGATTGGCCGGCCAGGGCTGACTGGGGGCCGGCTCCGGCGGATTGGCATGGGCATGGCGCAGCAGTTCTGTGGTGGTGGCGAAATCACTCAGTACCCGCAGGGTACGCAGGGTGGGCAGTCCCAGCAGACGCTGGCCGGTACGCTGCTCCTCCAGAGCCTGCTGGGGCCGGATCCAGATATGGTCGATGGTTTCCTGGCCATCGTGGCTGGCAATCTGGCCCGCCGGTGCCGCCGCCACAAAGAAACGGGTGTCGAAACGCCGGGGCGGTCCCGGAGGGGTAATCCAGTGGCTCAGATAGGCCAGGCGGTCCAGGGCCAGGGTCAGCCCGTAGCGCTGGCACAGGTCATCCAGGCAGGCGTCCCCCAGAAACAGCTGTTCCCGGTGGTTATGGACCGGGTGTTCCGCGTCGATCAGTTCGCCGTCGCCATCCGTTGCCAGCAGAATACCGGCTTCCTCGAAGCATTCCCGGACCGCC
>JBFHSI010000265.1:0-4132 GCA_041591245.1 Marinobacter sp.
CTGGCGGCATCGTGATGGAAGTAGTCCCCGTTCAGTGTGGACACATGGACCAGACCTTCGATGTAGACACCGGAAAGCTCCACAAAGAAGCCGAAAGGTACAACGGCGGCAATCACGCCTTCGTACTCTTCCCCCACATGGTCCTTCAGGTACTCACACTTGAGCCAGGCCATGACATCCCGGGTGGCATCATCGGCCCGGCGCTCTGCCATGGAGGTATGCTCACCCAACTGCTCCATGCGTGCCAGGTCGTAAGGATAGACAGCCAGCTCCGGATCAGTACGGGCCGGGGCCTGCACATCTTTGGCTTCCGGATTGCCGTGAATAACCGACTTGATGGCCCGGTGGGCGATCAGGTCCGGGTAACGGCGGATTGGCGAGGTGAAGTGGGCATAGCTGGAGAAGCCCAGACCAAAATGGCCACGCTCTTCCGGACTGTACACCGCCTGACTCAGGGAGCGCAGCAGCACGGTCTGGATCACGTTGGCATCCGGCCGGTCGGCAATCTGGGACAGCAGGGCCTGATAGTCCGAGGAGGTGGGACTGTCGCCCCCACCCAGCTGCAATCCCAGCTCGCCCAGGAACAGCCGCACCGCATTCAGGCGCTCTTCCGAAGGACCGTCATGCACCCGGTACAGGGCCGGCAGTTTGTATTTCTTCAGGAATCTGGCGGTCGCAACGTTTGCACACAGCATGCACTCTTCAATGATCTTGTGGGCTACGTTACGGGTGACCGGCACTATCTCTTCAATCTTGCGATCGGCATCGAACACAATCCGGGTTTCGGTGGTTTCGAAGTCGATGGCTCCACGCTCGGTTCTGGCTTCCCGCAGCAGCTGATACAGACCGTACAGGTTGTGCAACTGGGGAAGTACGTGGGCGTACTGTTCACACAGGCGATAGCCGGATTCCGTATCCGGATTCTCCAGCATGTCGGCCACCTTGTTATAGGTCAGCCGGGCATGACTGTACATCACTGCCTGATAGAAGGAATAACCACTGATATTGCCTGCTGCGCTGATGGTCATATCGGCCACCATACACAGACGATCCACACCCGGGTTCAGCGAACACAGGCCGTTGGACAGTTTCTCCGGCAACATGGGCACCACGTGATCCGGGAAATAGACCGAGGTACTCCGGTTCAGGGCCTCATCATCCAGCGGAGTTCCCGGGCGCACATAGTGGGAAACGTCGGCAATGGCCACCAGCAGGCGGTAGCCGCCTCTGGGCCGGGGCTCACAATAAACCGCATCATCAAAATCCCGGGCGGTTTCATCGTCGATGGTCACCAGCCTCAGGTTACGGATATCAACCCGGTTTTCCTTGTCCTTTTCGGTCACCTCTTCCGGAATCGCAGATGTCTGCTCCAGAACACTGGGCGCCCAGCTATGGGGAATATCATAGGAGCGGATGGCCACATCGATTTCCATGCCCGGCGCCATATGTTCGCCGAGCACCTCAACCACCTTGCCCAGAGGCTGACTTCTTGCCGTGGGCTGGCGCACTATATCGACAACCACATACTGACCATGGCGGGCTTCGCCACAATGCTCCGGCGGAATCAGCACCTCATGATTGATGCGGGCATTCTCCGGAACCACAAAGCTGATACCACTTTCCTGGAAGAAGCGGCCCACTGTCTGGCTGGTCTTGTGTTCCAGCACTTCGACAATCACGCCCTCCCGGCGGCCACGGTCATCCACCCGGTCCACCCGGGCTGCCACTCGGTCACCATGGAAAACCTGGCGCATCTGCCGGGCAGTCAGGAACAGGTCGGAGCCACCGTCATCGGGAACCAGAAAGCCAAAGCCATCCTTGTGCCCCACAACCCGACCGGTTACCAGATCGGCTTCCTCTATAGGCAGGTATGCGCCCCGGCGGTTACAGATAAGCTGGCCGTCCCGACACATGGCGATCAGTCGCCTGCGCAGCGCTTCGATACCTTCCGGCGTATTCTGACCCAGCTCATCGCACAGGGTTTCGTGGGTGGCTGGTGCCCCCCTTGCCTTCAGGTGATCGAGAATGAATTCACGACTTTGTATCGGGTTATCGTATTTCTGGGCCTCACGACTGGCATGAGGGTCCCGGTGATCTTTCTTTCTGGAAACCATTCGGATCCTTTTTCTTCTACTGGGCCACAGCGGCGCAGGTTAATTCATGAATTACCAACAGTATAACGTCGGTATGGCGCAGGCACCTAACAAGGCGTCAATTTATAGGCATAAATACCTGAAAGATTTTTTTGGAAAAAACGTTTGACAGCTTTTCCGGGAATCATTAAAGTACGCGCCATCGGTTGAGGGACATACCTCAACACTGGCAGAAAGGCCCGGTTTTCAATAAACTAACGCCTATCTGCAAATCACCTGCCGAGGTGGTGAAATTGGTAGACACGCTAGCTTCAGGTGCTAGTGGGGGCAACCCCGTGGAGGTTCAAGTCCTCTCCTCGGCACCATTTCCTCCCCCAGGAAATGGCAAGAATCGATACTTCCCGGAACTTTCTCCTTCCCCAGATTCAACTGATTCTGTTGTGTTTTTTCTATTCCACTGCAGCCCCCAATAGCCTGAAGCAAAAGCCGGCAATGAAGCCTTGTTATGCCAGTTGCCAATAACCAGCCCTGCCCTGAAATTTGTCCGCAGCAAACACTTGAATATCCGCGCAGTTTCAGTATCATAGCCCACCACTTGCCGAGGTGGTGAAATTGGTAGACACGCTAGCTTCAGGTGCTAGTGGGGGCAACCCCGTGGAGGTTCAAGTCCTCTCCTCGGCACCATTTCCTTCCCCAGGAAATGGCGCAAAATTTCCGAAGACTCCAAATCACACAGACACCGGCCCGCAACTCCCGGCGTTTTTCCATGTCTGTCGGAAAGCCATATCACCACCTTCTATTGCAGCAGTCCCACCAGGTAAGCAGACAGCGACTGGTAAACATATTCCACCCGGGCATAGGCTCCCGACGGAGTCGACTCAAACTGCCGCCCGCACGGGCGCAAGCCACTGTAGGGTTTCAGATAGGCTTCAGCGATCAGATCTGGCTGCTCCGCCACAAAGCCCTGCGCCCCCACTTCGGGGTAATACAGCGCCCATTCAAAACCATTATCCGCATCCACATTGTCCAGGGCGGACATGGCCGTATCTGAAAATCCATACCTGAGCAGGCGGCTGACAGGCAAGAGATCTTCCGGTCCGGGATACCGGAAACTGCGGGTATCGAATTCCACAGCCAGGCCACCGGCGGCTGCCAGCGGCTGGCCCTCACTGGCAAAACTGTAGGCCCGGGTGGCAGTGACCATCTGCTGTGCCTCTGCCACCTGAGGGTCCGGGGCGCAGGAAACAAAGCCACCGGCAAAGGTCAGCGCCGCCCGTTCGGTGTCGTCTTCGGTGATCCGGTAGCCCAGAAAGCCCCGGTCCTCTGCTGAAATTTCCGGCACCAGAATCCGCGTAAGCAAGGAGCCATCCGGCCGGGAAATATCCGCCCGCAGCTGCGTCACCTCCCCCTGCTCCCGGGTCCAGCTGTAGATGATTTCCGGGTTACCTCCCAGCTCGGTGGAACCCGCCAGTATGGCTTCATGGTCGTGGCAGGTGGTGGTGGTTTCGAAGCGGATGCTCTGATCCTCCCAGTCAAACACCAGCCGCTCGTCTATACCCGGCTGGTCATAATGAATCCGGCTCTGGGGCGAAAGAGCCACAGCGGGCAGCCACTGGGTCTGCAGTTGTGCCGGATAGCCCTGCACCCGGATCAGGCGCAGCAGCTCCGGCATGGAAGGCGCCAGACAGCCGTTTGCGGATACCGCCAGCAGGCGACCATCTTCGCTGTAATCGAAAAAGACTTCTGCGGAAATGCCAAGGGCCGACCGCCGGGCCGGCAACTGCCCCGCAGGTTCCGAATAGCCATAGACCCGCTGCCGGGTCAGCAATACCGGATCCCCCAGCTCCAGCGGCACCTCCGGTAACACCAGCCCATCCACATCCACACCGGCGTAATCTCCAGCGGCGGCGGCATCCACCCTGGCCATGATTTCCCCGGCATTCTGCACCAGTGACACCCCCAGAAGAAACACCCCCTGGGGGCTCAGATACCTTTCCCTGCCATCACTGTCCGGAGCGGACAGCAAGGAGGTGTAGGCC
>JBFHSI010000266.1:0-4106 GCA_041591245.1 Marinobacter sp.
AATGATGAGTGAGCGCATGATCATGGATCTTGCGGCGGCGTCCTCCCTGAATTACGTCATCCTCCGCTATTTCAATGTGGCCGGAGCCAATCCTGACGGCCTGCTGGGGCAGGCCACCCCGGAGGCGACGCACCTGCTCAAGGTAGCCTGTGAGTGTGTGACCGGGCAGCGGGAAGGCATGAGTGTGTTCGGTACCGATTACGACACTCGGGATGGCACCTGTGTCCGTGACTATATCCATGTGGAGGATCTGGCCAAGGCCCACGTGATGGCGCTGGACTATATGGCCAGAGGTGGTGAATCGAAGGTTCTGAACTGCGGCTATGGCCGCGGCTTTACGGTCCGGGAAGTGATCGATGTGGTCAAGAAACTGTCCGGGGTGGATTTTCCAGTTACCGAGACCGGGCGCCGGGCCGGTGATCCGGAGGCACTGATGGCGGATAATACCCGGATACGGGAAACCCTTGGGTGGCAGCCGGATTTTGACAATCTTGAGACCATTGTGGGAACGGCCCTGGCCTGGGAAGCCGTGTGGCAGAAAAAGAAGGCTGCAGGAGCCGCCTGAAACCCTCATTTTTCATATCAAGGACTTGTTAATGAAGATAACGATTTTTGGTACCGGGTACGTTGGACTGGTGACAGGGGCCTGTCTGGCTGATGTGGGGCATGATGTGCTCTGTATGGATGTTGACCAGGACAAGATCAACAAGCTCCGGAACGGCCAGATTCCCATCTATGAGCCGGGTCTTGAGGACATTGTCCGGCACAACGTTGCGGCAGGGCGCCTGTCCTTTTCCACGGATACGGAAGAAGCCGTCCGGCACGGTACTTTGCAGTTTATAGCGGTGGGAACACCTCCGGATGAGGATGGTTCTGCCGATCTCCAGTATGTAACGGCGGTGGCTAAGTCCATCGGTCAGTACATGGAGGACTATAAAGTTGTTATCGACAAGTCAACGGTGCCGGTGGGAACCGCGGACAAGGTCCGGGCCTGTGTCCGTGCACAGCTGGACAAGCGCGGTCTGGAGCTGGAATTTGATGTGGTTTCCAACCCGGAATTCCTCAAGGAAGGGGCGGCAATCAATGATTTCATGAAGCCGGACCGGATTGTGGTGGGTGCGGACAGCGAAAAGGCAGTGGAGCTGTTGCGGGAGGTTTACTACCCGTTCAACCGGTCCCACGATCGCATGATCTTCATGGATGTGCGCTCTGCGGAACTGACCAAGTATGCCGCAAACTCCATGCTGGCCACCAAGATCAGTTTCATGAACGAAATTGCCAACCTTGCCGAACGTCTCGGGGCGGATATAGAGGCGGTTCGTCTGGGTATTGGTTCCGACCCCCGGATTGGCTATCACTTTATCTACCCGGGTTGTGGCTACGGGGGCTCCTGCTTTCCCAAGGATGTTCAGGCTCTGGCCCGTACCGCCCGCAGCTGTGGCTATGATGCACCTCTGCTGCACGCGGTGGAGGAAGTCAACTATGCCCAGAAGCATGTGCTGTTCGACAAGGTCAGCCATTACTTCAAGGGTGATCTGAAGGGCCGGGTGGTGGCGCTCTGGGGACTGGCGTTCAAGCCCAATACGGACGATATGCGTGAAGCCTCTGCCCGTACCCTGATGGAAGATCTGTGGCAGGCTGGTGCCGTGGTGCAGGCCTATGATCCCGAGGCCATGGCTGAAACCAGGCGCATCTATGGCGACCGTGATGACCTGATCCTGTGTGACACCAAGGAACAGGCGCTGGCGGGTGCGGATGTGCTGGCAATCTGCACGGAATGGAAGGAGTTCCGGTCACCGGACTTCGGTGTGATTACCGAAGCTTTGAAGAAGCCTGCGGTGTTTGACGGGAGGAACCTGTACGAGCCGGAAGTCCTGGATCGCCATGGCCTGATCTATTATGCCATCGGCCGTGGCCGCAACCAGTTCTATGGAGCGGCCCAGTGACCCAGGATGCGGCGTTCCAACTCCATGAGCGGCTTGCCTCGGATTCCCATGGCCTTGGCCGGAGCCGGCTGTGTGAAATCCGCCTGATCAATGACAGTACATGGCCCTGGGTGCTGCTGGTGCCGGCGGTGGCCGGCATCCGTGAGATCTATGAACTGACACCGGCTCAGCAACAGCGGCTGATGGAAGAATCTTCGATTCTGGGGCAGGGCATGATGGAGGTGTTTTCCGGAGACAAGCTGAACATCGGCGCGCTCGGGAATATGGTGCCCCAGCTTCATCTCCATCATATTGTGCGCTTTCAGGGGGATCCGGCCTGGCCGGGGCCGGTCTGGGGCTGCCTGCCGCCGGTGGCCTACAGTGCTGATCAGCTTGAGCAGGTGCGGCAGACGCTGGCTCCGGTGCTGGCTGCTCTGCAGTAGCACTTCCGGTGGGATGTCAGCTATCGCTGCTGCGGCTGGCAATGGTCTGGGATCCCACCAGTATCATCCTGAGTTCTGCTTTCAGCTTCCGCTTCAGTTCCTCGCGCTCTGCCGGTGTGGCATCCAGCGCCTGGGCACCCTGATTGAATACCAGGGTAACCATGGCCTCCGCCACCAGCCTTGTGTCTGACAGGGGTTTGCCTTCTTCCAGGGCAAAGCGCCGGAGGTCGTCCGCCAGTTCCGTGACGAAGTGGTCGATTTCAGTCTTGATGGCGGTCCGGAAAGACTGGGAGCCGCCGGTACGTTCCCTGAGCATCAGCCGGAACAGGTTGGCGTTGTTGCCCAGATATTCCATAAAGGTGTCGACCGATGTGGAAATGGCGCTGCCGTCACGGGCGATGCGCTTGCGCGCCTGGCGCATAAGCTGGCGCAGGGCAACTCCACCTTCATCAACCAGAGCAAGACCCAGTTCATCCAGTTCCGAGAAGTGACGGTAGAAAGAGGTGGGGGCAATTCCGGCCTCCCGGGACACTTCCCTGAGGCTGAGGCTGCCAAAACCGCGATCGGGGCTGAGTTGGGCAAGGGCGGCATCCATCAGGGAGCGACGTGTGCGTAATTTTTGCTCTGCTCTGGATGACAAGGTGGGGCTCCGTTGGCTGGGTTAGCCGTGCATTCTAGCTGTCTGCTCCCGGCGAGTCATCCAATGGCTCCGGGTTGCCGTGAATCGCGCCTGATTTTCGGCAGCATTGTGTTTATAATGGGCGGCTTTTCCAGTAGGGTTGCCGCATTTTCAGCGGCCCTGAAAAATTCAGAATAGTTCGCGAAAGCACACATCAGATACAACGGGAACCGGTATGCGCAGTCATTATTGCGGTGGGATCAACGAATCTCACATTGATCAGGAAGTTACACTCTGCGGATGGGTGCACCGCCGCCGTGACCATGGAGGTGTTATTTTCCTGGATCTGCGGGACAGAGATGGCATTTCCCAGGTGGTGGTCGATCCTGATACCCCGGAAAGCTTTGCGCTGGCAGAAAAAGTTCGCAGTGAATATGTTGTTCAGGTGACCGGCCGTGTCCGTCGTCGTCCTGAAGGTACAGAAAACGACAACATGGCCACGGGCCAGGTTGAGCTGCTGGCCAAGAATCTGAATATCCTGAATGCTGCGGCAACACCGCCATTCCCTCTGGATGAGCACGTGGATGTGGGCGAGGACGTACGTCTGCGCTACCGCTATGTGGACCTGCGTCGTCCGGAAATGATCAACCGCCTGCGTTTCCGCTCCCGGGTGACCAGTTATATCCGGAACTACCTGGACAGCAACGGATTCATGGATGTGGAAACCCCCATCCTGACCCGGGCGACTCCGGAAGGTGCCCGTGACTATCTGGTTCCCAGCCGTACCCAGGAAGGCTCTTTCTTTGCGCTGCCCCAGTCCCCTCAGCTGTTCAAGCAGCTGCTGATGGTGTCCGGCGTGGATCGTTACTACCAGATTGCCAAATGTTTCCGGGATGAGGATCTGCGCGCAGACCGGCAACCGGAATTTACCCAGATTGATATCGAAGCGTCCTTTATCGACGAAGATTTCCTGATGGGCATGAACGAAAACATGATCCGGTCCCTGTTCAAGGATGTGCTGGATGTGGACCTGCCGGAATTCCCGAGAATGCCTTATTCCGAGGCCATGCAACGTTACGGCAGTGACAAGCCGGACCTGCGCATTCCCCTGGAACTGAT
>JBFHSI010000267.1:0-4071 GCA_041591245.1 Marinobacter sp.
CTTCGTCATTGGCCAGCATCTTGGCGCAGTTGACCGGGTCTCCAAGTACCGCACCCACTTCGTTGAGCATGTTGCCGAGCCAGGGAACCGTGGGGAAAAAGCGTTCGATCATGGCCCGGGGAATGCGGGGGTTTTTCTTTCTGGACGACAGGGCATAACCTACAAGCAGGCCGTCAATGGGAAGCTGGCCACTGTGGTTGGCGATGATAAGAACCGGCCCCTTGTCAGGAACCTGGTCCACACCGTGGGCTTCTACGCGGAAATACTTTTCGTAGATCTGCCGGGTAATGGCGATGCCGTACTTGATGGCGTCATTGTTATAGCCCCAGGGGTCATAACCCAGCGTGCCCATGGGTTTGCGGATGCTATCGATGTGCTGGTCCAGTTCTTCAGGAATCAATCTGGATTTGAGAAACGATACCAGGCTCATGCAGACTTCCTGTTGCTGTGCGGGTTAGGGGTGTGCCGATCGTCCGATCAGTACGCCAAGGGTGTGGCTCTGTCCTTTATTAAGAACTCTGTAGTCTCCCGCTGCATTGGCAGTTTCGACACAGACCATTGTCTTCCATGCCTGCTCGGGAAAATCCGATAGTCGAGTGGCCTTTTCCGGGCCAGGATTCCAGACAACTGTGGAGTCACTGCCTACCGGGTTCAGCCGCAGGCTGCCGGACGGAGAGATCAGGGTAACCGGGTCTCCGCTTTCGTAGATCCTGTCGGTTTCACCGGCAAAAACAACGGGGCCATCCTGGCTCCGGTATTCCCAGTTGTCCGCCGCATCAAGGTAGTTGCTTTGTTCCAGCCCCAGAATCCGGGTGCGGGTCAGGTCGCTGGTTGGGAAATAGCTGTGCAGAGCCTGGCTCAGGGCCAGGGGCTGATCGTCAAGGTTTGTGGTGGTCAGGGCAATGCGGCAGCCGCGCACGGAAAAGTGGAAGGTAGCCAGGGCCAGGGCCCGCCCGGACCAGAGCTCTGCGAAGTCGTCGTTGGCGTCCAGGGACAGGCTGATCTCCACTTCATGGGCACTTTCCCGCACATCTCCCAGTTGCCACAGGCAGGTACGGGCAAAACCGTGGGCAAGGTCTGTATGAATATTCTGGCGGATGGCCGAGGGGTTGCGGCCCGGGTTGCCGAACCAGGGCCAGCACACAGGAATGCCCCCGCGAATGGCGCGACCGGGTTCAAAGACTGCATTGTCGCTGAGCCAGAGCCAGTCAGCCTGACCCTGGGGTGCAAACCGGGTCAGGTGGGCGCCCTGAAGAAAAACGGTCGCCTGAAACAGGGGGTGCCGAACTTCCAGGGCTTCAAGTTGTCCGATGGTTCGCCAACGGGTGAAGGACCACTGGCCTGGTGGGATGGAGCGAGGAGATCTGTGACGGCTTTCGGTCATGGTTCGGAGTCTGGCGCTGCCCGGCTGATTGCAATGTTCACCTTACCAGAGAGTAAATTAAAATCACCTGTTCGGCGAGAAACACAGCTATGATTCCGTCATTGATAAGGATAAAGACCATGGAACGATCGGTATTTCCCCCGGTGGATGAACTGCTGGCACGGCAGACGGGGCTGGTTCCGGACCAGGGGGCGGAACCTTGTGGGCAGCTGTCTGGTGCTGATCTCCGGACAGGGCCCCGTATCAGCTCACGCTGGCTGGATGAGCTGGCAGACGGTCTGGGCGAGCACGGCTGGCTGGCGACGGATATATCCGGGCGACTGGGCGCAGGGTTGCTTGCGGATCTTGCGGCAGAGGCAGAGCAACTGGACCGCACTGATGCCATGAAACGGGCAGGGATCGGACGGGGACGGGATCTGGTCCGTGACAGCTCCATTCGCCGGGACAGAATTGCCTGGCTGCAGGGGGATACCATACCCCAGGCCGCCCTGTTTGAATTCTTTGAAGCGATCCGTAGCGGCTTGAATCAACGGCTGTTTCTGGGGCTGCGCCGATTCGAGGCCCACTATGCCACCTACCACTCCGGGGATTTCTATAAGAAGCACCTGGACAGTTTCCGGGGCCGGGCCCTGAGGGTGGTCAGTCTGGTGCTGTATCTGAACGAGGACTGGCACCCGGAGCATGGCGGGGAACTCCAGGTGTTCAACCGGGAGGACGAGGCCTGTGGTCTGGTTATGCCCGAGATGGGCCGGATGGTGCTGTTTCTGAGCGAGGAAATACCCCATGAAGTGCTGGCAGCCAGGCGCACCCGCTACAGTATTGCCTGCTGGTTCCGCCAGGATGAGGTTCCGCTGCCGCTGTAGGCGAGGGCAGTTTGACGAGGTTCCCGGAATTACCGTGGTAGTCGGCAGATGCTTTTGATAATATGCGCGCCGCTTGCAGGGAAATACTGCAATGCGTTGTTATGGTGGCCTCATTGGTGCCTTCGCAACATGAAACCGTGAACCCGGTCAGGCCCGGAAGGGAGCAGCCGCAGCGGTGGATTTGTGTGCCGGAGTGTCGCTGGTGAGGTCACCCCCAGATTACCTTCCAGTTTTATTTTTATTTCCCCCTTTCTGTCTGTTTTCAGCTCTGGTTCATACCGGCTGCGAAGCGCATATCTGCTTCTTATCAAAGCAGGTCCATGCTAAGGTTAAACCCGTTTTTTTCAGTAGTTGACGGAACATGAGCTACCAGGTACTTGCCCGAAAATGGCGCCCCCGCACCTTCGAGGATATGGTGGGGCAGGAACACGTGCTGCAGGCATTGATTCATGCCCTGGAGAACAACCGGCTGCACCATGCCTACCTGTTTACTGGCACCCGGGGTGTCGGTAAGACCACCATCGGGCGGTTGCTGGCACGCTGTCTTAACTGTGAAACCGGCGTTACGCCCACCCCCTGTGGTGTCTGCTCCAGTTGCCGGGAAATCCAGGAAGGCCGGTTTGTCGATCTGATCGAGATTGACGCTGCCTCCCGGACCGGTGTGGATGACATGCGGGAGCTGACGGACAATGTCCAGTACGCACCTACCCGCGGTCGTTACAAGGTGTACCTCATTGATGAGGTGCACATGCTCACCAACCAGTCTTTCAACGCCTTCCTGAAGACGCTTGAAGAGCCCCCCGAACACGTCAAATTCCTGCTGGCTACTACCGATCCCCAGAAGTTGCCGGTGACTGTTCTGTCCCGTTGCCTGCAGTTCAACCTGAAGCGGATGACGCCGGAAAACATTGTTGGTCACCTTCGACATGTGCTGACCGAAGAGCAGATACCCTTTGAGGATCCAGCCCTGTGGCTGCTGGCCCGGGCGGCCGACGGCAGTATGCGGGATGCCCTGAGCCTGACCGATCAGGCCATTGCCTTCGGCAACCAGAAGCTGTCATCCAGTGATGTCAGCAGCATGCTGGGGACCATTGACCAGCGGGATATCGAGCGGCTGGTGAATGCGCTGGTGGAGCGGGATGGTCCCGGACTGCTGGCGGAAATCAGCCGGATCTCTGATTTTGCACCGGATTACAGCATCATTCTCTCGGACCTCTTGTCCCTGTTCCACCGGGTGACCATGGAGCAGGTGGTGCCGGGCAGTGCCGATAACGCCCGTGGCGATGCTGCCCAGGTACAGGCCCTTGCCCGTAAACTGAGTGCCGAGGATGCCCAGCTTTTCTATCAGGCAGCCCTGATTGGTCGCAAGGATCTGGCAATTACCCCGGATGCGCGCATGGGCTTCGAAATGACCCTGCTGCGAATGCTGGCCTTCCGTCCCGGTGCGGACCGTCGGGAACCGCCGGTTTCAGGTTCGGCGGAACAGTCCGGCAGTTCCGAATCGCGGGATGAGCCCGAGCCTGCCGCTGCGGCTCCCCAGCCAGACCTGCCGCCCGGGGAAACGGCCCAGCCTGAGCCGGCAACTACAGCAGAAAACAGCCCTGACAGCGTCCCGGCCAGTGTTGCTGAACCGGAGGTTGCGGCGCCGGTCCCGGAGCCTGATCCATCCTGGCTCGCCAGCGTCGATGCCGGTGAACCCTTGATGGACCCGGCACCGGCTGAACCTGACACCGGATCAGCCCCCGTCCAGGAAACTGAGGCTGCCCCGGTGCCAGAGCCCATGCCTCAGGCGGAGCCGGCACCGGCCCCCGAGCCCGTCATGGA
>JBFHSI010000268.1:0-4070 GCA_041591245.1 Marinobacter sp.
CCGATATACTGAACAACGAATAGATTCGCCCCCTTGGGAGGCATGGTTATGGCAAGTATTTCATCGCTGGGAATTGGCTCTGGTGTTCTGACCTCTGATCTGGTGGATCAGCTGGTGGAAGCGGAACGCTCCCCCACAGAAACCCGCCTTACCCAGAAAACGGAACAAGCCGAAGCGCTGATTTCCGCCTATGGCACTTTGCGCAGCGCCGTAACGGAACTGCGTCTGCCCATGCGCCAGCTGAGTTCCGCGGAAAGTCTTACCGCCTTCTCTGCCAGTTCCTCCAATGAAAATATTGGCGTAACGGTGGATGCCACCAAGGCCAGCCGGGGTACCTACAGTGTGGAGGTCACCAGCCTGGCCAGTGCCCAGGCCCTGGCGTCCCGGGATGTGTTTGCCGACAGGGACTCCACCAGCGTTGGCCAGGGCACCCTGACCCTGACCGTTGGGGGCAAGATCACGGATATTGTTATTGATGACAGCAACGACACCCTGCAGGGGCTGGCCAATGCCATCAATGAGGCGGATGCCGGGGTATCTGCCGGTGTCATTGATACAGGTAACGGTTACCAGCTGGTGTTTTCGGCCGATGAAAGCGGTACCGCCAATGCGGTGAGTATTTCTGTTTCCGGAGACTCTGAAGGCACAGCCACAGATCACCAGGGCCTGTCCCGTTTTGCGTTCAATGACGATATGGACGTGGATTCCGGTCTGCAGGAAACCATTGCCGCCACGGACGCGGTGATGTCCATCAATGGTGTGGAAGTCACCCGCTCCAGTAACAGTTTTGAAAATGTGATAGACGGCCTGAGCTTTGATATTACCGAAACCGGCTCATCCATCATCAAGGTGGAGCAGGACTATGACGCGGTGGCGGACCGGGTAGCAGGCTTCGTTGAACAGTTTAATGCCTTGCAGACCACCATCGACGGCCTGGCCGGATACAACGCGGAAACCGGTACTGGCGGGTTGCTGAACGGCGACAGTACGGTTCGCAGTATCCAGAACCAGCTCCGCCAGATACTGACACGGGTTGTACCCGGACTGGAGAACTCTTCGGTACGAAGTCTGGCTGACGTTGGCGTGACCACCAATTACGAAACCGGCGGGCTGGATTTCGACCGGGACGAATTTATTGCCCAGCTCAAGGCTCACCCGGATGATGTGACTGCTCTCTTTGCCGAGCAGGGCCGGACCACCGACAGCCAGGTGGAGTTTGTGCGCAGTGGCCTGGATACCGAGCCGGGCACATACGACATCAACGTCACCCAGGCGGCCACCCAGGGTAATCTTGTGGCGGGGACCGCACTGGCGGGTGGTATTACCATAGATGACAGCAATGACGAACTGACATTCCAGGTGAATGGGGAGCTGTCGGTGAGCATCCAGCTGACCCAGCAGACCTACGCCTCGGCCCAGGATCTGGTGGATGAAATCCAGTCTCAGCTCAGCAGTAACAGCGCTCTGAATTCGGCGGAAACCTCTGTGCAGGCTACGCTGGACGAAAACGGAAACCTGGTGTTCACGTCTGAAACCTATGGCAGTGAATCCGAAGTTACCCTGAGCTCGGCAGAAAATGCCGCAACCTTCGGGCTGGATACGGCAACAGCGACTGCCGGGCTGGACGTGGCTGGAACCATCAATGGCCGGACTGCTGAAGGCGATGGCCAGGTGCTTTATCTGCCCAGTGGCTCCGGTGGCGCTTCCGGGCTTCAGGTGCGGATTCTCGGCGATCAGACCGGCAGCCGTGGCTCCATAACCTTTGTGGAAGGTATTGCCGAACGTACGGTGGATCTGGTGACCAGCTTTGTGGGCGCTGATGGCGCCTTGGAATCCAGGACCGACAGTCTGAACCAGCAACTTGCAGATATTGCGGAAAGCCAGGCAGCGTTGGAAGAGCGGATTGAGGCCTACCGGGAACGTCTGGTCAGCCAGTTTACCGCGGCCGATTCCCTGATTTCCCAGCTCAACAGTACTCTGGATTATGTGACTCAGCAGCTGGATGCACTGACATCCAGCAACGACAGTTGATAATCCGGTAAAACAGTTAACGAACTGGCCCGGCCAGTGGACAAAGAGGCAATCTATGAACGGTTTACAGGCATATCAGCGTGTTAACACCCAGACCAGTATCACCGATGCTGATCCCCACAAGCTGATCCAGCTGCTGTACAACGGTGCCATTGAGCGCATCAATATGGCCAAGGCCCGCATGCAGGCCCGGGATTATGAAGGAAAGGGCAGGCTGATTACCAAGGCCATCGAGATTATCGGCGGGCTGCGCAGCTTCCTGGATTTCGAGAAGGGTGGAGATCTGGCGGCTCGTCTTGAGGCCCTGTACGACTATATGGAACGTACACTGTTTGAAGCCAATGCCAAGAATGACCCGGCCAAACTGGATGAAGTGGCAGAGCTGCTGCATTCCATCAAGAGTGGCTGGGACGGTATCCGTGACGAAGTGGTCAATTCCCAGCAGGCCGCAGGCTGATCCGGTAAGCCTCTGTCCGGAGCCCTGAGGGGCTCCCGTTTCTTTCTCTGCGCCGTTTCCTGTTGGCTGTCTGTCTTTGTGCGGATAGCCATTCCCCCCGCGCTCCCGTACAATATGCGGCTTATTTTCGATACATCCATTCTGTTCAGTCTGGAGCAAGGGCATGTCTGATATTAATAAGGTGGTGCTGGCGTATTCCGGTGGCCTGGATACTTCCGTTATTGTCCGGTGGTTGCAGGATACCTATAACTGTGAGGTGGTAACCTTTACCGCTGACATTGGCCAGGGCGAGGAAGTTGAACCGGCCCGTGCGAAAGCACAGGCACTGGGCGTCAAGGAAATCTACATCGAGGACCTGCGCGAAGAGTTTGTGCGCGATTACGTGTTCCCGATGTTCCGCGCAAACACCATCTATGAGGGCGAGTACCTGCTGGGTACCTCCATTGCCCGTCCGCTGATTGCCCGTCGTCTGGTGGAAATTGCCAACGAAACCGGTGCTGATGCCATTTCCCACGGTGCCACCGGCAAGGGTAACGACCAGGTTCGTTTCGAACTGGGTGCCTATGCCCTCAAGCCCGGCGTCAAGGTGATTGCTCCCTGGCGTGAGTGGGATCTGAACTCCCGTGAAAAGCTGCTGGCCTATTGTGAAGAGCGCAACATCCCGGTGGAGAAGAAAAAGGGCAAATCCCCTTACTCCATGGATGCCAACCTGCTGCACATTTCCTATGAAGGCATGAACCTGGAAGACCCCTGGTCCGAGGCCGAGGATGACATGTGGCGCTGGAGCGTGTCTCCGGAAGCTGCTCCGGACAAGCCCACCTATGTGGAGCTGACCTACCGCAAGGGTGACATTGTTGCTATCGACGGTCAGGAAATGAAGCCCCATGAGGTGCTGGAAACCCTGAACCGTCTGGCGGGTGCCAACGGTATTGGCCGTCTGGATATTGTTGAGAACCGTTACGTGGGCATGAAGTCCCGTGGCTGTTACGAAACACCGGGCGGTACCATCATGCTGCGTGCGCACCGGGCCATTGAGTCCATTACTCTGGACCGGGAAGTGGCGCACCTGAAAGACAGCCTAATGCCCCGTTATGCCGAGGTGATCTACAACGGCTACTGGTGGTCCCCGGAGCGTGAGGCTCTGCAGGCCCTGATTGACCAGACCCAGACCTACGTTAACGGCACCGTTCGCCTGAAGCTGTACAAGGGCAATGTAGACGTGGTCGGCCGCAAGTCTGACGATTCTCTGTTCGATGAGAAGATCGCCACCTTTGAAGAAGACCAGGGTGCGTACGATCAGAAAGATGCGGAAGGCTTTATCAAGCTGAACGCGCTGCGCCTGCGGATTGCCGCTGGCAAAGGCCGCAAGCTTTGATGGTTTGTTGATGCCCTGAAAACGCCCGGTTCATAACCGGGCGTTTTTGTTTATACTTTTCAAACAATTCCAACAACGAAAGTCATCACCATGAATGCGTTGGGCACAGCTTCCGTCGCCGCTTTGCGGCAGTATGTTCGCTACGCCGATGCCAAAGGTATCGCGGTTGATCCGCTGTTTGAAAAGGCGGGTTTGAAGCCGGAGATC
>JBFHSI010000269.1:0-4069 GCA_041591245.1 Marinobacter sp.
CTTCAGACACCTTGATACTGACCAGCTCCGCCAGCTGACGCAGTTTTTCATCCCGCTGATCGAGAAGCTCATTCGGCTCTTTTCCCTGGGCCAACCCGGGGGATTCGGAAATAGCCAGGTTCAGGTCGGCAATGCTCTTGAGCAGGGTATTGGCATCACCCACTCCCTGCTGCATCTGGGTCTTGACCGATTCCCGTTGCTGTACAAATTCCTGGTTCAGGGCCTCAAACCGGTTAACGATCTGCTGGGCCTCACTCAGCACCAGTTGGCGCTGGGGCAAGGAGGTGGGATCTTCCGCCGCATTCTGCAGACTGGCAAAGAAATTGTTAAGGGCATCACTCAGGCCCGTAGTGGCACCGCCCAGCAGGTTGTCGAGCCGGCTCAGTTCAGTGTTCAGGGCCTGCTGCTCGCCGTACAGGGAACTGTCTTCCCGCACCTGCTGAACCAGGTAGTCATTTGCCAGCCGGCGGATATTGGTAATGGTTACACCGCTGCCAACGGTACCCGCGCCGGTGCGCTGACCTTCCTGGGTATCGAAGATCACTTCCTGACGGCTGTAACCGGGGGTATTGGCGTTGGTAATGTTGTTACCGGTGGTGTTCAGTGCCGATTGATGACTCAGAATACCGGTCAGTCCGATTCCGATCAGTCCCGCCATGGTCCTTACTCCCCGATCCTGTCACTGTCCATGGACAGTGTCATCATTGAATTCGCGCCCATGATCCGGCGAATCTTGTCAGCATATTCCGGATCCGTGGCATAGCCCGCCTTCTGCAGCTTGTCCGCAAATACACCGGGCTGATCTGCAGATGACAGCACATCCCGGTAGCGGGGGTTCGACTCAAGGAAAGACACATAGTCACGGAAACTGGACTCGTAATCCCCATAGGCCCGGAAGTCCGCCTGCTCCTTCATGGGCACACCGCCCCGGTACTCGGTGGTGGTAATGGTGACCTTGTCCCCGGACCAGCGGCTGTCCGCCTTGATGCCGAACAGGTTGAAACTGGGCTCGTTACCATCGCCACGGATCATGTACCTGCCCCAGCCGGTTTCCAGTGCCGCCTGGGCTACCATCAGCTTGGGATCTATCCCGCTGTCCGCGCTTATCCGCTGTGCCACCGGCAGCAACTCCCGAACAAAATGCTCGGGAGATTCAAACTGCTCAGGCAGCTGTGCAGCCACATCCTGTTGCTGAGCGGTAGCCGGCGCTTCCGCGATGGATGCCACCTCGGCAACCTGCTCCGGCAACCTGGGGGAAATACCCGGCAGGCTGCGGTCATAGTCGGCCAGACTGGATTTATGGGCCGCCAGCAGCTCACCGTTAGTGTTCACCCCCGGAATCTGACGGCGCAGCTGGCGCACCAGCGCCTCGGCAATGCCGGTACCCTGGTTTTCCGCCATGGTCAGACTCAGCTGGCTGTCGAACATGTCCCGGTAAAACTCGGACTGGCTGCCGTTGAGGTAGTTGCCCTCGGCGAGCACGTCACCGGCCTTGCGCATGGATTTCAGCATTTCTGACAGGAACAGGCTCTCAAACTGACGGGCCACCTCTTCCAGGGCCTGGTCCTTGTCAGTACGGGCCTGGGACTTCAGCGCATTGAGTCCGCTGAAGTCGGTATAGATCTGAGCCTGACGTACCTGATAGTCCTGCATCATGTCACCTAGATCACAATCAGCTCGGCACGCAGAGCGCCGGCCTGTTTGAGTGCTTCAAGAATGGCCATGACATCACCCGGTGCTGCGCCCACCTGGTTCACCGCCTGAACTATGTCGTTAAGGGTTACGGCGGGGCCGAACCGGAACATTCTTGCCGGCTCTTCGGTAATCGCAATCTGAGTGTCCTGCTGCAGGGCGGTATCACCGCCAGCCAGAGGATTGGGCTGTACCACCTGGGGATTTTCCTGAATGGTCACAGTCAGACTGCCATGGGTGACCGCCGCCGGGCTCACCTTGACGTTCTGGCCCACCACGATGGTGCCGGTGCGGCTATTGATAACCACTTTCGCCGCGTCCTGGGCCGGATCAACTTCAATATTCTCCAGAACCGACAGGAAGCTCACCCGCTGGGAAGCGTCCCGCGGTGCCCGGACCGAAATAGAGGTGGCGTCATGGGCATAGGCCATATCCGGCCCCAGGAAGCCGTTCACCGCCTCAACCACACGCCGGGCGGTAGTGAAATCCGGCCTTAACAGGTTAAACGTGATGGTGTCACCCTTGGCGAAGGGCGAAGCCACTTCCCGTTCGATGGTGGCGCCATTGGGAATCCGGCCCACGCTGGGCACATTGACAGTAATCCGGGAACCGTCCTGGCCCTGGGCGCCGAAACCTCCCACCACCAGACTGCCCTGGGCCATGGCATAGATACGGCCATCGACACCTTTCAGCGGCGTCATCAGCAGAGTGCCACCGCGCAGGCTGTCGGCATTACCAATAGAGGAAACGGTAATATCCAGCTCCTGTCCGGGTTTGGCAAAGGCAGGCAGTGAGGCGCTGACCGTTACCGCAGCCACATTGGCCAGTTTCGGGTCCACCCCATCCGGCAGTGTCACACCGAACTGGTTCATCATGTTTCGGAAGGTCTGGTTGGTGAACGGTGCCTTGTCGCCCGTGCCGTCCAGGCCCACAACCAGGCCATAACCCACCAGCTGGTTACTGCGGACACCCTTGATACGGGCCAGATCTTTAAGGCGATCAGCCATCACCGGTGCTGACACCAGAGCCAGCATCACAACCACAGCCAGGATTTTCCTGAGACTCATAACGGCCACCATTCACTGTTGAAGAAGCGGGCCACCCAGCCCATCTGATTGGCCTGGTCAAAGTCGCCGGTGCCGCCGTAAGCAATGCGGGCATCGGCAATCCGGGTGGATGCCACCGTATTGTCCGGCTGAATATCCTGGGGCCGGACCAGACCGGTCAGGCGGATGTATTCGTCACCATTGGTCAGGGACAGCCATTTCTCGCCACGGATGCGTAAGACCCCGTTGGGCAGCACTTCGGTCACAGTAACTGTGATATTGCCTGCCAGGCTGTTGCTCTGGTCGGCTTCGGCCTGCCCGGAAAAATCCCTCTCCTGATTCAGTGAGGTGGCAATGCCGAAATTGGCCTTACCCAGAACCGTGGGTTCCGGCAGAGTGATTTCATTGTCCTTGGTGATACTGGTTTCAGCGTTCTTGCTGGCGCGAGTGGATTCCTCCAGGGTCACGGTCAGCACATCACCAATATTCAGGGCCTTGGTATCACCATAGAAGTTGTAGTTTCTGGAGCTCTGGAAAATGGAACCGGACTCCGGATCACTCTGCATCATCGCCTGGGCACGAACCGGGGCAAACTGGGGGTCATCCGGCATCGCCCGCGGACGGGTCATGGCCGTGCAGCCCTGCAAGACAATCAGGGTTGCAACCAGCGCCAGAGTGCGCACGTTTGCCGGTTTGGTGTTAGGAATGATGCGTTTCATGGCTTACCCGATATTGTTGGTAATGAATTGCAGCATCTGGTCGGTGGTGGAAACCACCTTGGAGTTCATCTCATAGGCGCGCTGGGTAGTGATCATGTTGACCAGCTCTTCCACCACCTGCACGTTGGATGCCTCGACGGAACCCTGCTCAATGGTTCCCAGCCCTGCCAGACCGGCCTCCCCTTCAGTGGGATCACCGCTGGCATTGGTGGCCTTGAACAGGTTGTTCCCTATGGCCTGCAGGCCCTGGGGGTTGATGAAATCCACCAGGGTGATCTGGCCCAGGTTGATGGGCGCAGCCTGATCATCGGTAACGGCCGTCACAGTACCGTCGCTGCCGATGGTGACTGTGGTGGCGTTCTCGGGAATGGTAATGGCCGGTTCCAGCGCATAGCCGTCCGGGTTCACCACATCCCCATTGGAATTCAGCTGGAATTCACCGTCCCGGGTATAGGCAATCTGACCATCAGGCAGCTGCACCTGGAAAAAGCCGCGGCCATTTACTGCCATATCCAGAGGCTGTTCGGTGATCTGCAGATTACCCTGGGTGAATTGCTTGGCGGTGCCGACAATACGGACACCGGTACCCAGCTGCAGTCCGGATGGCAGTTC
>JBFHSI010000270.1:0-4063 GCA_041591245.1 Marinobacter sp.
GCACTTTCCTCGCTTCGGTTTCCAGCATTGTGCAGGCGGGGGCGGTTCCGGTGTTTGCCGATGTGGATGCTGATTCCCAGAATATTACGGCAGAGACCATTGCCGCTGTACTGACCGATAAAACCCGGGCAGTGGTTTGTGTGCATCTGGCGGGCTGGCCCTGCGATATGGACCCGATCATGGAACTGGCCCGGGAGCATGATCTTTCTGTTATTGAAGACTGTGCCCAGGCTCACGGGGCTCGCTACAAGGGCTGTTCGGTAGGCTCGATCGGGCATGTAGGTGCCTGGTCCTTCTGCCAGGACAAGATCATGACCACCGGCGGTGAAGGGGGCATGGTAACTTGTAATGACCGGGAGCTATGGTCACGGATGTGGGCCTTCAAGGATCACGGTAAAAGCTGGGATGCGGTCTACGGTCGTGAGCATCCGCCGGGTTTTCGCTGGCTGCATGAGTCTTTCGGCACAAACTGGCGTATGACGGAGATGCAGTCGGTTATCGGCCGGATTCAGCTCACCCGTATGCAAGACTGGCACAAGTCCCGGCTGAAAAATGCCGAGGCAATTTGGAGCTGTGCCGGGAAGCTGCCGGGGCTGCGAGTACCGGTGATTCCTGCTGAGATCGATCATGCCGCCTATAAATGCTATGTGTTTGTAGAGCCAGAGAAGCTGGCAAAGGGCTGGGACCGGGACCGTATTCAGAATGCCATAGCGGATGCTGGTGTGCCCTGTTTTTCCGGCTCCTGTTCAGAGGTTTATCTGGAAAAGGCATTTGACGGCAGCGGTTGGCGTCCGGAACAACCATTACCTGTTGCCCGGGAATTGGGCGAAACCAGCTTGATGTTCCTGGTTCACCCCACATTGTCGGCGAAAGAAATTGAGAAAACCTGTCGTGTGCTCACATCTGTAATGACTCAGGCGGTACAGGATCATGTTTGATTTTTTTCTGAAACTCCCCCGCTTTGAAAAACGCGTGGTGTCCATTGTCGCCGATTCCGTAGCTCTGAGCTTCGCCCTTTGGGCTGCATTCGCGCTGCGCCTGGAGCAGAGTCTTTGGCTGCCCAGCCAGGGCCAGCTATTGGTGTCCTGCCTGACGGTGGTATTTACCCTGGTGATTTTTGTCCGCCTGGGTCTGTATCGCGCTGTTGTGCGTTACATGAGCGACCGGGCGTTCATCACGATCATCTCCGGGGTGGGGATTTCTGCGCTGCTGCTGATTCTGTTTGGTTACAGCCTGGAGGTTTCGGTTCCCCGCTCGGTTCCTTTGATTTACGCCGCTCTGTCGCTGATTTTTGTGGGGGGCAGCCGCATGATGGTGCGTATGCTGGTTCAGCATACCTCCAGTCATAACAAGGAGCGGGTGGCGATTATCGGAGCAGGGGAGACAGGAACCCAGCTGGCCAAGGCTCTGCAGAGGGGCACAGAATATCACCCGGTGATGTTTATCAGTATCAGCCCCGCGAACCACCGGGCGGTGATTGCCGGTTTGCCGGCTTTTTCCTTCGAACATATGAAAGAAGCGGTCAAGGGTCATGGGGTCGGACGCCTGTTGCTTGCTCTGGATGCGGATGTTTCCGTCGACCGTAATGAGCTGATGACCCGGCTGGAGTCCCTGAAACTGCCGGTACAGACGGTGCCTTCCATGGCAGAACTGGTGGCCGGGGATGCCCGTATCAACGATCTCCGGGATCTGGAAATCGAGGATCTGCTGGGTCGGGATCCGGTCCAGACCAACACCGACCTGGTGGCCTCTTCCCTGTCCGGTCGCATTGTAATGGTCACAGGGGCTGGTGGTTCCATAGGTTCTGAACTGTGCCGGCAGATTATCCGCCACCGCCCGAAATGCCTGGTGCTGTTCGAGTTGTCGGAATATTCCCTGTATGCCATTGAGCGGGAACTGAGTCAGATCAATCGGATTGAAGATCTGAATGTGGATATCCACCCGCTGTTGGGCAGTGTGACCCATCGCCGTCGTTGTGAAACGGTGATGCGCTCATTTGGTGTCCAGACGGTATACCACGCAGCAGCCTACAAGCATGTGCCGCTGGTGGAGCACAATATAATTGAAGGGGTTCAGAACAATGTGTTCGGTACCCTGAGTACGGCCGAAGCTGCGATTTCCGCCGGTGTTGAGCGTTTTGTTCTGATTTCCACCGACAAGGCGGTACGTCCCACCAACGTGATGGGCGCCAGCAAGCGGATGGCGGAGCTGGTGCTGCAGGCATTGGCGGAGCGCCAGGACAAAACGGTTTTCTCCATGGTGCGTTTCGGTAATGTGCTGGGCTCTTCGGGTTCTGTGGTTCCCCTGTTCCGGGACCAGATCCGGGATGGTGGTCCCATCACCGTTACCCATCCGGATATCATCCGGTATTTCATGACCATCCCCGAAGCCAGTCAGCTGGTACTGCAGGCCGGTAATATGGGCAAGGGTGGAGAAGTCTTTGTGCTGGATATGGGGGACCCGGTCAAGATCGCAGATCTGGCCCGCAAGATGATTCACCTGATGGGGCACACAGAGAAAAACTCCCAGAACCCGGATGGCGAGATCGAGATTGTTTATACCGGCTTGCGCCCTGGGGAGAAGCTGTATGAGGAGTTGTTGATTGGTGATGACCCTCAGGGTACCGCCCATCCCCGGATCATGATGGCCCGGGAGGTTTCCATGTCTCCGGAAGAGCTGGATGTCACCCTGAAGGGGCTGCTCCATGCCAGCCAGAATTTTGACTGTGGCCGTGTTGTGGAAATCCTGCGTAATGCGCCCACCGGCTATAGCCCGAATGGGCAGGTGGAGGACCTGGTCTGGTGCAAAACTGAGCACCAGGTTGTGGATACCGATGAAACCGGGAAAATCCGCCGATTCCCTTCTTGAATGGCCGTGCATTAAACGGCAGACTGTAAAACCCGGGCGGGATGCCCGGGTTTTTTGTATCTGAACAGGGAACGTTACCTATGTACTGCATTGCCTTCCGCGTTTACTCCTTTCTCTTTTTTACGCTTTCCTCCTGTTACCTCTGTCGAAACCTGTTCAATTGGCCGGATCATCCGGCAGGCCTGTCGCTGGCTGTTTACCATTGATGACCTATAGTTGAAGTGCAGGGAGTGCACCGGTCTCTCACAGTTTTATTGCTATGAGTGTCTACGTTGATTATGGATAAGATCAAAACATTGTGCGTGTTTGGAACTCGCCCGGAGGCCATCAAAATGGCGCCTCTGGTTACCCGGCTTGCTGAGGACGCCCGCTTTGATGCGGGCGTTTGCGTTACTGGCCAGCATCGGGAAATGCTGGATCAGGTGCTGGATCTCTTTGGCATCTGCCCGGAATATGACCTGAATATCATGAAACCGGGGCAGGACCTGACCGGTGTACTTACGGATATTCTTTCCGGTATGCGGGGCGTTCTGTCCGATGCCCGTCCGGATATCGTTCTGGTACACGGTGATACCGCAACTACCTTTGCCGCCTCCCTGGCGGCCTATTACCAGCAGATTCCGGTCGCCCATGTGGAAGCCGGCCTGCGTACCGGCAATCTCTATTCTCCCTGGCCGGAAGAGGCCAACCGCCGGTTAACGGCGGTGCTGACCCGCCTGCACTTCGCACCTACCGAGAATGCAGCAAAATGTTTGCAGAACGAAGGTGTTCCGGGGCAACACATACAGGTGACCGGGAATACGGTTATCGATGCCCTGATGGCCGTGGTGGCCCGTCTCGACAGGGACCCGGATCTGGCCCGGGGATTCCGGCAGCAGTTCAGTTTTCTGGATCCTGACCGGCGTCTGATTCTGGTCACCGGGCACCGGCGGGAAAGTTTTGGTTCCGGTTTTGAGCGCATTTGTGCGTCCCTGGCCAATATTGCGGCCCGTTATCCCGATGTTCAGATCGTCTATCCGGTACATATGAACCCCCGGGTCCGGGAACCGGTTGAGCGCATATTGCAGGGCATCGACAACATCCGGCTGATCGAGCCCCAGGACTACCTGCCCTTTGTCTATCTGATGAACCGGGCACATCTTATTCTGACCGACTCCGGTGGTGTGCAGGAAGAGGCTCCCTCCCTGGGCAAGCC
>JBFHSI010000271.1:0-4053 GCA_041591245.1 Marinobacter sp.
AGGTGTGCCTGTGCCAATGGTGTCTCCCAGGGAGATTTCATAGCAGCCCATAGCCACCAGTTCCCGGGCCACACTGGCTACCTGTTCCGGTGCTATATCCCCCTCATAGGGGCAGCCCATAACTGTGGACACATAGCCGCGTACCGGAATCCGGTGCTGTTTGGCGGCGTCCATGACCGGCTGGAACCTGGCCAGGCTCTCGGCAATGGAGCAGTTGATGTTTTTCTGGCTGAAAGATTCCGAGGCGGCACCGAATACCGCCACCTCATCCACTCCGGCGGCCAGGGCCGCCTCGAAGCCTTTCAGGTTGGGGGTCAGTACCGAATAGCGAACCCCGGGCTTGCGCCGGATACCGGCCATAACGGCGGCGGCATCCCCCATTTGCGGAACCCACTTGGGGGACACGAAACTGGCTGATTCAATATGAGAGATACCGCAATCAGCCAGACGTTCAATCAGCCCGGTCTTGATCCCGGTGGGGATCACCGGCCCCGGCTCATTCTGGAGACCGTCCCGGGGGCCCATTTCCACCAGCCGCACCTGTTTCGGAAAGGCCATTACTGGGCCTCCTCTTCGGTGGTTTCGATGGCAATCAGTTCTGCGCCCTCGGCTACCTGGTCACCGACGGCATAGAAGATGTCGGTCACCACGCCATCGGCCGGGGCCTTGATGGCATGTTCCATTTTCATGGCTTCCATGATCACCAGGGTCTGGCCGGCACTGACGGTATCGCCCACGGCGGCCTGAACTGCCACTATGGCACCGTTCATGGGAGCTTCCAGCCCGCCTTCACCGGTTGCATCTTCGGTGCCCCAGCTTTCCCGGTAGACGGAACACTGGAAGCTGTCCCCTTCGTAGAAGAGCACCAGCTGGTCTTCCTGCAGGTTGCCGTGCAGGCTGATGCGGTGACCGTTGATCACCGCCTGCAGATAGTCGTCATCCAGGCGGGCACTGAGGTTGTAGACGCTGTCACCGACAAAGACCTGATAACGGTCATCCCGCTCCAGAACCCGCAGTTCGTGAATCTCTTCACCTACCTGCAGACGCAGGGGCTGGGCGTATTCGGAATTCATGCGCCAGCTGTTGCGGCGGCCAAACGGAGACCAGGGATCGGTGGATGTGGAGGTGCCGGACTTGCGCTGTTCCAGCACGAAACCGGCAGCCAGTACCAGAGCCTTGTGGGGATCCAGCCGGGTTTTCGGGAACAGCAGTTCCCGGTGGCTGTCGATAAAGCCGGTGGTCAGATCCGCTTCCCGGAAGGGCTGGGCATCGGCCAGGGCATGCAGGAACCGGATATTGGTTTTGACCCCGGCAATACGGTAATGCTCAAGGGCCTGAACCATGCGGTTGATGGCCTGGTCACGGGTTTCATCCCAGACAATCAGTTTGGCGATCATGGGGTCGTAGTGAATGCTGATGTCGTCCCCTTCGGTGACACCGGTATCCACCCGTACATGGGCACTTTCGTCCGGGGTTCTCAGGTAGCGCAGGTTGCCGGTGGCCGGCAGGAAGTCCTGGTCCGGATCTTCGGCATAGATACGGGCTTCCAGGGCATGGCCCCGGGTTTTAACCTGGGACTGGTCCAGGGGCAGGGGCTCTCCCCAGGCCACTTTCAGCTGCCATTCCACCAGATCCTGTCCGGTCACCATTTCCGTGACCGGGTGTTCAACCTGCAGCCGGGTGTTCATTTCCATGAAGAAGAAGGAGCCGTCCACGTCGTACAGGAACTCGACGGTGCCGGCGCCCACATAATTGATGGCCTGGGCTGCGCGCACAGCGGCTTCCCCCATGGCCTTGCGGGTGTCTTCGCTGAGCCCCGGGGCTGGTGCCTCTTCCAGCACCTTCTGGTGCCGGCGCTGAACCGAACAGTCTCGCTCGGCCAGATAGACGCCATTGCCCTGCTGGTCGCAGAACACCTGGATTTCCACATGGCGGGGCTGGGTCAGGTAGCGTTCGATGAGCATGTCCGGATTGCCAAAGGCATTGCGGGCTTCCCGCTGGGCGCCGGCCAGGGCATCGTCAAACTCTTCCATCCGTTCCACCACCCGCATGCCCTTGCCGCCACCACCGGCGACCGCTTTCAGCAGCAGGGGGAAGCCGCATTTTTCCGCTTCTGCCCGCAGCAGCTCCGGAGACTGGTCCGCACCGTGGTAGCCGGGAACCAGGGGTACACCGGCTTTTTCCATAATGGATTTGGCGGCGGACTTGGAGCCCATGGCGGCAATGGCGGAGGAAGGCGGGCCAATAAACACCAGATTGTTGGCTTCACAGGCTTCGGCAAAACCGGTGTTCTCGGACAGGAAGCCGTAGCCCGGGTGAATGGCCTGGGCGCCACTGAGTTTGGCCACTTCGATGATCTTGTCCGCCCGCAGGTAGCTTTCGGAGCTGGCGGCCGGGCCAATGTGGAAAGCCTCGTCGGCCATGGCCACGTGCCGGGCATTGGCGTCCGCATCGGAATAGACTGCGACGCAGCGAATACCCAGTCGGTGGGCGGTCTGTATGATCCGGCAGGCGATTTCGCCCCGGTTGGCGATCAGAATTTTACTGAACATGTTACTTGCTCTCCGGAATCCAGTTGGCGCGTCGCTTGTTCAGAAAGGCGCTGAGTCCCTCCTGGCCTTCTTCACCTACGCGAATATCGGCAATGCGGTGTGCAGTATCGTCGATCAGGGCGTCATCAATGGCTTTGTGGCTCACAGCGAATACCAGGTCCTTGGCGGCTTTCATGGCGCCGGGGCCGTTCATGGCGAGCTGTTTCAGCATCTCGTCGCAGCGCTCTTCCATAGCCTGGACATGGTCACAGACGATATGGACCAGCCCGTACTGCTGGGCTTCCCGGGCACTGAATACTTCAGCGGAAATGAAATAGCGCCGGGCCTGGCGTTCGCCGATGGCCCGCACCACATAAGGGCTGATCACGGCGGGTATCAGCCCCAGCTTCACTTCGCTCAGGCAGAAGGAGGCGTCTTCCGTGGCCAGAACAATATCGCAGCAGGCGGTAAGGCCCACGGCGCCGCCATAGGCTGCCCCCTGAACCAGTGCGATAACCGGCTTGCTGAGGTTGTTCAGGCATGCCATCAGGCGCGCCAGCTGGCGGGCGTCATCCAGGTTTTCCTGGCGGCTGTTGTCCGCCATGCGCCGCATCCAGCCAAGGTCCGCGCCGGCAGAGAAGTGCCTGCCTTCGGAGCGCAGGATCACCACCCGGGTATCCGGGTTGCTATCAAGGCCGCTAAGGGTGTCGATCAGTTGCCCGATGATTACATCATCGAAGGCATTGCGTTTGTCCGGGCGGTTCAGCACCACTTCGCTGACGCCACCGGCACGGTGCCGGAGCAGAACCGCAGATTGTTCCTGAGTCATGGTATCTCTCCCGGTCACATGCGGAACACGCCAAAGCGCGTGGGTTGCGCCGGGCGGTTGAGGGTGGCAGAGAGGCTCAGGGCAACCACTTCCCGGGTCTGGGCCGGGTCGATCACGCCGTCATCCCACAGGCGGGCACTGGCGTAGTAGGGGTGTCCCTGGTGTTCGTAGGTATCCACAATGGGTTTGCGGAAGGCGGCTTCGTCCTCGGCACTCCATTCCTGGCCCTTGCGTTCCATACCTTCCCGGCGTACCTGAGCCAGTACGCCGGCGGCCTGTTCGCCGCCCATCACGGAGATGCGGGCATTGGGCCACATCCACAGGAAGTCCGGGCTGTAGGCGCGGCCGCACATGCCGTAGTTACCGGCACCGAAACTGCCACCGATAAGGACGGTGATTTTGGGAACCTTGGCGCAGGCCACGGCGGTCACCATTTTGGCGCCGTGTTTGGCGATGCCTTCGGCTTCGTATTTCTGGCCCACCATGAATCCGGTGATGTTCTGCAGGAACAGCAGCGGGATATTGCGCTGGCAGCAGAGTTCAATAAAGTGAGCGCCTTTCTGGGCGGCTTCACTGAATAGGATGCCGTTGTTGGCAATGATGCCGACCGGGTAGCCGTGGATGTGGGCAAAGCCGGTGACCAGGGTCTGGCCGTAATAACGTTTGAATTCGTCGAACTCGGAGCCGTCGACG
>JBFHSI010000272.1:0-4009 GCA_041591245.1 Marinobacter sp.
CCAAGCGTTTTTCGGGGAAAGCGCTTGGCTATCGTCACTGGTGGCCGGCAAGGATCGGAGAGAGTGGGCAGCGGCTCACATGGTAGCGTCACCTGTGGAACAGGCTCAATTCTCCGTCGATACCAGTTGCCGGTGCAATAGTGGAATCTCCGGCGGACTGCATTGTTGAGTGATTGTTCATTTTGCTTGAGTGACCGCTCAATTAAGAGTATGGTGACTTTTCTGAACGATCACTCAAATAGTTCTGGAGTTCACAATGACCACCTTTACCCTCCACACTCTCGATTCTGCCCCCGAAGCTTCCCGGCCCCTGCTGGAAAAGTCCATCAAGGGCTTTGGCCGGATTCCCGGGCTGCATGCGGTTCTTGCCGAATCTCCGGGCCTGCTGGCCGGTTACCAGACCCTTCACCAGCTGGTTACTGAAAGCAGCTTCGACACGGACGAAATGAACGTGGTGTGGCTCACCATCAATGTGGAACATGGCTGCCACTACTGTGTTCCTGCCCATACCGGTATTGCCAAGAGCATGAAGGTGTCGGATGACATCATCAATGCCCTGCGTGATGAAACCCCGCTGCCCAGTGACCGGCTGGAAGCCCTGCGTACCTTCACCCTTGAGGTTGTGCGCAAGCGCGGTGAGGTGAGCGAGGAGGACCTGCAGCGTTTCTTCAGTGCCGGCTACAGCAAACGCCATGTACTGGATGTGATACTGGTGCTGTCCCAGAAGGTGATCAGCAACTATGTCAATCACATGGCGCAGACCCCGGTGGATGAGGTCTTCCGCAAGTTCGCCTGGCACAAGGCCTGATGCTGTCCGGCAACAGATGCGGGCTCAGCCCGCGTCTGTTGCCAGAATCATGGCCGGTTTCTGGCGTTTCTTCTCCTGAATACGCTTGTCCACACACTGCTCACTGTCCCTCAGTATGACCACACATTCCAGGCACTGGATACACTCGTCGTAGTCCACCCGTCCGTCCTTGCGGATGGCATTAATGCCGCATTCGTTCTTGCAGTGCTTGCAGGGATTGCCGCACAGCTCCACCCGCTCCAGCCAGCTGAACAGACGCAAGCGTCCGAGAATGGCCAGGCCAGCCCCCAGTGGGCACAGGTAGCGGCAGTAGAACTTGTGGATAAACATCCCGGTTACCAGCAGTCCCAGCGCATAGGCCACAAAGGGCCAGTAGCGCACAAACAGCAGAGTGATACTGGTTTTGAAAGGTTCCACTTCTGCCAGCCGTTCCGCCAGAGTCAGGGAATAGAAGGCGCTGGCCAGCAGAATCAGCAGCACCGGGTATTTGATCAGGATCAGCCGGCGGTGCCAGTGCTCCGGGATCTTTACCTGGCGGATTTTCAGCTTCTGGCCCAGCCAGGCGGCCATTTCCTGCAGGGCTCCGAAGGGGCATAGCCAGCCGCAGAACAGGCCCCGGCCCCAGATAAACAGGGTGATGAACACATAGGTCCAGAGGATGAAAAGAATCGGATCCAGCAGGAAAACATCCAGCGAGAAACCTTCCCAAAGGGCCAGCAACAGGGTGTAGATATTGACCACCGAGAGCTGCCCCTGGGCATAGAAGCCGATAAAGAACAGGGTGAAAGCCAGAAAGCCCCAGCGGAACCTGTGCACCAGTTTCGGGAACCGGGTCAGCCGTTTCTGGTTGGCGAAAAATACGGTCAGCAGAACCAGCCCTGTGGCCAGTATGGAGATGGACAGCCAGCGCTGTTTCCACAGTCCGATCCATATGGGTTCCCGGGTCTGTTCGGGGGCCGCCTCGACGGTTTCAAACAGTTCATCGGCAAACCTGACCGGGATGTCCAGGCTGGTGCGGTCGGTGACCAGGTGGTTGCGGGGCAGTTCCACATTCAGCCGCAGGGTGGCTTCGGCACCGGGATTGAAGCCGGCATTGCCGCCGATCCGGAACAGGTTCTCCTGATCGAACTCGGGCATGCCCGAGGCCTGCAGACGGATCCTGCTGTCCAGCATATTGAGATCGCGCATGGTTACCGACAGGTTGTTCTGGGTCATGCCAATGCGGTCCGGTGAACTGGCAGGAACAAAATCCTCGGGCACATGGGGGTAGGGGCCCCGGGACAGCACGGCCATAATCCGGGCACCTTCACCGGCCCGTTCCAGTAGCGCCTCATAGCCTTCGTCACCAAGCAGGTTCCGGCCCACCATGGGGGCGTTCATATAACCCAGATAGAGATCGGTGAAGACGCCGTCAGAGGCAATCTCCGGGGCGTCCGGGTAGTCCTCCAGGGACCGCCCCAGGGCGTTTTCAATCGCCTCGGCGCCGATCCGGATGTGGCGGATATAGCCCCGGTTGACCAGTTCGGGCCAGGCCAGGGGCTGGTACAGGTCGGATTTTGCCCGTGTCGCCGGGGCCTGGGTGAATCCCTCCAGTTTGGCCCGGGCCACCTTCAGGGCCGATGACAGCACAGTGTCGTTGATGATCAGTACCGAAACCGTGGCCTTGCTGACCCCGTCGAAGTGAACCGTATTGCCCTCAGGGTCCCGGCCCTGATGCCGGGAATTGGAGGTATCCACAATGATCTGTTCGCGCAGGGAATGGCCGGCATACTGATCGACAAAACTGAACAGGGGTTCTTCCCCCAGGCCGTGCAGAAACACAGGTTCATGGTGGTCCAGCACTTTGATGCCGGTGAAGCGGCCCCGGGTATCCAGGCCCACCAGCAGGCGTATGGGTTTGCCGGCAAAACCCTGAAGGCTGCTCAGGTCCGCCGATTCATAGGCATAGCCGAGCAGTTCCTGAAGCTGGTAGACCGGATAGACAGGAAAGTCCTCCAGCTTGTCCTCAATCACCGTGGCTTTGGGAAACAGCTCCTGAATCTGTGCCAGCCGGTTTTCGGACAGCTCGCCATGGGCTGTTGAAAACAGGAACAGACAGGCAAAGAAAAGCGCTATGCGCCCGGCCATGGCGGAACTCCCGGAGTTTTTGTTATTGGAATCTTCATGCTAGAGTTTTTTGCCCCGGGAACAATGCGACCTCGGAGCCAGCCGCCTGCTACTTTATGAGTAAGCGGGACCCGCTCCTGGCCCCCCGGATTATTCACACATCAGGATGAGGCCTCCATGAAACTAGCCATCTATTGCGGTTCCCGCCCGGGTAATGATGAAGCCTTTGCCGAGACAGCCCGAGATCTGGGCCGGTATTTGGGTGAGGCGGGTGTGGATGTGGTGTATGGCGGCGGACATGTGGGCCTGATGGGGGTGGTGGCCGACGCGGTTCTGGCCAGTGGCGGCAAGGTCTGTGGCGTGATTCCTGAACACCTGCGGGACCGGGAACTGGCCCACACTGGCCTGACCGAGCTGATCGTGGTGAAAGACATGCACGAACGCAAGGCGAAGATGGCCGAGCTTGCAGATGGCTTTGTGGCTTTGCCCGGGGGCATAGGCACCCTGGAAGAGCTGTTTGAGGCCTGGACCTGGGCGCAGCTGGGGCTACACAGGAAACCCTGTGCCATCTACAACGTGGACGGCTTTTACGACCCGCTGCTGCAGATGGTCAATACCATGGAAGCCTCCGGCTTTCTGGACCGCAAATACATCGACATGCTGGTCCTGGCGGACCAGCCGGCGGCGCTGGTCGAAGGCATCCGTAATTACCGGGCCCCTCAGGAAAAGTGGCTGTGAGCAGAGCGGTTAGCTAGCCGTTCTTGCCATTCCGGACCTTTTCCAGGGTATCCAGCTTCTCCCGCAACAGTGCCTCCAGCTTGATCAGCCGTTCCCGGTTCTTTTCGTCAGGCTGGCTGGTGTACAGATCCACATAGGTCTGGGTGATTTCATTCAGAATGGGGTGCAGTTTTGCGTAGGTATCGTCGGCCATGGTGATTCCTTTCTGTGGATGATGGCTGGTGTTGTCACTATGGATCATCCTGACCGGGGATCAAGGATCCAGATCAAATCCGGGTCACCTTGGCCATAAGCCTGCGCCAGTCGATGGGCAGGCGCTGTTCCAGTTCCGTGAACAGGGGGTTCCTGGAATCCAGG
>JBFHSI010000273.1:0-4008 GCA_041591245.1 Marinobacter sp.
ACCGCTGGGTTGCGGTATCCAGACCGGGGTGGGCGCGGTGATCCGGTCGCTGGCAGCAAAGGCCGGTTCATCCATTGTCATTGCCGGTGGCGGTGCGGTTGGGCTGAGCGCAGTTATGGGTGCGGCTATCCGGCAGTGCGCCACCATCATTGTTGTGGAGCCCATGGTGTCCCGCCGGGCACTGGCACTGGAGCTGGGTGCCACCCACTGTATAGATCCCGCCACTACCGAAAACCTTGGGGAAGCGGTGCGGGCGATCACTGAAGTTGGCGCCGACTATGCCCTGGACACCACCGGCAATCCGGGTGTGCAGCAGGGCCTGCTGGCCTGTCTGGGTTCCAAAGGCACCCTGGGGGTTATCGGTGTCAGCCCGGGGGATACAGCACCTCCAGGCGACATCAATACCCTGATCAATCTGGGCCTGACCATCAAGGGCATCATGATTGGTGACAGTGATCCGGAAACCTTCATTCCCGAGCTGGTCGAGTACTTCAAGGCCGGGAAGCTGCCCTTCGACAAAATGGTGAAGACATTCCCGCTGTACGCAATCAATGAAGCGATTGCAGACCAGCACAGTGGAGGCTGCGTCAAGGCCGTTCTCCTGCCCAATTCCGAAACTATCTGACAGGGTAATTGATTATGTTGAACCGGCCTTTTGCAATGACCATAAACGGTGCGCCTGTTTCCGGTGCCCAATCCTATGACGTGATTAACCCGGCAACCGGCCAGGTTTTCGCCCAGGCTCCGGACTGCAGCTCTGAGGAACTGGATTCGGCAATCGCCGGTGCCAGAGCCGCCTTCAGCGGCTGGGCCCGGACTCCGGTGGATGACCGCCGCAGGCTGATATCCGATTTCGCTGCGGCTATTGTGGAGAATGTCGGTGAGCTGGCGCAGCTTCTGACCATGGAGCAGGGCAAGCCCCTCAAGGAAGCCAGCGACGAAATCATGGCCGGTGCCCACTGGCTGCTGGAAACGGCAAAGCTGGATATCCCTGAGACTGTCAGTGAAGACAGTGACGAGCGCCGGACAGTTACCGTCCATGAACCCCTGGGTGTGGTTGCCGGCATAGTGCCCTGGAACTTCCCGGTCATGCTCGCCATGTGCAAGGTGGCACCGGCACTGCTGGCCGGTAACGCCATGATCCTGAAGCCGGCGCCCACCACGCCACTGACCAGCCTGCGAATCGGCGAACTGGCCCGGGACATACTGCCCGCCGGTGTTTTCAGCGTGATTTCCGGAAACGACCAGGTGGGCCCTTGGCTCACCTCCCATCCGGATATCAGCAAGGTGAGCTTTACCGGTTCCACCGCCACCGGCAGGAAAGTCATGCAAAGCGCCGCCTCAACTCTCAAGCGGGTGACCCTGGAACTGGGCGGTAACGACGCCTGTATCGTGATGCCGGGCATTGATGTTGAAGCGGTTGCCCAGTGGGTGTTCTGGGGTTCGTTTACCAACGCCGGACAGGTGTGTATCTGCACCAAGCGTCTGTATGTCCACAAGGATGTCTACCAGCCTCTGATGTCGGCTCTGGTCAGCTACGCCGGCAACATCACCATCGGTGACGGTGCTGCCGAAGGCACCCTGATGGGCCCTTTGCAGAACCAGGCCCAGTACCAGCGGGTCATCGGCCTGCTCAATGATGCCAGAGACAGGGGCTACACCTTTGTGGCTGGCGGTGAGGTTCCTGAATCCCCGGGCTACTTCCTGCCCATCAGTATTCTGGATAACCCTCCTGAGGACTCCCGGGTGGTTCAGGAAGAACAGTTCGGCCCCATCCTGCCGCTGTTGAAATTTGATACCGCCGATGAGGTGATTGACCGGGTCAACGCCTCTGAATATGGCCTGGGTGCGGTGATCTGGGCCGGTGATGAGGCCGAAGCCTCCGCCATTGCCCGCCGCCTGGATGTGGGCTCGGTCTGGGTCAATGAAATCCAGCACCTGTCCCCCCACGCCAGTTTCGGTGGCCACAAGCAGTCGGGTATAGGCGTGGAATGCGGTCTGGACGGACTGCTGGAATATACCGTCGCCAAAACCATTTACAGTGCCAAAGCCCAATAACATCAATAACAAAGGTAAGTGTCATGTTGACTGAAAAACAGAAATCCCTGCTGGTAATCAACGGTATCTTCCTGCTGGTAGCATCGGTTTTGGTGGGCTGGGCATACTTCTTCATGCTGCTGAAGGGGGTGGAAGTATTCCCCGTGGTCGAGCATATCGACGTGGACATTCCCGGCGACCGCAGGGCCTGGAACATGGCCCATATGGAAGCCATCCTCAATGGCCTGATCCTGATTGCCATCGCCCTGATCTCCCCCTATGTGAAACTCGGGCCCAAGCTGTGCTCCGTGCTGGTCTGGACATCCCTGACCTTCGGCTGGCTGTTTACCCTGCCGGCCATTGCCAACGCCATTTTCGAAACCCGCGGCCTGGCATTTGGTGGTGGCGTCTTTGAAGGCGGCCTTGCCAACGACCTGATTTACCTGTCCGGGTGGCCGTCACTGGTCAGCGTGCATATTGCGTTCGGGCTGCTCGTCTTCGGTGGCTGGAAGCACTACAAATCCATTGCCTGACCTATGGCCGGCTTCGGCCGGCGGAAACAAGAAACAGAAACTACAAGAACCCGGTGGCATACAGATGCAGAACAATACCTCACACTCCGGAAGTATTTTCCTGAATGGTCATGAGACGGATCGTGACACCTTCAATAACAGAGCAAAGCGTATTGCGAGCATACTGTTGTCGAATGGTCTGGTACCCGATGATCCCGTAGCAATCCTGTTGCGGAATGACACGGTTTATCTGGAAGTGATCGAAGCCTGTCGTTATGTGGGGGCTCCATATGTCACCCTGAACTGGCATGCGTCAACGCCCGAGCTCAGCCATATTCTGGAAGACTCCGGGGCCAGGGTTGTTATCGGACATGCCAGCCTCACGGAACAGCTGGATGCCGAAGCCCTGCCGGGGGTCCGTATCTACTCGGTGCCTGATCCGGTTGAGCCGGGAGCGGCGCGGTCCCAGGTGGAAAGCGTTCACCTGGATATGGAACAGGCCATGGCTTCAGCCGAGCCGGTTGAGGTTGCACCAAAGCGCTTCCGGGGACTGTTTGCCTACACCTCCGGCAGCACCGGGCGCCCGAAAGGTATCCGCCGGGTCATCGATGACACGGCTCCGGATCCCTATCTGGTGTATGCCCGGATGTCGGAAGATCTTCTGCACCTGCGGCCCGGGGACCGGATGCATGTCTCCGCCCCTCTGTACCACAGCGCCCCCTGTGGCGTTGCCGTATTCTCCGTCTTTGGCGGGCAGGCAGATCTTTTCGTTTCCTCGAAATTCGATGCGGAAAAGTTCCTGGAGGAAGTGCAGGCATACGGAATCACCCATTGCTATATCGTGCCCACAATGATGGTCCGGCTGCTCAAGCTTCCCCAGGAAGTCCGTGAAAAGTACGATGTCTCCACCCTGCGTTTCGCCATATCCAGCGGTTCGCCCTGGCCGGCAGAAATAAAGCAGGCCATGATCGACTGGTTTGGCCCCATATTCTATGAGTCCTACGGTGCCAGCGAGCTCGGGTTTATTACCCTGATTTCCTCGGAAGAAGCGACACAGAAGCCAGGGTCCGTAGGCCGTATTCTGCCCGGTGGCGACATAAAGATTCTGGACGAACAGAGGCAGGAACTGCCCCTGGGCGAAACCGGCTCCATTTTTGTGCACCTGCCGGTATTCGGAGACTTTGCCTATACCAATGCGGAAGGGGACCTGAGCGGCCAGCGCCACCAGGGATATTCCACCATCGGGGATATGGGCTATCTGGATGAGGACGGCTACCTGTACATCGATGGCCGCAGCAAGGACATGATCATTTCCGGCGGTGCCAACATCTTCCCTGCGGAAATTGAGGCCGAGCTGATCAAAATGCCGGAGGTGGTGGATTGTGCCGTTTTCGGAGCCCCGGATTCCGAGTTTGGAGAGCGGGTTGTGGCGGCTGTTCAGTGCAAGGATGGGGCAACC
>JBFHSI010000274.1:0-3999 GCA_041591245.1 Marinobacter sp.
CGGAGATGCCCCGTCCCTGTGCCAGAACAGGCATGTGCTGATTCTCACCCACAATCACCAGCTGGATTTCGAACTGTGCCGGACACTGCTGGCACAGGGCCAGTGCGCCAGCATCGGCCTGATCGGCTCGGATACCAAGGCCCGCCGTTTCCGGCAGCGGCTGGCCCACCGGGGTTTCCAGGAACAGGATATTGAACGTGTCCGGTGCCCTGTCGGGCTGTCCCGGGTACCGGGCAAACGCCCCATGGAAGTGGCCGTTTCCATTTGTGCCGAACTGCTGGAAATGGTGAACACACCGGCCCGGACCAGTCGCCGGGGCATTGAATGGAAACAGCTCAGACACCTGCTTGAAGAAACTGAGGAGGACACTCCGTCCCATGACCCTGAATCAGCTCAATAGCCTGCCCACGGATGCTGCAGCCCGGATTTTCCGGGATTGCTGTGCCGCCGCCCCCTGGGTGGCGGGTATGGTTACCGGCCGCCCCTATCTGGACCTGCCCCAGCTGCTGGAGCACAGCAGCTCGCTCTGGCCGGATCTGACCGAGGACGACTGGCTGCAGGCCTTCAGTGCCCACCCCCGGATTGGCGATATCAGTAGCCTGCGGGCGAAATATGCCAGCACCCGGAGCCTGGCCAGCACCGAACAGGCTGGCGCCCGGCAGGCCAAAGACTCAGTGCTGCAGCGTCTCAAACAAGGCAACGACCTCTACCTTGAACGCTACGGCTTCATTTTCATTGTCTGCGCCACCGGCAAGAGCGCCAGCGAAATGCTTGACCTTCTGGAGCAGCGGCTGGACAACTCCCGTGAACAGGAAGTCCACAACGCCGCACAGGAGCAGATCCGGATTACCGAACTCAGGCTGGAGAAACTTTTCATGTCGACCCGAAGCCCCGTCACCACCCACATACTGGACCTGGGAACCGGCATCCCCGCCGCCGGAGTGGATGTTTCACTGGAAAGAATGGACAGCAAGGGTGCCCCGGCAGAAACCATCGCCCGGGGTACTACCGATGGCGATGGCCGTATCAGCGACTGGTTCGCAGGCCCCCTGCAGGCCGGCCACTACCGCTTGTGTTTCCACACCGGCAGCTGGTTCATGGCTCAGGGGCGGGAAAGCTTTTTCCCGGTGGTCAACCTGGATTTCCGGGTGACCGATGAGCAGAGCCACTACCATGTTCCCCTGCTGCTGAACCAGTGGGGCTATTCCACCTACCGGGGCAGCTGATGACCAGACAACATACACCCGAACCTCCGTTTCCTGCTGACATTCAGGTACACCGGGGAGCCATCCTGCATTTTCTCGACGATCCGGGCAACGCCCCCAGCCCCCGGGACGGCACCATGGAATTCCTGGAAGACGGACTGCTGGTACTGCACCAGGGCCGGATACTGGCCACAGGCACCACCGAAGCCCTGACGCCACGACTGCCTGTGGGGACAGAAGTACGCTGCTGGCAGAATGGCCTGCTGGTACCCGGGTTCGTGGACACCCATGTACACATGCCCCAGCTCGGCGTCATGGCCAGCTATGGCACCCAGCTACTGGACTGGCTGAACACCTATACCTTCCCCCATGAATCCCGGTTTTCCGACAGGGACTGGGCCCGTTCAGAAGCCGACCGGTTCACCCGGATGCTGCTGGCCCATGGCACCACCTCCGCGCTGGTATTCTGCACCTCCCATCCCGGATCCGTGGATGCCCTGTTCGAGGCGGCGGAAAGGCGCAACATGGCCCTGACAGCGGGCAAGGTCCTGATGGACAGGTTCGCTCCTGAAGCACTGTTGGACACTGCCGGAAGCGGTTATCAGGACTCTCTGGACCTGCTCCGACGCTGGCATGGCCGGGGCCGTCAGCGTTATGCCATCACACCCCGCTTTGCGCCCACTTCCACCCCCGACCAGCTGGCACTGGCCGGTCAGCTTGCACGGGACTGGCCGGATGTTGTGGTACAGACCCACTGGGCCGAGAACCTGTCCGAAATCCAGTGGACCCGGGAGCTGTTCCCTGAACGCAGCAGTTATCTGGATGTCTACCGGCACTACGGGCTGCTGGGCGACCACACAGTACTTGCCCATGGCATTCACATTAACGATGACGACCGCAAGCTGATGGCGGATACCGGGACCCGGATCGCCTTCTGCCCTACCTCCAATACTTTTCTGGGCAGCGGCCTGTTCGACTTTGCCAGTGCCACAGCCGCCGGCATCCCGGTGGGGCTGGCCTCCGATGTGGGAGGAGGCACCAGCCTGTCCATGCTGACCACCATGGCAGAGGCCTACAAGGTATGCCGGCTCCGGGGCCAGACTCTTACCCCCTGGCAGGCTTTTTATCTGGCTACCCTGGGCAATGCCCGGGTGCTGCATCTGGATGACCAGATTGGCAGTTTCCAGAGCCAGCGGCACGGAGACTTCCTGGTACTGGATATGGACCAGTCCCCCATGCTCGACATGAAACAGTCTTTCTGCCAGTCCCTGCAGGAAACCCTGTTCAGCCTGATGATTCTCGGCGACGACCGGGCCGTTGCCGCCACCTTTGTTGCTGGTGAGCTGCAACACCAGAGGAAGGAACATTCCCCGTCACAGGTACAGACAGTCGCCCCCATCCACCAAACTCATCCGATACAAGGAGCCTGATCAATGGAGGCCTATCTCACTGAATGGCTGGCCCTGCTGATTCGCTGGATACACGTGATTGCCGGTGTGGCCTGGATCGGAGCCTCGTTCTATTTCATCTGGCTGGACAACCATCTGAGGGAACCGCCCCAGTGGAAAAAGGACAAGGGCATCAAGGGAGATCTGTGGGCCATTCATGGCGGGGGCTTTTATGAAATAGCCAAGTACCACTACGGCCCGGAACGTATGCCGGATGAGCTGCACTGGTTCAAGTGGGAGGCCTACAGCACCCTGATCAGCGGCATGGCCCTGCTGTTTGTGGTGTATTACCTGGGCTCACCGGGCTATCTGGTGGACCCGGCCAGAGCGGACCTGTCCACGGGGACAGCCATGGCCATAGGCCTGGGCGGCATTGCCCTGGTTCTGGCCGTTTATGAAGTTCTTATCCGCAGCCCCCTGGCCGCCAATGGCAAAGCCTTCGGGCTGGTTCTTTTCGGAATTCTGGTACTGGCAGACTGGACCTACTTCCAGTGGTTCTCCGGGCGCGGAGCCTTTATCCATGTGGGAGCCACCATAGGCACCATCATGGTAGCCAATGTGTTCCTGGGCATAATGCCGTCACAACGGGCGCTGGTGGCCGCCGTCTCTGCGGATCAGGAACCCGATGACCGGATCCGCCGCCTGGCCGGCCTGGCCAAGCTACGGTCCACCCACAACAACTACCTGACCCTGCCGATCCTGTTCATCATGATCAGCAACCACTACCCCTCCCTGTATGGACACACCTACGGCTGGGCAATTCTCGCCGCCATCGGTTTTATCACCGCCTTTGCCCGCCACTATTTCAATCTCCGGCACCGGGGTATTCACAAACCCTCCATTCTGGTGGTTTCGGCACTGATGGGAGTGGTGTTAATCTGGGCTCTGGCACCGGCAAAAGCGTCACTGCAGGCCAGCTTTTCCGACGCTCCGGTTTCCGACACAAGCATTCAGCAGATTGTTCAGACCCGTTGTTTGAGCTGTCACGCAAGCTCTCCGACACAACCCGGCTTCCAGGCTCCGCCTGCCGGGATCATACTGGAGCACCCCGGACAGTGGCTCGCCCACAAAGACCAGATTCTGCAGGCAGCCGTAGCAACCCACTATATGCCCCTGGGTAATATCACTGGCATGACGGTGCAGGAACGCCAGGAGCTGGGACAATGGCTGAACCAGAAGCACTGACACGGGCTCAGGGCCCGTCCAGCCCTCTGACCCGAATGATCCTATTTGAAGAAATGCCAGGAGGTTGATATGCAAAACTTCATCAAGCAGCTGCCCAAGGTGGAACTGCACCTGCACATTGAGGGCTCCCTGGAGCCGGAACTGATGTTCGACCTGGCCCG
>JBFHSI010000275.1:0-3975 GCA_041591245.1 Marinobacter sp.
CGGACCATGTCCACTGGCCTGTCCAGCAGCACCAGTTCAATGGCCAGCAAGGGGTAGAGTTGGTGCAGGGATGAAATGAACGGGTTCAGGAATCGACTGCCAAAGCCGGTGCTGCAGCTGATGCGTAATTGTCCGCAGACTTCCTGTCGGGCGGCCTGCAGTTGGTTGTTCATGGCATCCATGTCCAGCAGCATCTGGCTTCCTGTCCTGAGTACAATTTCGCCTTCCGGGGTCAGGCTGACCGACCGGGCTCCGCGCCGGAAGAGTGTTAACTCAAGGTTCTGTTCCAGCAGCCGAATACGTTTGGAAACATATGCCGGTGAAACTTCAAGCTGTTCTGCTGCCCCGGAAAAACTAAGAAGCCGCGCAGCGGTAACAAACACCCTGATGTCTTCCAACGCCGGAAGTCTGTTCATGATCTGTAAACTCAAAGATTACGCTACGGGTCTGCATCTTATCAAATAAATCCCTAGACTGGTTGTCATTCCAGTGACCAGAAATCTGAAGGGTGTAAATCATGTCTCAATTCAATATTGCGGTTATTCCGGGGGATGGCATCGGCAAGGAGGTGATTCCAGAGGGGGTCCGGGTGTTGCAGGCAGCGGCCAGTTTGCACGGTGTGGGACTGAACTTTCACTACTTCGACTGGTCCTGCGAAACCTATCACCGGACCGGTCGTATGATGCCGGAAGATGGCCTGGATCAGTTGCGTGAGTTCGATGCCATATTTCTGGGGGCCGTGGGTTTTCCGGGGGTTCCGGATCACATCTCCCTGTGGGGGCTGCTGCTGCCGATTCGGCGGGCCTTCAATCAATATGTGAATCTGCGTCCGGTGCGTCTGTTTGAGGGGCTACAGTCACCGCTGGCCAACAAGCAGCCGGGGGATATCGATTTCTACGTGGTTAGGGAAAATGTGGAAGGCGAGTACTCGGCCATTGGCGGTATCCAGTATGAGGGCACCGAAGATGAGGTGGTTTCCCAGCAGAGCATCTTTACCCGCAAGGGTACCGACAGAATCCTGAAGTATGCCTTCGAGCTGGCCCAGTCCCGGGACAAGAAGCATCTGAGTTCGGCCACCAAGTCCAACGGGCTGTTTCACTCCATGCCTTATTGGGACAGTCGGGTGGAAGCCATGGCAGCGAACTATCCGGAGGTGCGGGTGGATCAGTTCCATATTGATATTTTTACTGCCAACCTGGTGCGGATGCCGGAGTTCTATGACGTGATTGTGGGCTCCAACCTGTTTGGCGATATTCTTTCGGATCTAGGGCCTGCCTGTACCGGCACTATCGCCATAGCGCCGTCCGCCAATATCAATCCTGAGAAGACCTTCCCCTCTATGTTCGAGCCGGTTCATGGGTCTGCACCGGATATTGCTGGTGAGGGTGTTGCCAACCCGATAGGGACTGTATGGGCTGCGGCAATGATGATGCAGCACCTGGGCTGTGATGCCATGCATGACAGCATTATGTCGGCTGTGGAAACGGTTATCCGGGAACAGATTGCCCTGACCCGGGATATGGGGGGCAGTGCCGGTACCCGGGAGCTGGGGCAGGCGATTACCGATACCCTGATGGCTCAGTAACCTATACTCCTGGCGGCCGGTGCTACGGGCGCTGATTGTCGGGCTTTGGAAAAAATTCATATCTACGTCATGCTTAAACGTGTACAATTTTCCACCTTTTCTTTTTCATCCGCTCTTTTTCGGCGGTGTATATTTCCGGAAATATGTACAAGGCTTTTGTAGATATTCCAAATCCCAAGTAGGCGAAAGAGTCCGAATGTCATCAGATATCAGTAAGTTACGAAACATTGCCATTATTGCCCACGTTGACCACGGTAAAACAACCCTGGTCGACAAGCTGCTTCAGCAGTCGGGTACGCTGGACCGGAAGAGTTCCGGTGACGAGCGGGTAATGGATTCCAACGACCAGGAACGGGAGCGTGGAATCACCATCCTGGCAAAGAACACAGCCATCACCTGGAATGACTACCGGATCAACATTGTTGATACCCCGGGGCACGCCGACTTTGGTGGTGAGGTTGAGCGGGTTCTGTCCATGGTGGATTCGGTTCTGCTGCTGGTGGACGCCCAGGATGGTCCCATGCCGCAAACCCGGTTTGTGACCCAGAAAGCCTTTGACCGTGGCTTGCGCCCGATTGTGGTTGTGAACAAGGTGGATCGCCCGGGCGCCCGTCCGGATTGGGTCATTAATGAAGTCTTTGACCTGTTTGACAGTCTGGGTGCCACCGACGAGCAGCTGGATTTCCCCATTGTCTACGCTTCTGCCCTGAACGGTGTGGCCGGTCCGGAAGCGGACCAGATGGCGGACGACATGAAGCCTCTGTTCGAGGCTATTCTGGAAAACGTACCGTCACCGGATGTGGATGTGGATGCTCCCTTCCAGATGCAGGTATCCCAGCTGGACTATGACAGCTATGTGGGCGTTATCGGTATCGGCCGTATTACCCGGGGCAAACTGCGTCCGGGACAGCAGGTTTCTGTTATCGACAAGGAAGGCAAAAAGCGTAACGCCAAGGTTCTGGAAGTAAAAGGCTTCAATGGTCTGAACCGGGTTGCGGTTGATGAAGCTGCTGCCGGTGATATTGTCTGTATCAGTGGTATCAGTGACCTGTTTATCTCCGATACCCTCTGTGATCCAGCCAATCCGGATGCCTTGCCGGCTCTGACCGTGGACGAGCCCACCGTAAGCATGACCTTCCAGGTCAACGATTCTCCGTTCGCCGGGAAAGAAGGCAAGTTCGTTACCAGCCGGAACATCAAGGAACGTCTGGAGAAGGAGCTGCTCCATAACGTGGCCCTGAGGGTTGAGCCCGGCGATACCGCTGAGAAGTTCAAGGTTTCCGGCCGTGGTGAGCTGCACCTGTCCGTACTGATCGAGAACATGCGCCGGGAAGGTTTCGAACTGGGTGTCTCCCGTCCGGAAGTGGTACAGAAAGAAGTGGACGGTGAAATCCACGAGCCCTACGAATTCGTGGTGATTGATGTTGAAGATCAGCACCAGGGTTCCATCATGGAAATCATGGGCTTGCGTCGTGCTGAGCTGAAAAACATGGTTCCGGACGGCCGTGGCCGTACCCGCCTTGAGTTTGTCATGCCGGCTCGCGGGCTGATCGGCTTCCGTAACCAGTTCCTGACCATGACCTCGGGCAGCGGTATTCTTACCAACGTTTTCGACCATTATGGCCCGGTCAAGGGTGGTGATATCGAGCACCGCAACAACGGTGTTCTGGTTTCCATGGTGGATGGCAAGGTGCTGGGCTATGCGCTGATGACTCTTCAGGAACGTGGGCGTCTGTTTGTTGACCCGGGCACTGAGGTGTACGAGGGTATGATTATCGGTATTCATAACCGGGATAACGACCTGGTTGTGAACCCGACCAAAGCCAAGCAGCTGACCAACGTCCGTGCATCCGGTACCGATGAGAACGTAATGCTGACTCCGCCCATCCGCATGTCCCTGGAGCAGGCCCTTGAGTTCATCGACGACGATGAGCTGGTGGAAGTAACTCCGGAGTCCATCCGGATTCGCAAGAAGCTGCTCAAGGAAAATGAGCGCCGCAGGGCTCACAAGAAGTAAACAGGCCATGTACTGAAAAAACCGGGTATCGCAGAATGTGATATCCGGTTTTTTTGTGAGCGCGTAGTGCTCATGGACACTTTATCTCGGCTACACTTGAGGAAACGTCTACTGTGGATCCCTCTTTCATGCAATCGCTTTACCCGGAGATTTCACCCTATGCCCGGCACCGGCTTGCGGTGGATCCTCCCCATGAACTGTATGTTGAAGAAAGCGGGAATCCTGATGGTATCCCGGTACTGGTAGTGCATGGGGGCCCTGGTGGCGGCTGTGAGGACTACCATCGTCGCTTTTTTGATGCTGAGCGTTTCCGGATTATTCTGATGGACCAGCGTGGTGCCGGCCGGTCCGTCTCCTGCGATGGCGACGCTGC
>JBFHSI010000276.1:0-3956 GCA_041591245.1 Marinobacter sp.
CAGGTCAGTATCACCATGGACTCCGTTGGTGGTGACCAGATGAACCGGGCAACCCGTAATGCCATCGGTCGCAGAATGGCGGTGCTGTTCATTGAATTCCGCACTGAGACCGAGAACCGGATGGTGGATGGCCAGCTGACACCGGTTGAGAAGCGGGTGGTGGACAAGGGTATTATCAGCCTGGCTACGGTTCAGTCTGCACTGGGCAGCAGTTTCCGGATTACCGGTCTGGACTCCATTCCGGAAGCCTCGGAACTGGCCCTGCTGTTGCGTGCCGGTGCCCTGGCCGCGCCCATGTACTTTGTTCAGGAGCGCACCATAGGTCCGAGCCTGGGGCAGAAGAACATTGACGCCGGTGTCATGTCGGTGGCTCTGGGCTTTATCCTGGTGCTTCTGTATATGCTGGTGTATTACCGGGGCTTCGGTGTTGTCGCCAATGTGGCGCTGACAGTGAACCTGATTCTGCTGGTGGCCTGCATGTCCATGCTGTCTGCCACACTGACCCTGCCGGGTATTGCCGGTATCGTACTTACGGTGGGCATGGCGGTGGATACCAATGTGCTGATCTTTGAGCGTATAAAGGAAGAGCTGCGTTCTGGTGTGCCGCCCCAGTCGGCCATCAATGCCGGTTATTCCCGGGCGTTCGTGTCCATATTTGATGCCAACATCACAACCCTGCTGGTGGCTATCATCCTGTTTGCCATGGGCGCCGGTCCTGTGAAGGGCTTTGCGGTCACCCTGTGTCTGGGCATCCTTACCTCGATGTTCTCCGGGCTTATGGTCAGTCGCAGCATTGTGAACTTGGTTTTTGGCGGTCGAAAGATCGAGAAACTGTCGATCGGAGGGAAGCAGACCAATGTCTGAGCTCGGGAAGAAACAAATTGATTTCATGGGGCTCAGGAAACTGGCTTCCATCCTGTCCATTGCTCTGGTCGTCGCCTCAATTGTGGTGCTGTCGGTCCGTGGCCTGAATCTGGGTATGGACTTTACCGGCGGTACTTCCGTCGAGTTTGAATATGCCCAGGCTCCGGCCCTTGAAGAGGTGCGTGCCACCCTTGTGGCGGCCGGTTATGACCAGTTTGTGGTGCAGAACTTCGGTTCCGATACCACTGTACTGGTGCGTCTTGCCGAGTCCGGCAATGCCCAGCTTGCGAAGGAAGTGACCGATGCCCTTCGGGCCCACGGTGACAACCTTGAACTGGTCAGCTCCGAGTTTATCGGCTCCCAGGTGGGGGAAGAGCTGCGTGAGGAAAGCGGACTGGGCCTGTTGCTGGCGCTTATTGTGGTGCTGGTATACGTGGGCATGCGCTTCCAGTTCAAATTCGGTATTGCATCTGTCCTGCCGCTGGCTCACGACGTGATCATCACCCTGGGTGTGTTTGCTCTGTTCCAGTGGACCTTTGATCTGACGGTGCTGGCCGCTCTGCTGGCGGTTATCGGTTACTCCCTGAACGATACCATCGTGGTGGCGGACAGAATCCGGGAAAATTTCCGGCGTATGCGGGAAGGGGATGCTGGTGTGATTATCAATCAGTCCATCAACGAGACCCTGACCCGGACGATCAATACCTCGGGAACCACGCTGGTGGTTCTTATTGCCCTGTACCTGTTTGGTGGTGAGGCTATCAACAACTTTGCCATTGCCCTGATTATCGGGGTGGTCGTGGGTACCTATTCCTCCATCTATGTGTCTGCGAACCTGCTGATGGTGCTGGGGGTATCCCGGGAAGATCTGATGGTTCCGGCCAAAGAAGGTGCCGGCAACGGTGATGAGGAAGAGCAGCCACCGGAATGGCTGAACCGGATGTAATCCGGTTTCACCGGAACAAAAAAACCGCCACTCTCAACAAGTGGCGGTTTTTTTATGGCTGGCTAATACCCGGAGGTGATCAGCGTGGCAGGCGTCCCCGGAACGGGTGCAGTACCTTGAGTACTTCCCGGAACAGTTTGGGGTTGGCGACGATCAGTTGACGGGCGCCGGTAGTGGACGGGTTGCCGGAGAAATCGCCGGTCAGCGCGCCGGACTCCATGGCCAGGGTTACGCCCAGGTCCAGGTCAGCCGCTTCAGGCTTGAAAATGACGGCTGCATCGAGAGTGCCTGCGGATACCCGGGCGATATCCAGAACCACGCATCCGGAGGTGCGGAACATGGCGGATTCGCGAGCCAGTACGGAAGCCATCTCACCCCACAGCTGAGTATCTTCACTCCGGCGGGTCTGGTCCAGCAGGTTGCTGGAAATGGCTGCGGTATTGATGTGGCGGGTTTCCGAGGTGCGGACCCGGCGACTGTTGAGAACGGCGCCATGACCCCGGCTTGCGGAATACTCTTCACCGGTGACCGGGTTTACGATCAGCAGGTTTTCGGTGCGGTTGTTCTTTTTCTGGGCCAGGGCCAGGGCAAATTCAGGAATGCCTCGCAGAAAGTTTTCGCGTCCGAGCACCGGGAAAATGTGCCAGCTCTTGTCGCTGGTACCGGCGCTGGCTTCGTTCAGCGGTGCAATGCTGTGGTCCTTGTAGGCCTTATCGAGTTGTTCCGAAAAATTGTCGTAAATGGACTGTTCAACCCGCTCCAGTTGCCGGCGATGTTCGTCGTCGTTCCTGGGGTTGGCTTCCTGTCGCTCGAAGTAGGCTTTCAGATAATCGGACCCCTGACGCGCAACGCGCAGGGCCATCTTTATAGCTGGTTGCATCTGAGTGTTCGTTATCCGGATGTGTGAAGGCCGGGTATGATAGCAAAAGTTGGCTGTACTTGTATGTTTTTTGACTCCGCAATAGCACGGACGGGCCGGGGTTTCGGTATCACCGGAGGAGCAGGCGGTGGGCGGTTTCTGTTATCATTCCCGCCCTTATTCATTCTGCACGGGCTTTGGCAATGCATAAACCGGCGCTTCCGCTGGAAGGAACTGACTCGTTCCAGAACCAGATCCGCATCGTTTTGATCGAAACTTCCCATTCCGGCAACATCGGAGCCGTTGCCCGGGCCATGAAAAACATGGGCCTGGGGAATCTCTGGCTGGTGAATCCGAAATCCTTTCCGGACGAGGCATCCTATGCCCGTTCATCGGGTGCCTCGGATGTGCTGGATCGGGCTCATGTAGTGTCGTCCATTGACGAGGCTCTGGCGGACTGTGTGCTGGTCATGGGTACCAGTGCCCGGGGGCGCAAGGTGCCCTGGCCGGTGATGGCTCCCCCGGAAGCGGCTGCCATGGCTACTGCCCAGGCCGCAACCGGACCGGTTGCCCTGGTGTTTGGCCGTGAGAACCACGGGCTCAGCAATGATGAGCTGCATCGCTGCCATTACCATATCCATATTCCTTCCAATCCGGAGTACAGTTCACTGAATCTGGCCATGGCTGTCCAGGTGGTGAGTTATGAGCTGCGGATGCATTATCTGTGCAACCTTGAAGGCGGTGATGACAGCCCATACCTGAAGCCCATGACCGCGCCGGGCGATGCCGGCTGGGATGTGCCGCCGGCTCCGGTGACCGACGTTGAAGGATTTTTCGGGCACCTTGAGCAGGTGCTTGTGGATGTGGATTTCCACCGTCGGGATAATCCCCGGCAGCTGATGACCCGGTTACGGCGTCTGTTTCAGCGCGCCCGCATGGATCAGATGGAAATCAATATTCTCCGGGGTGTACTGACCGCAGTACAGAAAGCGGCCGGCACTCGTACCGGAAGTCAATCAACCGATACCGGCACCGGGCCGGTGGAACAGGACAAAGGCAATGTTTGATCGATTGAGGGAAGACATCAGCAGTGTTTTTCACCGGGATCCGGCCGCCAGGAATACCTTTGAAGTACTGACCAACTATCCGGGGTTGCATGCGCTGCTGTTCCACCGTTGCGCCCACTGGCTCTGGAATCTGGGGCTGAAATGGCTGGCGCGCACTATCTCTACCATAGCCCGCTGGCTTACCGGTATCGAGATACATCCCGGCGCCACCATAGGCCGG
>JBFHSI010000277.1:0-3895 GCA_041591245.1 Marinobacter sp.
ATCCAGTCCAGATAGTTGCGGGTGACGCCATATTCCGGGGAGCCCTGTTCCAGTACCTGCAGCTTCTGCAATTCTTCCTCAAACCGTTCCAGTACCTGTTCCGAGGGTTTCAGGGCTGCCATGCGTTCCCGGAAACGGTCGACATCTGCGGTCTTGTCGTCCTTGGCCATGCCCAGCTCGCGCTGGATCACTTTCAGCTGTTCCTTGAGGAAAAACTCCCGCTGGTGTTTCTGGACCTTGGCGTTGACCTCCTTGTTGATTTCCGTCTGCAGGCGGGCGACTTCCAGTTCCTTGCGCATCAGCACCAGGACTTTTTCCATGCGCCGGAGCAGGGGCAGGGTGTTGAGCACATCCTGCAGTTCCGGGCCGGGGGCGGAGGTCATGGCAGCACCGAAATCGGCGAGCGGGGAACTGTCGTCCGGTCCGAAACGGGACAGGTACTGTTTCACTTCCTCCCCGTACAGGGGATTGGTGCGCAACAGTTCCTTGATGGCACTGATGATGGCCAGGGTGTAGGCCTTCAGTTCATCCGGATTTTCCTCCGGCTCGGTGGGGTATTCCACCTCAACCAGGTAGGGCGGCTTGCGGCGCAGCCACTGGACAATGCGGATGCGCTGCAGGCCCTGGGCGATGAACTGTACCTTGCCATCCTCATGCTGGGCATGGTGTATGCGCACGGCGCAGCCCATGGTTTCCAGTTCCTCGCTGGCGGGAATGCCCTGGCTGGCATCCGGATCATCCACGAAACAGATGCCCAGCACCTTGTGGTCGGTTTCGCCGACCCGCTTCAGGGTCTCCTGCCAGGGATCCTGGTTCACCACCACCGGCTGAACCTGGGCCGGGAAAAAAGGCCTGTTGGTTACCGGCAATATATACATACGGCGGGGCATGGTCTGCTGGGGCAGGGCGAGGCTTTTGCTGTTCTCATCCTTGCCGATGTATTCGGTCACGTCTTCTTCGAACTCCTCAAGTGACCCGTTTCGTTTCTCGTCATTCATGCCGTGTACTATCCATCTGGAAAAGTTTGGTACAGGCCGGGGCACTCCGGTGCTGGTTCCCGGGCTGGTCTCTGTCTGCATATGTAACGGCGCTTACGGCTATTTCAAGGATGCGGGGATTTACCCGTGGAATGGTTGATTTTCCGGCCGGCGACCCCATGTCCTCAGGCAGTTCTGTTGATTCCCACGACTGTGCAGGTGCAATGCATGAGCAATTCCCCATACGTTTTTGAGGCCACCCTGGAGAACTTCCAGCAAAAGGTGATGGATGCGTCGGCCAATACTCCGATTCTGGTTGATGTCTGGGCTGACTGGTGCGCGCCCTGCAAACAGCTGATGCCGTTGCTGGACAAGCTGGTCAATGAATACCGTGGCGCCTTCCTGCTGGCCAAGGTGAATGCCGATGAGCAGCAACAGCTGACCACCAGTCTCGGGGTGCGCAGCCTGCCCACGATCATCCTGGTCAAGAATGGTCAGGCTGTTGACGGCTTCAACGGGGCACTTCCGGAAAGCGAAATCCGCAAGGTGCTGGACAAGCATGTGGAGGCTCCCGAGGAAGATGCCTACGAAAAAGCCCACAGGCTCTGGGACGAGGGTGACCTGAACGGAGCGCTGGAAATTCTTTCGGAGATGAACCGGAAGGATCCGGAGAACATGAAAGTGCTGATCGATCTGGCCCAGATCAAGGCTGAAACCGGGGATCTGGAAACCGCTGAGCAGGTACTGGAAAGTCTGCCGCCGGAAGAAAAGCTGCAGACTCAGGCCAAACAGCTGGCCGCCCGCATTCACTTCCTGCGCCAGTCCGCCGAGCTGCCGCCCATGGCGGATCTGGAGCTGGCTCTGGAGAAAGATCCGAAGAGCCCGGAAGCGCTGCACCAGCTGGCCCTGCACCATGTGCTGCGGGAAAACAATGCTGAGGCCATGGAGCTGTTGTTGCGCCTGATGCAGGTAGGCAGCGGCTACAAGGATGGTGTGGCCCGGACAACCCTGATCGAGTTGTTTGACAAGCTGGGCAATGGGAATCCGGATGTCCGTACCTACCGGCGCAAGCTCTACACTTTGATGCACTGAGTGTTTTCACCCGGTCACGACAGGCCGATAGCAGGCGACATGACGCAGCTATCGGCCTGATTTGCCAAGCGTGTCCCATCAAGAAGTTTCTATATTACCTGTTAGCAATGTTTTCCGTGTGTTGTTTCGGCTACACAACCTGGCTCGTCATCGAGAGACCGGGCACTATTGGACACAGCTGACAGGGATTCTATATGTCAATCCACCAGGTGCGGCGTGGATATGTTGCTCATGGATTTCTGGAAAATGAGACAGAACTGATTCAGTGCCTGTATCAGGCCCTGGACAACCGCGCCGGTTTCCAGGATTTTCTGGCGATGCTGGTCCGCTCTGTCAGCGGATGCGCCGCAGAGATTTCTTTTATCCGTCGTGCCCCCCTGGTTATTGATCATATGTGGCACGCGGGCCTTTCTGATGAGTTTGTGGCCTGGTATCTGGACAACAACATGATTGCCCACGATGCAGTGACCCGTCACGCCATCCATCAGTCCCCCGGTAACTTTGGATCGGCTTTGCCATTACTATCCGATGGCGAACCCGGTGATCAGTACGGACGCTGGGAGTCTGACCAGGACATGCTGGATTCAGCCTGGCTGGTGGTGGATGCCACGGATAGTCATATTGTTCTGTTAACCGTTCAGCGCACGGTGGCCCAGGGGCCTTACAGCCCGGAGGAACTTCAGCAACTGGATCGACTGATACCTTTTGTACGTCAGGCGGTGAGGCTGTCGGAGTCCCTTCATCAGCGCCCGGGCCCGATGCAGACTCTGGCAAGTATTATTGATCTGGTTCCGGATGCGGCTTTCATTCTGAACAGTCACGGAATGCTGGCTCTATCCAACGCTCCGGGAAATCAGTTACTGCGCACTGAGACATGTCTGAGTGTGCAGGACCGGCGCTTCCAGTTTTCCGACGAGCGTGTACAGAAACTCTTCTTCCGTACAGTGACACGGGTGGCACAGGCTGCGCTCCCTGATGTTGATGGTGTACCGGAAACGCTTTTTGTGCACCGTGCGGATGCGCTCCCTCTGATGCTCTCCATAAGGCCGCTCGGGCACAGGGATCTGATGGCTGGCGGAGTGCTGGTCACCGCATCTGATCCGTCTTTCCGCTCCTTCCCGGATGCCGGAACCATTGCCCGGTATTTCCGGCTTTCACCGGCGGAAGCCCAGCTGTGCGAAGATCTGGTAACAGGCATGTGCCTGCGGGAAATTGCACAAAAACGCCACAAGAGTGAGGCGACGATGCGCAGTTATCTCAAGCAGGTGTTCCAGAAAACGGGGTATTCCAGGCAGGGGCAGCTGATCAGCGGCATCTTGTCTTCGTTACTGCTGTAGACCTGCAGGGGCCGGACCTTGCTGGCCCCTGCAGATCATGGCTCAGTCGGTCACTTTCACCAGAACAACAAGCCCAAGCTCATCGGGATTCGCCCCGGTTTCTGCGTAGGAATAGGTAAACAGACCCAGGCTGGCCCCTTCATTAAAGAAGCCGGTCATGGTGCTGGTGCCGTCGTCATTGGCGATGGTCAGCGTACTCTTGCCATTGCTGCCGATGCTGGCGGTCAGGCTCTCGGATACCTCTTCGGTTTCCACGTCGACCTCATCGCCGAGTCCGGTTTTCTCCACTTCGAAGATGGAGCCTTCAACCGTGCCGGCAGTTTCCGACTCCATGGTTACGAAGGTGTTGAAGCGGCTGGAGGTTAGCAGGATTTCTTCGTCATCGAGGAGTGCCTGAGCTACCAGCAGCATCCGGTAGGTGTTACCGGTAACCTCCGGTTGAGTGGCAGGTAGCTTGACCAGCAGAGTCATATTGGTCTGGGCTTCATC
>JBFHSI010000278.1:0-3890 GCA_041591245.1 Marinobacter sp.
ACACGCCGGGGGTGAAAGTTGAGCGTATGCTTCCCGTGTTCGGTGCCTACGATGAGCCCTATGGCCACGGAGTGGTTTCCTTTACCGATGTGCGTCTGCCGAAAACCGCCTTTATTGCCGGCCCGGGCCGGGGCTTTGAAATTGCCCAGGGGCGCCTGGGACCGGGCCGGGTGCACCACTGCATGCGTGCCATAGGTGCGGCCGAGCGTGCTCTGGAGCTGATGATCCAGCGGGCCACGACCCGGGAAGCCTTTGGTCGGCCACTGGCCAAATTGGGGGGCAATGTGGATATTATTGCCAATGCCCGCATGTCCATTGAACAGGCGCGTCTGCTGACCCTGAAGTGTGCCTGGCTGCTGGATACCAGGGGCATCGCCGGGGCCCTGTCGGAAGTCTCCATGATCAAGGCGGTGATTCCCCAGATGCTGCAGACCATTGTGGATCAGGCCATTCAGATTCATGGTGGTGCCGGGGTCAGTGACGACGACTTCCCCCTGACCCAGCTGTTTGCCTATGCCCGGGTACTGAGACTGGCCGATGGTCCTGACGAGGTGCACCGGGCTATGGTGGCCCGGCTGGAACTGAAAAAATACCGGAACTGAGTGGAACCGGGGCACAAATGTGTCCCGGTGAGATTTACCCTGTAGAACAACTTATAAAACGGAAAACACCATGACTCAGAGAGTATTCATCACCGGCGGTGCCAGTGGGCTGGGACGCGCCATTGCACTGCGTTATGCCAGAGAAGGGGCCAGGGTCTGTATCGGCGACATCAACCCCGAGCAGGGAGCGGATGTTGAGCAGGAGATCAATCAGGCCGGTGGCGAAGGCTATTTTGTGGCCTGTGATGTACGCCGTCTGACCGACCTGGAGAAAGTCTGCGCCGACCTTGCCGAACGCTGGGGCGGTGTGGATGTGGTGGTCAACAATGCCGGTGTGGCATCAGCCGGCTCCATCGAAGACACCTCCATGGCAGACTGGGAGTGGATCATGGATATCAACGTCCTGGGCGTGGTCCGGGGCTGCAAGGCGTTCACTCCCCAGTTCAAGAAACAGGGTTCGGGAAGCTTCGTTAACATAGCCTCCATGGCCGGTCTCATGCTGGCCCCCCTGATGGACAGCTACAATGTATCCAAGGCCGGGGTGATCGCCCTGTCCGAGACCCTGAGCCAGGAGCTTCGGGATTCGGGTATTCATGTGACCTGTGTGTGCCCGGCCTTTTTCCAGACCAATCTGGCCAGCACCATGCGCTCGAATGTTCCCGGCATCCAGCAGAATGTAAACAAGCTGATGAAGCGCTCCAGTATTACCGCTGACGATGTGGCCAACGACATATTCCAGGCGGTAAACGACCGGGAATTCTGGGTGCTGCCCCATGTCCGTGAGCGCCGAATGTGGCTGCTCAAGCGCCATGCGCCCAAGGCTTTCGACTGGCTGATGCACCGGGAAAGCCGGCGCTGGATGAACAAGATGGGCGGCAAGGCCTGAGCCAAGTGAACAATGACAGGAGAGCCCTGAATGACCCAGATTGACCAGGCCAAGGACATCCGTGAAGGTGAAGAGCTGGATGTTGCGGCCGTAGACGGATTCATGAAACACGCCATTCCGGGGCTGGCAGGAACGCCGGAAATCCGTCAGTACCCGGGTGGCGCGTCGAACCTCACATACCAGGTGGATTACGGTGACCGCTCCTTTGTGCTGCGCCGCCCTCCGTTTGGCAAGATTGCCAGGTCCGCCCACGACATGCTGCGGGAAGCCCGGGTTATGCAGGCCCTCAAGCCGGTGTATCCCTATGTGCCCGAAATCCTGGCTATCTGCGACGACCATGATGTGCTGGGCTGTGACTTTTACGTCATGGAACGACTGCAAGGCATTATCCTGCGGCAGGATTTTCCCCGGGATCTGGAACTGGATGAAGGGGATACCCGCAAGCTGTGTCTGAATGTCATCGACAAGCTGGTGGATCTGCACCGGGTGGATGCCAAAGCCGCCGGACTTGACCAGCTGGGCAAGGGGGCAGGTTACGTCCAGCGCCAGATCGGTGGCTGGAGCGACCGTTTCCGCAAAGCCCGCACCGAGGATGTGGGGGACTTTGAGGCGGTTATGGCCTGGCTCAGGCAGCACATGCCCGAGGATGTGGCCCAGGTGGTGATCCACAATGATTACCGGTTCGATAACGTGGTGCTGAACAAGGACAACCCGTTTGAGGTGATCGGGGTTCTGGACTGGGAAATGGCCACCATCGGCGATCCGCTGATGGATCTGGGCAATACCCTGGCGTACTGGATCGAGGCGGATGACGAGGGCCCCTTCCAGATGCTCCGGCGCCAGCCGACCCACCGGCCGGGCATGCTTACCCGGAAGCAGGTGGTGGACTACTACATGGAGAAATCCGGGTTCCATGCGGACACCTTCGATTTCTATGAAATCTACGGTCTGTTCCGGCTGGCGGTTATTATCCAGCAGATCTACTACCGCTTTTATCACGGCCAGACCCGGGACCAGCGTTTTGCCGGTTTCGGCCACGCAGCCAACTATCTGGAGCAGCGTTGCCTGCGACTGATTTCCGAGAGTTCCCTGTAATGGCTACGATTTATCTGGTCCGTCACGGCCAGGCCAGTTTCGGCAAGGAAAACTACGATCAGCTGTCTCCCAGAGGCTGGGAGCAGGGCCGGGTGCTGGGCCGCTGGCTGTCTAACAGGGTCAGGCCGGTGGCAGTGTTTGGCGGTAACATGAAACGACACCGGGAAACCGTGGAGGCCATTGCCACCGGCTACGAGCACCAGCTGCCGGATATGCAGGTGGTACCAGGCTTCAATGAGTTTGACCACGAAGCGGTGGTGAACCGCTTCCGTCCCGAGTGGCAGGACCGTGCCGTGATGGCCCGGGATCTGGCGGCCTTTCCCAAACCCTCAAAGGCGTTTCAGGACGTTTTTATGGACGCGCTGGGGCGCTGGGCGTCCGGCGACCATGACGGAGACTATGAGGAAACCTGGCCGGCGTTCCGGTCCCGGGTGGTGGAGTCCTTTGAGGAGATGATCCGCTTTGCCGATGGTGGCGATGTGCTGGTGGCCACCTCCGGAGGCCCCATTTCCGTTATCTGCCAGTATCTGCTCGGCCTGGAAGACACCCGGGCTCTGGCCCTGAATGATGTGATCGCCAATACCAGCGTCAGCCGGGTGCTGTATTCCGGGCCCAGGCGCAGCCTGTTTGTTTTCAACAATTACAGTCACCTGGAAGCGGAAGATTCTGCCCTGGTGACCTTCCGCTAAGTTTCGAGGTAGAACAATGACCAATAAAGACCTGTTTGATCTGACCGGGAAAATCGCTCTGGTAACCGGTGCCAGCCGGGGCATCGGGGAGAGTATTGCTCGCACCCTGGCGGCCTATGGTGCCCATGTGATTGTCAGCAGCCGCAAGATTGACGGCTGTGAAGCGGTGGCCAGCAGCATCCGGGATGCCGGCGGCAGTGCCGAGGCCTATGCCTGCCATATCGGTGAAATGGATCAGATTGAAGACATCTGGGCCCATATCGGCAAGGCCCATGGCCGTCTGGATATCCTGGTGAACAATGCCGCCGCCAACCCCTACTTCGGACCGGTGGAAGATACCGATCTGGCGGCGTTCCAGAAAACCGTGGATGTGAATATCCGCGGTTATTTCTTCATGTGTGCCCGGGGCGCCCAGATCATGAAGAAAAACGGTGGTGGTGCGATTGTGAATGTGGCGTCGGTGAACGGTGTCAATCCGGGCCACTTCCAGGGCATCTATTCGGTGACCAAGGCTGCGGTGATTTCCATGACCAAGTCCTTTGCCATGGAACTGGGGCAGCAGAAGATCCGGGTCAATGCCCTGTTGCCGGGCCTGACCGACACCAAGTTCGCCAGCGC
>JBFHSI010000279.1:0-3867 GCA_041591245.1 Marinobacter sp.
GGCCCACAAGCACCCAGAACTGCCGGCGAAAGAAGGGGATCGTCTGCTTCAGGGAAAACAGCCGGGGTGAGAACAGCCAGCTCTGGGTAATCCCCATCAGGTAGGTGTAGCTCAGCAGTCCCAGATCTTCCGGGGTCTCTTCCGTGGTGATCAGTCCTTCCTCTTTGGCCCGTGCCAGCAGCTCCCGGAACATGGCAATGATGGCACGGGTCAGCTGCCGCTCCTGTTTCAGGGTCTTGCTCATGGCATCGGTGAGTTCGGTCTTGTTCAGCAGGATTTCAAAGGACTGCCGGTACTTGCGGTCATTGGCAAGCAGTCCCAGCCAGCGCTCGATAAAGTGGTTCAGGGCCTCTATGGGTGAGCCTTGCAGGCTCCGGCATTCGCTTACCAGCTGTTTCAGTGGCTCCTGGGAGTAGGCCAGAACCGCTTCGTACAGGTCGTCCTTGGTCTGGAAGTGCCAGTAGATGGGGCCGCGGCTGCAGCCGGCTTCCTTGGCAATGCGGCTCAGGGTGGTCAGTGAATAGCCGTCACGGCTGAACAGGGTCAGTGCGGCTTCCAGCACGGCCTGGCGGGTTTTTTCGGCATCTTCCTTGGTTCTGCGCATGGGGCTTGGGGATTCTCCTGAGGCGGTCCGGTGGTTCAACGGAAAAGGGCACGAATATCGTGCCCTCTGTCGGGGTTTCAGGCAAGGCGGTTGGGCAATCAGATCTCGCCGTCTGCTGCCATCTGCATATAGTCATCGTTGAAACGCAGCTTCACATTGGAGCTGTCGCCCATAATGGAACCGTCCGGGAACTCGATACCGACAAAGTCAGGACTGTCGGCACCCTGTCCCAGCAGACCCTTGTCGAAGGAGAACTTTCGGACGCTGTCCATGGCTTCCCTGGCTTCCGGACTGTTGATGAAATCCACCGACATCTTGGGTTCCCAGAACATCTTCATGCCGGCCAGCTGGGCTTCATAGCCGGCCTGGTCGGTACCGGACAGTTCGCCAAGGAAGGCCCGGGCTTCGGCGCCTTCTTCGGTGTCCGAGGCTAGCACGCTCATGGTTTCATACCAGGCACCCACCATGGCCTTGCCCAGTTTCGGGTTGTCCGCCAGAGTTTCCGTGTTCACCAGGGTCAGATCCTTGATATGGCCGGCAATCTGGCTGGAATCGAACAGTTTTGTGGTGCCCGGGAAGGCCAGCACATCTGTCAGCAGCGGGTTCCAGGTGGCCACATGGCGCACATCATCGGTCTGGAAGGCGGATACCAGGTCGGCATCGGAGATGTTCACCACATTGATGTCCCGCTCTTCCAGTCCCACGGTGTTCAGGGCCCGTACCAGCAGGTAATGGGATACCGACAGCTCCACCAGGTGTACGGTTTCACCCTTGAGGTCGGCGATGGATTTGGCATCCTTGGAGGCCAGGCCGTCGTTGCCGTTGGAGTAGTCCCCCACGATCAGGGCGGTGGTATCCACTCCGGAGGCGGCGGGAATGGACAGGCCATCCATGCTGGTGGCGACAACACCGTCAAACTGGCCAGCGGTGAACTGGTTGATGGATTCGATATAGTCATTGACCTGTACTATATCCACATCGATACCGTACTTGTCCGCCCATTTCTTCATGATGCCGCTGTCCTCGGCGTACTGCCAGGGCACCCAGCCGGCGTAGATGGTCCAGGCAATACTGAAGGATTCCTTTTCCTGGGCGGTTGCTCCCATGGACAGGCTGGCGGCCAGTACACCGGCCCCGAGGACCGGAGCTACGCGCTTGATAAGGTTTGATTTTTTCATGGATCTCTCCCGGATATAGGCTTTACAGTTTTATGGGGTTGGCGGCACGGCGCCGCTATGCACTGAGCTCTTCCACTATCACTACCGGTGTACCCGGCGCGACCGACTGTCCGGCCTCACGCCTGACTTCAATAACCCGCCCGCTGACCGGGCTGAGCAGCTCGATTTCCATTTTCATGGATTCAATGATGGCAACCGGGCGCCGGCTTTCGATGATGTCGCCGGGCTTTACCAGACACTCCCAGAGGTTGCCGGCCACATGGCTTTCCACCGCATGCTGGCCCTCGGGCAGTAGACTGATGTCATCTTCTCCGGTTTCCTCCACCGGGGCCTCGGAACTGAAGTTGATCTGGCCGGACTCGATCCAGCGCTGCAGCTCTGCGTCGAAGGCCTGTTGCCGTTTGCCGGTGAAGCTGCGGATTTCCTCATCATTGTCTTCAAGGAACTGCTGGTAGTCCTTAAGGTTGAAACGGGTTTCCTCTATGCGGATGGGATAGTCCCCGTTGGGGAAGTCCCGGCGGATCTGTTTCAGCTCTTCCGGACTCACCTCGTAAAACCGGATCTGGTCAAAGAAGCGCAGCAGCCAGGGTTTGCCTTCCTGGAAGCAGTCGGTGGTACGGTAGCGGTTCCACATCTGCAGGGTCCGGCCCACAAACTGGTAGCCGCCGGGGCCTTCCATACCGTAGATACACAGATAGGCGCCGCCGATGCCCACGGAGTTTTCTGCCGTCCAGGTCCGGGCCGGGTTGTATTTGGTGGTCACCAGACGGTGCCGGGGGTCCAGGGGCGTGGCCACCGGTGCGCCCAGGTACACATCCCCCAGACCCATGACCAGATAGCTGGCATCGAAGACGGTTTTCTTGACCTCATCAATGCTGTCCAGGCCGTTGATGCGGCGGATGAACTCCAGGTTGCTGGGACACCAGGGGGCGTCCTTGCGCACTGATTGCATGTATTTCTGGATGGCGGTCTGGCAGGCCTCGTCGTCCCAGGACAGGGGCAGATGTATCACCCGGGCCGGAACATCCCATTCCGGCTGCTGGTCCAGATCCTTTTCGGCGCCGATCAGCAGGTCCAGCAGGGCGCGCTGGTCCAGAATCTGGCTGTTGTAGTGCACCTGCAGGGAGCGGATGCCGGGAGTCAGGTCCAGAATGCCCTCATGCTGGTGTTCCCGAAGCCACAGCATCAGGGCATGGGCCCGGAAGCGCAGGCCGATATCCAGTTCCATGGGGCCGTATTCCACCAGCACATAGTTGTCGCCGGCTGCCCGGTACACCACGCCGGTGGCATGTTCGTTTGTGTCCAGGGCCGCGAGTATCGGGGTGACTGGCGACACCGGGGTGATGCGCACGCTGGCCGGAGTCAGGGTGGCTACGGAGTTGTCCTGGACCTTGCGCAGGGTGACTGCCTGGTCCTGGTTCACCGGGACAAAGCGGATACGGTCTCCGGCCTTGAGCTGCCCCAGTTTCCACAGGTCGGCACTGATCACTGTGACCGGGCATACGAATCCGCCCAGGCTGGGGCCGTCCGGACCCAGAATCACCGGCATGTCGCCGGTAAAGTCCACGGTACCCACAGCGTAGGCATTGTCGTGGATGTTGGAGGGGTGCATGCCGGCTTCGCCGCCGTCGCTGCGGGCCCAGTCCGGTTTCGGTCCGATCAGGCGCACACCGGTGCGGCTGGAGTTGTAGTGAACGTCCCATTCGCTGGCAAAGAAGGTGTCTATATCCTCGCCGGTGAAATAGTCCGGTGCGCCGTGGGGGCCATAGGTGACATGCAGCTCCCAGGTGTTGTTGATGGCCGGTTTCAGGGCTTCCGGTAACACGGCGGTGACCGGCCCGGTCGGGGCATCGGCCAGTCCCAGTACGTCTCCGGCCCGCAGGGCCCGGCCACAGTGGCCGCCGAACTGGCCCAGGGTAAAGGTGCTGCAGGAGCCCAGATATTCCGGGCAGTCCAGTCCGCCCTGGAACAGGATATAGGCGCGGGCACCGGCACCGGTGGTGTTGCCTACGGTCAGGGTGGCTCCGGCAGGTACATCGATCACCTGCCACATGGCCAGGGGCTGGTCATCCAGGGTGGCATTGA
>JBFHSI010000280.1:0-3823 GCA_041591245.1 Marinobacter sp.
CCGGACAAGGCCCTGGCCCGGGAGTATTTCAAACGTCTCTATGTGGAATTCCCAGACCACTACCGGTGTATTTTTGAAGAAACACCATGGCGCGACGCCATGATTGAACAGCAGTTGCTGCTGCCCGGAGAAACTGTGGACTCCTTCCTGGAAAGTGCCCGGAAAGAAATCGCACAGCCGGCGGTTCAGGCAAATCCGGATTAAACGGCCCGGACCGACTCGGATCCGGTGATTTTGTCCGTCCCGCCAGGGCTTGTAACCCCTTTATTCAGGGTATACTAGCGGCCATCGATTGAGTCCGCCCCGTATTAGCTATGGAGAAACACCTTGTCTGGCGATGACAAAAGCTATGGCCTGGAAAGCATTATTCTGCACCATTCCTTCGATCAGGTTAAAGGTCGAACTATCAAGATAGCCTGCCGTGAACGTACCCATCTGGGAGGCGTGAACGGCGCTGGCAAAACCTCGGTACTGTCCCTGGTACCGGCCTTCTTCGGTGAGGAGCCGGAGCGGATTGTCACCAAGGCTTCCGGAAAACTGTCGTTTCTGGACTATTACCTGCCCAGTTTCCAGAGCCTGATCATTTTTGAATACCGGCGCTATACCGGCATGTGCTGTTCGGTGATGTACCGGCACAGTGCCGGGAAAATCTGTTACCGGTTCGTCAACGGCTCGGCCGAAGAGACCTTCTTTGCACCGGATATCCGGGAAAAACTCCAGGCGGGGGCCAGTGCCGATGACATCTTTGCGGCCTTGCGTCAGAAGGGCGTTGCTGTATCCAGAAACATCGACACCATTACCAACTACCGGGCCATCATCCAGCGCAACCAGAAACTGCTCAAGCGCCTGCCCGCAGAATCCCGTTCACTGAGAGGTCTGGCGGCGGATTACGGACTGGGTTCTCCGGATACCCAGATGAGCCATATTGACCGGCTCACCCATGTGGTTCTCAACAAGAACCGGCTGCTCAGCAGCTTCAAATCGATGATCTGTGAAACCCAGTTCGAGAACATTCACCAGCATGCTCGCCCCAGAGCCATTGACCGCAAGGACCTGATTGCCGATATCCGCAGTCTCAGGGCTTTCAGCAATGAGGAAGAAAAGATCCGCACCTGTCTGCGCAAGGATGCCGAGCGTCTGGCCATACTGGAACAGACCGGGCAGGCGGTTGCCAACCTGCGGGTGACCCTGGAAGAGGCCCGGGAAAAACACTCGGAATTGTTACGCCAGGCGACAAAGCTGGAGGATGAACGCTCCGAACTGAAGGAAAGCTTTGTCGAAAACGACCGGAAGCTTGCCATTCAGGTCAATGATGCTGAAATAAAATTCAATAGCTTGGATGAAAGACTTAACAAGCTACATGAGCAGAATGCACGCTACGAGTCGGACGGAGTTCTGGCAAAGGCACAGGATTATGGCAACCTGGCGGATTTCCGCCAGCGTCTGGCAACGGCTCAGGCAGACCACGATCAGATCACCGGCAAGGCATCGCAGATCGAGGGTGAATACGAGCGGGAAAAGGAACGGCTGACCTACGAATTCGACAAACAGCAGCGCCAGCGTCAGGACAAGAAATCCCGGGCAGAAGCAGAGCTGAAGACGGCCCGCCACGCCCACGAAAACGCCCTGAAAGAGGTGGAAATCGAGCAGGCCCAGGAAATTTCCGCGTACAAGGAAAGCCGTGCCCAGGAACGGGTGCAAATCTCCAGTGACGAGGCAAGATACAAGGCTCTGCGGGACAATCCGGGACAGACGGAGGAAGAGCGCCAGCAGATTGCCGAAGCCGATGAGACAGTTGCGCTCGCGGATGAGCAGGTGGCTGCCGTCAGCGAGAACCGTCTGGAAGCCGCGAAGAAACGGGACCAGGCCCTTCGGGACCGGGATGTGGCCCAGCGGCAGCTGGAGCATCTGGACCAGGAGCTGGACCGGCTGGAACAGCAGTTCATGGCTCTGCAGCGCCAGATCAATCCGGAAGATGGTACCTGGCTGTCCGAGCTGCGCCGCCAGCATCCGGAATGGGGCAATACGGTTGCCAAGGTGATTGACCCGGCACTGCTGCAGCGCAAGGATCTGGCGCCGGAATTTGTAAGCACCACCGGGGAGCCCACGGTCATGGGCTGGCGTCTGGCCCTGGACGGCCTGCCAGTGCCGGAATTTGCCGCATCAGAGGAAGAGCTGCAGCAGCAGAGCCGGCAGCTGGATGAACGCAGAACGCAATTGATGAAACAGCGTTCGGACGCGGAACAGGAAATGCGCCGCCGACAGGAGACCTACAAGTCCCGTGCTGATGCGGTGGATCATCTGGAAACCGAGTTCTCCATTATTCAGCGAACCCTGGCTAACGCCCGGTCCCGCCGGGACAGTGTCAAAGAGCGAGTGAATCAGGCCACCCGGGAAAGGGCTCAGGAGTATGGCCGCCTGTATGAAACCTGCCGGGAAAAGCTGAAGGCGTTTGATGAGGCCACAGGTGCCGGCGTCAGTGATATTACAAGCCGCTACCAGCAGAAAATGCTGGACCTGCGGGGGCACTGGTCAGAAACAGAAGCAGATTTCAGGGCCAGTATCGACAAGATGCAGGAGCTGATGGAGAGTGCCAGAAAGGAACACTCCGAGCGATTGCGCAAGAAACGTCAGGTCTACGATCAGCGTCTGGCGGAAGAAGGCATAGATCCGAAAGTGGTGCAGGAGTCCCGCAAGGCCCTGGAGGCACTTAAAGCCAGGGTTGACGCCATTATTGCTTCAGAAGACCTTGTACGGGAGTACCTGGCCTGGCGCAAGCGGGAATGGTCCCAGGTGGAACAGCTCACCGAACAGGCGGCAGAGGCGGAAGCCGGTAAAGACAAATGTGAAAAACTGCGCAAGACCCATGAGGCGGAGTATCGGGAAAAAGACAGCGCCCTGAAGCGCTCCATTGCCGAACACCGGGATGCCATAGCCAAACTCCGGGAGAAGGTGGAAGCGGCGGAATCCGTACTCCGGCATTTCCCGGATATGCCCCATGCCGAAGGTTTCCCGGGGGATCTCGGAGATCTGACCCGGGAACTTCAGGGGGCACACCAGCAACTGGAACAGCTGCGCCGGGAGGTTATCAGCACTTTTGACCGGGCTGTGGCCATTCTCAACCAGTACCATAACACCCAGATTCACCGGGCCTGGCAGAAGCTGAGCAGTTACCGCCAGGAACAGACCGGCGCCGACGAATACGAGCAGGATGAGGCCTTCAAGCTGGCCCGGGTTCCGGACCTGCGCAGCCTGCTGGAAACTGACATTCCCCAGCTGCAGGACGCCCTGATTGACCAGTTCCGTTCCGAATCCGGCAGTTTGGTGAAGTATTACGAAGGGCTGGATGTAATGGCCCGGGAAATCAAGGCGGTGTCCAACCTGCTCCGGCGCAGGATCAACACCGACCAGCAGATTGAATCCCTGCAGGATATCCGGGTGGTACTGCACCCCCGTATCTACGAAGACGAAACCTGGCAGCCTCTGAAGAACTTTGTGGAGACCTGGCAGGACTGGAGCCAGTTGCACCGCCGGGAACTGCCGGATGAGAACATCCTGCGCCAGTTCCAGTTTGTGTCCGACACCCTGAGTGACGCCAAGGTGCGGGACAGCATCGAATCCATGATTGATATGCACCTGGAGATGAATGAGAACGGCCGGCGGGTTGTGATCCGCAACGACGCGGATTTCCTGTCTGCCAGCTCAACCGGGCTGACCTATCTGGCTATTATGGCGGTATTCATGGGCCTGACCCGGTATCTGTGTCCGGACAAGTCCACCCGCATCACCTGGCCCATTGATGAACTGGGTACCCTGAGTGACA
>JBFHSI010000281.1:0-3809 GCA_041591245.1 Marinobacter sp.
CCAGGCGATCCAGCAGGTCACTGGAAAAGGCTGCGGCCACCATTTCCGCAGCCCGTCTCTTGGACAGGGTGGCACCCAGGGTATCCGCCCCCAGGCCGGTAACCAGGTCGTCCGTATCAAAACCGGCAGAAACCTCCAGAGCGGCACTCCGGGGACGATCATCCACTCCCCGCACCGGGCCATCCACGGGCACCCCGGTTATCATCCCGTGAAACAGGGACAGGAAACCGGGGGGCTTCTGGGCAATCAGAACCTTTGCCGCCTTGTCCACCGGCAGGGACATCTCCGGGGCAATATCAGCAAAGGTAAACCTCTCCTCTCTGCCCTGAACCACAATTTTCGTGGGCGGTATTTGGGCCAGCTCATCCTTCACGCCCTTTGAGGCCAGGCGTTCAAGTACCGGCAGTTCCGGCTCGCTGCTGGAAGGCTCGGCTTCAGGATCCAGCTGCCAGCCCAGGTTCTCCATAATCTCCGACAGATCGTCCCCACCGGAATCCAGGGGGTCCTTGCCTGTCTCCGAATACCAGCCAGCCACCACATAGGTGGCCACGTTTTTCTCGAAACCTTCCTTCGCAATCTTCCGTAACGCCGGCAGGTCTTTCAGGTCATCGTGGAAACCGAAACGGCCGGCACTGGCGTGATAGGAAGCGGTCCATAAAGGCGACCCGCCAACGGTTCCGTCAAGCCTGTCAAAAGCCGGTTTGTCCCCGGACTCGCTGGTGGCACCCCGGTACTGTTCCAGAGGGGTTACCGAGCCCTTAAGGGCATCCACCACCCAGCCCCGAAGCATAGGGCGACTGATGCCCACCGGAAACAGGGATCGGATTACTACCCAGCGGTCCGGCAGTTCCGTCATTTCCAGCTCACCGCCGGCTGCAGATTCGCCGCCCCGCAGCAAGGCATCCGGCAGCGCCCAGTGCAGGTGAATGCCCGGATCCAGGCGCCTGCCCTCGGCGAATGGCTCCGGATCATCCGGGCCACCGGTAACCGGGACCAGGGTTTCTCGATTGGATTTATGGGCCACGTAGGCCTGCACATCCACCGGCACCAGGATGCGTTTGTTGCGCCGCAGATTGGGATCCCAGGTGGTCACCGACCCCGGATCCGTTCCGGCCCTTACCAGCCATGCCCAGCGTTCGTCATAAACTGCCCTGGCAAGAGTCTTGTTCTTGAGAAGGTATTTGAACATTGGGAGCCTCACAGCCTGAAGGTGGCATTAATCATGGATTCATAGTCAATGGTGGCCCGGAACATGATATTGACGTCCGGGGCCCGGACCTTGCCAAACACCTGACGCCATGGAAACCGTATTAGCTGAAGGGCATATTCGGCACTGTCCAGGCCATCCCCGGCACCGGTTTCCGGATGAGCCGCCAGGGCTTCGGACAGACGGCGGATATCCACGACTCCTGACGATCCCACCCGGAACGGCACCTTCACATCCTTGCTGCCATCATCCGCCAGATACTCAAAGCTATCCTTGTCGCGGGGTCTCAGTCGGGCCGAACGCTGGTTGCCGTTATCCTGATGCATGAATCCGAACTGCACCCCCTGCCTGGGCTCTTCAATATGAACCTCCTTGGGAATGCCATCGAACAGGCACAGCAATACCGCCGGAGCCAGCCGTTCCAGGCGCAGAAGTCGAACCCGGCGGGGGTCATCCTCCTGCATTGGCTCCTCATGGTCTGCCTCGGTCAGCTCTTCACTGAAGGCCCGCACATGAAGCCCCGGCCAGCCAGACACCGCCGATGAGCGCAACAGGAAACCGCTGATGGGCCCCGGTTGGCCCGCAAGCCGGGCCATGCCTTTGACCCGCCGCACATTGCGTTCCTCGGTATCCAGTTCTGCCCGAATGGCGGTGTACTGGGCATCCAGCTGCACCCGGTCATCGCTGTTCACCGTGCCCACACTGAGGGCGCCCTGAACCAGCGCATCGGTCCAGCGCCGGTCCAGGTAGAACCAGCGTATGGACTCCTCGGGCAGCAGTTCACTGTCCGCCACCAGATTGGCAAAAGGCACCCCTTCCAGCAGTCGCAGGCGCACCAGCCAGTTTCTCAGTTCCGCCGGCATGGCTGTGTTGTCTTCGCTGCCGAAATGCCCGGAAGGCTGCCGGGCTGCCTTCACATACTCATTACCAAGACGTTCCAGTATGTCACTGTTTTTGTTGATCATGACTCGTCCTTATCCATGGCGTTCCGGCGCATAAGATCCCGCAGAATTACATCCAGATTGTTGTTCACGAAGTCATCGCCCAGGCGTTGGTCAGTGACCGGGAATGCAGGGCCGGTGAGGTTGTCCTCAAGCAATTTGTTGGAAAGTGCGTTGGAGACCAGGTCCACCCGCTGCCGGTTCAGGTCCATTTCCAGGGTTTCCCGGATATCCACCAGCCCCAGCTTCCCGGTTACCAGGTCATCCCTGGGCACCTTCACTTCCCGCAAGCCACTGAGCACTTTGTTCAGGTCCCCTTTGAACAGACCGGGGTCCAGCCCCAGGCCACGGGCCAGCACGGCGGTTGCTGTTCCCTTGAACTCCAGGGGTCTGCCAGGAGTGACGCGGTCCCTGGGATTTCCCAGAAACTGTTCGGGATTTTGGGCAATGGCATCGGCAAATACCCGGCCAACCATCGGACCCAGCTGGTGCGGGCTGATCTTTCTGAAGTCGGCACCCAGCAGCTCATCCCACAGGCTCCGGTTGCTTTCCATCAGTGACAGCAGGCGTGCAGCCTGGTAATCCGTCTGCCGCCAGCGCATCAGGGCGGCAATGATGGAGGGTTGGGAAAGGGTGAGCAGCCGTCCCGTTTCGAAAGCGGTGGCCAGGGAAAGGTCTTCCCTGCCATCGGGAATGACCATACGCAACTGGTCCGAACTGTGAGCCAGTTTCAGACGGTCGGCTCCGGTATTTCTGGTGGGATGGGGAACCAGGGGACCCCGGTACCAGGCCCTTACCCGATCGCCTTCCCGGGTCTGATGGCCCAGGCCTGTGTGGCCGCTTGCGACTACCTCCAGAGGCAGTCGTCCGCTCTGGGGCTTGTCAGCCTTGCCCACATCTCCCAGCAAGCGGGAGTCCAGTTTCTCCATCAGGGAGCGGAAAGTGGTGTCACCAGTGGTGGTAAAACTCCAGTGCAGAAGCACCGGAAACCGGTATTCCGGATCATAGGGAATCGGCTCAAAATCATGAAGAATCTGGAACGGTGCGGCCATCTGCAGTGCGATCCCTGCAGAGGTTTTCATCTCCGCAGACGGCTCCGACCACTGACGGTTACCGGCATAGGGTTTGGCGCCGGAAGAGCCGGCAGCGGCGGATTTGTAGCGGACACTCTGAGAACCCTTGGCAGCCTGGGCTAGCGGAACAGGATGGCTGAGCTGTACCAGGTCATCCGGGCCTATTGCAGGAGGCGCTGGTCTCAGGGCAGTCCCCATGACCAGGTGGTCGTCCCGTGCGGCTACCCCTCGGGTAACAACCGTTGTCGCCATAAGTTCCGTCAGGTAATAGGGCTCCGGGTCCGGAGACTTCTCCAGCAGTGCATCGTACTGACCTTCCAGATTGATCAGGCACGCCAGGTATTTGACCGGGACATCCTTGCCGTTTTCATCCTTTCCCGGCACCGGCAGCCGGTTGCTGATCACAACTGCAAGAAAACCGTCGTCATCCCCCATCATCAGCTCGGTATCGTTTATGTCCACTTCCCGGGCATGAACCAGCAGGTCCAGATCCCTTCTGGTGGGAAAAACCTTGTCGATAATGGATTTTCTCGCTACCAGACAGTTGCCTTTGGCCACATCCCTGGGCTCGCCGTCGGCCTGAAGGTC
>JBFHSI010000282.1:0-3757 GCA_041591245.1 Marinobacter sp.
GACCGGGCCTTTGTCTCCCCCCATATCGGCAATCTGGACAATGCGGACAATTGCCGGACCCTGGAGCAGACCGTCAGTGAACTGATGGATCTGCTGGAAATCCACCCGGAGCATATCGCCTGTGATTTGCATCCGGATTTCCATGGCAGCCGGTTTGCCGGTGAACTGGCCGAGCGGCTGTCGCTGCCCCTTCATCCGGTTCAGCACCACCATGCCCATATCGGTGCGGTTATGGCCGAGCATGGCTGTACCGGTCCGGTACTGGGGCTGGCTCTGGACGGTGTGGGCCACGGCTGGGACGGCAAACCCCGGGGCGGTGAATTGCTGCGGGTAGACCATCAGGGCATGACCCCGGTCGGGGAACTGGCGCCCCTGCCATTGCCAGGGGGAGACCGGGCCGCCCGGGAACCCTGGCGCATGGCGGTAGCCGTTCTGCACCGGCTGGGGCGGAAAGATCTGATTGCCCGGCGGTTTGCCGATGAGCCAGGGCTGGAGGCGGTGCTGACCATGCTGGACCGGGGCCTGAACTGTCCCTTGAGCACCAGTATGGGCCGGGTCTTCGATGCAGCTTCCGGACTTCTCGGTCTGTGCCGTCACCAGAGCTACGAAGCCCAGGCCCCCATGCTGCTGGAAACCCTGGCGGCGGGAACTGAGCCTGTCCACTGGCCTGCCAGGCACAGGATAGAGAATTCGGGCGCCGGGCTGCACCTGGATCTGTTGCCCCTGCTGGCGGAACTGGCGGAAACCCAAGTTCCGGAGCAGGCTGCCACCGGTTTTCACGCCGGAATAGTGGCTGCTGTGTGCGACTGGGTGAAACAGGCTGCCGCAGAGCAGGGCCTGCAGCAGGTTGTCCTGGGCGGCGGCTGTTTTCTGAATCTGATTCTGCGGGACGGCATGGTCCGGCGCCTGCAGGCCTCCGGGCTGGAAGTGCTGCAGCCCCGAAGGTTACCCGCCAATGATGCTGCCATCAGTCTGGGGCAGGCATGGGTTGTGCGGATGCAACTGAACAACACCCACTAACAAGAGGTAACTCCAATGTGTCTGGCGATTCCGGTAAGGATCGAAGCGCTGATTGATGACGAACGGGCGATGGCCGACATCGGTGGTGTGCGCAAAGAGATCAATATTGCTCTGGTGGAAGATGTAGCGGTGGGTGATTACGTGATCCTGCATGTGGGCTATGCCCTGAACAAGCTGGACCCGGAAGAAGCTGCCAGAACTCTGGCCCTGTTTGGCGAGCTGGAGCAGTTACAGGCAACACAGGAGTCAGCCCAATGAAATACGTGGATGAATTCCGTGATGGCGACAAGGCCCGGGCCATCGCCAGCCAGATTTGCCAGGAAGCCCAGCCGGGGAAAACCTATAACCTGATGGAATTCTGTGGCGGCCATACCCACGCCATCTTCCGTTACGGTATTCCCGATCTGCTGCCAGACAATGTGAACCTGATCCACGGTCCCGGCTGCCCGGTCTGTGTCTTGCCCATCGGCCGACTGGATATGGCCGTCGACCTGGCCCGACGCCCCGAAGTAATTCTCTGTACCTATGGTGACATGCTGCGGGTTCCCGGTTCCGGCCGGGTCAGCCTGATGAAGGTGCGGGCCGAAGGCACGGATGTACGCATGCTCTATTCACCTGCCGATGCGCTGACTCTGGCCAGGGAAAATCCGGACAAACAGGTGGTGTTTTTCGCCATTGGCTTCGAGACCACCACACCGCCCACAGCGGTGGTGGTGGAACAGGCGGCGAAACTGGGGCTTAAAAATTTCTCCGTATTCAGCAACCATGTGCTGACCCCGGCCGCCATGCACGCCATCCTCAATACCCCGGAAGCCGGTTCCGGGGAACTGAAAGTGGATGGTTTCATCGGCCCGGCCCATGTCAGCACCGTTATCGGCTCCGATCCTTACCAGGTGTTTCCAGAAAGATACGGCAAGCCAGTGGTGATTGCCGGATTCGAACCCCTGGATGTTCTGCAGGCCATCCTGATGCTGATCCGTCAGCTCAATGACGGCCGCTGTCAGGTGGAAAACGAGTTTACCCGGGCAGTCACTTCCTCCGGAAACCTGAAGGCCAGGGCGCTGGTAGACAAGGTGTTCGAGCTGCGTAAAAGCTTTGAATGGCGCGGTCTGGGGGCAATCCCGGAAAGCGCCCTGCAGCTGCGGCCGGAATACGCGGACTATGATGCGGAAAAACGCTTTGCTCTGGAGCAGAAGGAAGGGCGGGAGAACAAGGCCTGTGAATGTCCGTCCATTCTGCGGGGCGTGAAGAATCCCAGGGACTGTCCATTGTTCGGGGATCCCTGCACGCCGGACAACCCACTGGGTTCCTGTATGGTGTCTTCCGAAGGCGCCTGTGCCGCCTATTACAGTTACGGCCGCTACAAGGAGAACCGGATTGCCGTGGAGGAGGTTCAGCCATGAGTAATCTCAATATTGCCCGGGGCCGTGTGGAGATGGTTCACGGCAGTGGTGGCCGGGCCATGTCCGACCTGATCCAGCAGCTGTTTGCCGGTGCTTTTGATAACCAATGGCTGGCCCAGGGGAATGACCAGGCCCGCTTTGATCTGCCCCCGGGGCAGGTGGTGATGGCCACCGACAGCCACGTGGTTTCCCCCCTGTTTTTCCCCGGTGGCGATATAGGCTCTCTGTCGGTACACGGCACCATCAATGATGTGGTCATGTCCGGAGCCCGCCCCTGTTTTCTGTCCGCAGGATTTATTCTGGAAGAGGGTTTTCCCCTGGCGGATCTGAAGCGCATTGTGGATTCCATGGCAGCGGCCTCCAAAGAAGCCGGCGTCCCCATTGTTACCGGTGATACCAAGGTTGTGGAACGGGGCAAGGGGGATGGGGTTTTTATCAATACCACCGGTGTCGGAGTGGTTCCGGAAGGGTTGGTGCTGTCAGGAGATCAGGCTCGTCCCGGTGATGCCATTCTGGTGTCCGGCCATATCGGGGATCACGGGGTGTGTATCCTGTCCCTGCGGGAAAGTCTGGGCTTTGAGAGTGAAATACAGTCCGACTCCCAGTCCCTGCATACCCTGGTCTCCGCCATGGTGGCAGAGGTGCCTGATATCCGCTGCCTGCGGGACCCGACCCGCGGCGGCCTGGCCAACACCCTGAACGAACTGGCCCATCAGTCCGCAGTGGGCATGCAGCTGTTCGAAAAGGATATTCCGGTGCGGGCACAGGTGCGTGCGGCCTGTGAATTCCTGGGGCTGGATCCATTGTATGTGGCCAATGAAGGCAAGCTGATTGCCATCTGCCCCCAGTCCGAAGCAGAACGTCTGCTGGCGGTGATGCGGGCACACCCACAGGGGCAGGATGCTGCGATTATTGGCCGGGTGGTTGAGGACGAGCACAGGTTCGTGCAGATGGAAACGGCATTTGGCGGCAACCGAATGGTGGACTGGCTTAACGGCGAACAGCTTCCCCGGATCTGCTGATAACAGGAATCGGGCCGGTCGGGGGCTGGCCCGGAGCTTCCGGCGGAAGGGCCGGAGTTTTTTTTCAGCCATAAAAAAACCGGGCACGAGGCCCGGCAGAGTGGGGTAAAAAGCGGGGTTTACTCAGCTCATCATCCCGAGTCCACTGGCGGCAATGGCCGCACCGGCGCTGCGGACCAGCAGCGGAAGGCGGCTCAGTTTCTGTGCCAGCAGGGCCCCGCCAATGTGCAGGCCTGCGCTGGTAGCCATGAAGCCGGCGGCAAAGGCCATCAGGGCTCCACTGGCTTCGGCGCCATGGGCAAAGCCATGAAA
>JBFHSI010000283.1:0-3734 GCA_041591245.1 Marinobacter sp.
GCTTCAGTCTGGTCGATAATCACATAGCCCCCGGACTTGAGCTGGACCTTGCGGCTCAGGGCTCTCTGGATCTCGTCCTCCACCGAATAGAGGTCAAAAATGGGGCGTTCGCCGGGGTAGTATTCCACCTTGTCGGAAAACTCGGTGACGAATTCCTCAACGAACTCGATCACCCGTTGATAGCTTTCCCGGCTGTCGATTCTCACCTTTTCGGTCTGGGGCCGGATCAGATCCCGTATGGTACGGATAAACAGCGGCAGGTCCTGATACACCACCGAGGGCGCGGTCGCCCGGGAGATGCGCTCCTGGATGGACTGACTCAGGCGCTGCAGATAGGTCATATCAGCGGTAATTTCTTCCGCCGCCGCACCTTCCGCCGCAGTACGGATGATATAGCCCCCGGGAGCCTCGGTTTCTTCCTCGGCAGCGGTTTCCACCAGAGCCTTCAGCCGGGCCCGCTCGCCCTCATCCTCAATGCGCTGGGAAATGCCCACATGACTGACTCCAGGCATGAATACCAGATAGCGGGAAGGAATGGACAGCTGGGTGGTCAGGCGCGCGCCCTTGGTGCCTATTGGATCCTTGGTAACCTGAACCACCAGGGACTGGCCTTCCCGCAGCAGGGTGCGGATATCCGGCACGGTTTTCGGGCCATCACTGGCATCGTCACCCGCAGAATGGCCAGGCATGACATCGGAGGCATGGATAAAGGCCGCCCGTTCCAGACCGATATCTACAAACGCAGCTTCCATCCCCGGAAGCACGCGAACCACCTTGCCCTTATAGATGTTTCCGACAATCCCCTTGCGACTGGTCCGTTCGATATAGGCTTCCTGCAACATGCCGTTTTCAACCAGAGCGACACGGGTTTCCACCGGCGTCACGTTGATCAGGATTTCTTCACTCATAATCGGTTCTCCAGACCGCCCGGCCAGTTTTTCCAGACCGGGTACCCGGCATCAGCCAGCAGATTCGCGGTTTCCAGCAATGGCAGCCCCACCACAGCACTGTAGCTGCCTCCAATATTCTCTACAAAAATACCACCAAGCCCCTGAATTCCATAGCTTCCTGCCTTGTCCATGGGCTCACCGCTGGCAATATAGGCCCGGATTTCCCCGTCCGAGAGCCTGCGAAAGCGCACATCCGTAACCACCAGGCGCGATTCGCAGCGCCCGGCACGGGCCAGAGCCACAGCGGTCATCACCTGGTGACAGTTGCCGGACAACTGCTGAAGCATTTCCTGAGCCTCCTCCGGGGTGGAAGGCTTGCCCAGAATCCGGCCATCCAGAACCACCGAGGTATCGGACCCCAGTACCAGTGCAGAAGGCGCTCCGGCAGCTACGGCCAGGGCCTTCTCCCGGGCCAGACGCTCAACATAGGCACCTGCGGGCTCCCCTGGTTCCGGGGTTTCATCAATATTGGCGGGCCGGACCTGAAAACTCAGGCCTATCTGTCTCAGCAGTTCGGCCCTTCGGGGAGATGCCGAGGCAAGAATAACGGACACCATGACTACCCCAGTTTGCGGTTGATATTGTCCAGAAGGACGCAGAAGAACGGCCAGATCAGGGCACTGGTGGCGGCCGGCCAGAGGTAGCTGAAACCGGCATTCTCACCACCCAGCAACTGTTTGATGAAGTGCACCAGCATCTGGCTGATGCCCAGAAGCAGGAATACGATCAGGCTCTGCTGTGGCAGGGGATACATTCTCAGCCGGTGATGAATGGTCACCACCAGAAAGGCCACCACGCCCATGGCCATGGCATTCACCCCCAGGGGAGCAGACTCCAGAACATCCAGCAGCAGGCCAAGACACCAGGCCAGCAGAATGCCGAAATGTTCAGGTGCCCGGAAAGTCCAGTAGAACACCACCAGCCCCATCCATTCCGGACGGAACTCGAACCAGCCTACAGGAAACAGGGAAATGCTCAGCACCAGCGCTGCCAGCACGGAAATCAGGAATGCGGGATAGCCAATCACTGCCAGCATCAGCCCTCTCCTCCCGTTTCGGAATCTGCAGGGGCAGCCTCGGCACCGGTGTTTTCAGCATCCGGGGTTTTCGGCGGGAACACCACCAGCACCAGGCGGCTCTGGCTCAGCTCCGCCTTGGGTGTTGCCTGTATGGATACAAACGGCTCCCCCGGCTCCTTGGTGATACGGGACACCATGGCCACCGGGTAGCCCCGGGGGAAGCGTCCGCCCAGACCGGAGCTCACCAGCAGATCCCCTTCCCGGATATCTGCCGTGTCCGGCACATGCACAAGCTCCAGATTATGGGAATCACCGGTACCCAGAAGAATGGCGCGAAGGCCGTTGCGCACCACTTCTACCGGCACTGCGTGGCTGCTGTCGGAAACCAGAAGCACCCGGGAAGTAATCTGGCTGGACTGGATTACCTGCCCCATCAGACCATGGGCATCCAGCACCGCCTGTCCCGGGAACAGGCCATCACTGCGGCCCTTGTTGATAATGATTTCATGGGAAAAAGGGTCCGGAGAAATACCCACCACTTCACCGACAATGACCCGGTCATCCAGCAGTTCGGAGGAGTTCATCAGGCGGCGCAGTTCGTTGTTCTCGGAAGCCAGGGCTGCGTACTTGAGGGCGCGCCGCTGGAGAATCAGCAGCCGGGCCCGGAGGTCCTCGTTTTCCTGCTGCAGATCATCCCTGCTGACAAACAGGCCTGACACCCAGCCATGGAGCTGGTCAGGCACATTGCCGATCCAATAGACGGGAACAAGGGCGGTAGCCAGGGTACTGCGGACCTGGGATAGCTTGTCGAAACGCGCGTCGGCAACCACAAGGGCTGCCGACACAATGACAATAAGAAGAAGTCTGAGGCCGGGCACCGACCCCTGAACAAAGATGGTCTTAATAACAAGCCCTCCCCACAGGGTTAACCCTCCTGGGAGAACATCCCGATTCCACCCCGGTCAATCACTTCCAGAGCCTTGCCGCCGCCCCGGGCCACACAGGTCAGAGGATCTTCGGCAATGATGACCGGCAGTCCGGTTTCCTCACTGATCAGCTTGTCCAGTCCCCTCAGCAGCGCACCACCTCCGGTGAGCACAATGCCACGCTCGGCAATATCGGATGCCAGTTCAGGGGGAGACTGCTCCAGCGCGCTTTTGACCGTCTGAACGATCTGCGCCAGGGATTCCTGCAGGGCATCCAGAATTTCTTCGCTGTTCAGGGTAAAGGCCCTGGGCACACCTTCCGCCAGATTGCGGCCACGAACATCGATTTCCCGAATATCCAGCCCCTCGTAGGCACAGCCAATCTCGTGCTTGATGCGCTCGGCGGTGGAATCACCGATCAGGCTGCCGTAATTGCGACGGACATAGGTGACAATGGCCTCGTCAAACTTATCACCACCCACCCGTACAGACTCGGCATAGACAATGCCGTTCAGGGAGATAATGGCAATTTCCGTGGTATCGCCACCGATATCCACAATCATGGAACCGCTGGCTTCTTCCACCGGCAGGCCGGCACCAATGGCCGCAGCCATGGGTTCTTCAATCAGAAACACTTCCCGGGCGCCGGCACCCAGAGCCGATTCCCGGATGGCCTTGCGTTCCACCTGGGTGGACTTGCTCGGCACACACACCAGAACCCGCGGGCTCGGGGTAATAAAGCTGTTCTCATGCACTTTGTGGATAAAGTGCTGCAACATCTTCTCGGTGACCACGAAGTCGGCAATCACACCGTCTTTCATCGGGCGGATGGCGGTGATA
>JBFHSI010000284.1:0-3695 GCA_041591245.1 Marinobacter sp.
AAATGGCCAAGACTGGCAAGAAGTTCTTTGGCTAACCCTGAACGAGATTTCCGAACGGAGAAAGATCTATGAGCCTTAATCCGAGAGACGTTGTCGTCATCGATTGCGTACGGACTCCGATGGGCCGCGCCAAAAATGGCTGCTTCCGCAATGTACGTGCGGAGGACCTGTCGGCTGCGCTGATTGAAGCGCTGTTCGAGCGTAATCCGAAGCTCGAGCCGAAAGAAGTTGAAGATGTGATCTGGGGCTGTGTCAACCAGACCAAGGAGCAGGGCTTTATCGTGGCCCGGCAGATTTCCCTGATGACGCGGATTCCCCATGAAGCCGGTGCCCAGACTGTAAACCGTCTGTGTGGTTCTGCCATGAGTGCGATCCATACCGCAGCCCAGGCCATCATGACCGGTAACGGTGATGTGTTCATGGTAGGTGGTGTGGAGCACAAGGGTCACGTACCCATGACTGAAGGCTTTGACCACAACCCGGCGGCGTCCAAGTACTCCGCCAAGGCTTCCAACATGATGGGCCTGACTGCGGAAATGCTGGCTAAAATGCACGGGATTACCCGTCAGCAGCAGGACGAGTTCGGTGCCCGGTCTCACCGCCTGGCACACGAAGCTACCCTGGAAGGCCGCTTCAAGAACGAAATCGTGCCTATCGAAGGTCACGACGAAAATGGTTTCCGGGTGCTGATCGAGACCGATGAAACCATTCGTCCGGAAACCACCGTTGAGTCTCTGGGCCAGCTGCGTCCGGCTTTTGACCCGAAAAATGGTACGGTTACTGCTGGCACCTCGTCCCAGCTGACCGACGGTGCTTCAGCCATGGTACTGATGTCTGCCGAGCGGGCCCAGGCCCTGGGTCTGACTCCGATTGCCAAGGTCCGCAGTATGGCGGTTGCCGGCTGTGATCCCGCAATCATGGGTTACGGTCCGGTTCCGGCCACCAAGAAGGCCCTGAAACGTGCAGGCCTGAAAGTCGAAGACATCGACTTCTGGGAACTGAACGAAGCCTTCGCCGGCCAGTCACTTCCGGTTCTGAAAGACCTGAAGCTGCTGGACGTTGTTGATGAGAAGGTGAACCTGAACGGTGGTGCGATTGCCCTTGGGCACCCGCTGGGCTGTTCCGGCACACGTATCTCCACCACGCTGCTGAATATCATGCAGGCCAAAGGCGGTAAACTTGGTGTATCCACCATGTGTATCGGTCTGGGGCAGGGCATTGCCACTGTGTGGGAACGTCTCTGATTCCATAAAAGGAAGAAGAAACGTGTATTCAGGAAGGCCCGGCAATATGCCGGGCCTTCCTGTTTCCGGACCAGGCCCGGAATTTGAAAAAAACCCGGCTGGAAATCAAAGAATGGGTTGTCTTGCTATTCTTGACCCTGTAAAACAGTGAGCCTATAGACTAGGGCGGCTGTTAGCTGAGTTTTCTAGCCGTCTGATTTTACAGCGAGTTTACGGTTTGCTGATTTATTGACCGATTTATTGCCAAGGATACAGATCTCCGATATGGGTAAAAGTCTCGTAATTGTCGAGTCACCAGCGAAAGCGAAGACCATCAACAAATACCTGGGCTCTGACTTCATCGTTAAGTCGAGTATCGGGCATATTCGTGATCTTCCCGTGAGTGGCAGTGGGTCCCAGACGGACCCCAAAGAGCGTGCCAGACAGGCTGCGGCTACCCGGAAAATGAGCCCTGAAGAAAAGGCGGCTCACAAGAAACGCAAGGGCCGGGAACAGCTGGTGGCACGCATGGGTGTGGACCCTGACCATGACTGGCAGGCCCGTTACGAGATTCTTCCTGGCAAGGAAAAGGTCGTCAGTGAACTCAAACGTCTGGCGAAATCCGCTGACCACATCTATCTCGCGACGGATTTGGACCGCGAGGGGGAAGCCATAGCCTGGCACCTGCAGCAGACCATTGGTGGTGAGCCGGAAAAATACCGCCGTGTGGTGTTCAACGAAATTACCAAGCGTGCCATTCAGGAAGCCTTCCAGAATCCCGGAGACCTGGACAGCAATCAGGTAAATGCCCAGCAGGCCCGCCGGTTCCTCGACCGTGTCGTGGGCTATATGGTGTCTCCGCTGCTGTGGGCCAAGATCGCCCGGGGCCTGTCCGCCGGCCGGGTACAGTCCGTTGCGGTACGTCTGATCGTTGAGCGTGAGCGGGAAATCCGCAAATTCATACCGGAAGAATTCTGGCAGTTGCACGCGGATCTGGCCTCGGTACAGGCCGAGCAGCCGGTGCGTTTCGAAGTTACCCGCTACGGGGACAAGCCCTACCGGCCGGTTAACGAACAGCAGAGCAATGATCACGTTGCCCGCCTGCAGGCCGGTTCATTCCGGGTAGCCAAGCGGGAAGACAAGCCGACCAGGTCCCGACCCTCGGCACCGTTTATTACCTCTACCCTGCAGCAGGCGGCCAGTAACCGTATGGGCTTCAGCGTCAAGAAAACCATGATGCTTGCCCAGCGCCTCTATGAGGCCGGTTACATCACCTACATGCGTACTGACTCCACCAATCTGAGTCAGGATGCGGTGGCCAGCTGCCGGGAATGGATCAGCAAGCAGTTCGGTGAGCGTTATCTGCCCGAGAAGCCCCGGGTCTATGGCAGCAAAGAAGGCGCCCAGGAAGCTCACGAAGCCATCAGGCCTACGGACGTTACCCGTCGCCCCACGGATATCAGCGGGCTGGAAAAGGACGCAGAGAAGCTCTACGACCTGATCTGGCGTCAGTTTATGGCCTGCCAGATGGCAGATGCGGAGTTCCTGAGTACCTCCATTGTGGTCGCCAATGGCGATTACGAACTGCGTACCCGGGGCCGCATCATCCGTTTTGACGGCTTCCTGAAAGCCGCGCCCCAGTCCAGCAAGAAAGATGAAGATGTGGCACTGCCGGATATCCAGGTGGGCGAAGACCTGGATATGAAGGCGCTGCATCCATCCCAGCACTTTACCAAGCCGGCCCCCCGGTACACGGAAGCCAGTCTGGTCAAGGAGCTGGAAAAACAGGGTATCGGACGGCCGTCCACCTACGCCTCCATCATTTCCACAATCCAGGACCGTGGCTATGTCAGGCTGCAGAACCGCCGTTTCTACGCGGAGAAAATGGGTGAGATTGTTACCGAGCGCCTGAGCGAATCCTTCCCGAACCTGATGGACTTCGATTTCACAGCGAAAATGGAAAACGAGCTGGATGAAATCGCCGAAGGGGAAGTGGAGTGGAAGCGGGTTCTGGACGACTTTTATGCCCGCTTCCGGCAGCAGCTGGAAACGGCGGAAAGTGACAGTGAAGGGGGCATGCGGGCCAACTCACCGACGGAAACCGACATTCCCTGTCCTACCTGTGGTCGCAATATGCAGATCCGGGTTGCCAGCACCGGCGTTTTCCTTGGCTGCTCGGGTTATTCCCTGCCGCCCAAGGAACGCTGCAAGACCACCATCAACCTGGTATCCGGGGATGAGGTGGTCAGCGCTGACGAGGATGTGGAAGGTGAGGGCGAAACCCGCCTGTTGCGCAAGAAGCGCCGGTGTTCCAAATGTGGCACGGCCATGGACAGCTATCTGATTGACGAGACCCGCAAGCTGCACGTGTGCGGTAACAATCCGGATTGTTCCGGCTATGAGGTGGAAACCGGTACTTTCCGGATCAAGGGCTATGACGGCCCGACTCTGGAATGCGACAAGTGCGGATCG
>JBFHSI010000285.1:0-3672 GCA_041591245.1 Marinobacter sp.
CCACGAAACGGTTCTGCGTCTGCTGACCGATATCCGGGTGTCCCTGTTCCGGCAACTGGCGGCTACTTCCCGCTCGGGACGCAGGGCCCGCACCGGCGCCCAGTGGCTGTCGCGCCTCACCACCGATGTGGATGCCCTGGACACCCTGTACCTGCGCCTGATTGCCCCCACAGCACTGGCCGCCGTGGTATCGGCGTTACTGCTGATAATGGCCTGGATCATGTTCAGCGCCCAGGTCGCTCTGGTGCTGACACCGGTGCTCGCGGCCGCCCTGCTGCTGGCCTCTGTGGGCACCTGGCTGCGGACCCGTCGGATATCCTGGCAGCAGAGCGACCGCCAGGAACATCTGCGCACGGCGGTGATAGAGCATCTGGAAGGCTTTGCCGAACTCACCGCCGCCGGCCATGCACCCGCCCACGCCCAATGGACTCTGGAGCAGGCCGGTGAATTCACCCGCCAGCAGGCCAAAGCCGATACCCGGGTGGGATGGCACCAGGCTGGCTCCAACCTGCTGATCAACCTGTCAGCGGTTCTGGCGTTGTGGACCGGTTTTACCCTGTTCGATCAGGGCCTGATTTCCGGCCCGGTGCTGGTGTTGCTGCCTATTGCCCTTCTGGGGCTGGGTGAGGTGTATGCCATGCTTCCGGAAGCCTTCGGCAAACTTGGGGCCACCCAGGCGTCCGCGGCCCGGCTGAACCGGGATACCCGCACAGAAAACCTGGCCCCGACGGACTGCCCTGCTCCGTCTTCGGGTTTTGCGCTGGAGGCGAAGGAACTGACCATCCGCCATGCCGAACAGCCGCCCCTGTTTGCCCATTTCGATCTGCAGTTACACCAGGGTGAGCGCCTGGGCATTATCGGACAGTCCGGCAGCGGCAAGTCCTCCCTTGCCGACGCCCTTGCCGGATTGCTGCCACCGACCCACGGCACCCTGGCCCGGGAACCGGTCAGTTATCTGACCCAGAAAACCGTGCTGTTTGAAGATACTCTGAGGACCAATCTGCTGCTGGGCAGCCCGAACGCCAGTGACGCCGAGTTATGGCAGGTATTGGAACTGGTGGAAATGGCGGATCGTTTCAGTGAGGAGCCCGACCAGCTGGATACCTGGCTGGGCAGTGCCGGCAGCCGGCTGTCCGGCGGTGAGGCACGACGGGTGGTACTGGCACGAGTGCTGTTAAACAAGGCTCCGCTGGTGATTCTGGATGAGCCGTTCACCGGTGTGGACGGTGAAACCCGGGAGCGAATCTGCCAGCGCCTGGACCAGTGGCTTGAAGGCCGTAGTGTTATCAGCCTGGCCCACGGGCCGGATGCCCTTCCGGGCACCGACCGCATTCTGCACCTGCCGGTTTAAACCGGTTTCAGCGGGTTTCCACTATCTCGAAACGCAGGCCCGCATTGCTGGTCAGGCGCTCCATCAGGCTGCCATCCAGCAGGGATGCCGGCGTCCAGAATCCACCGGGGTGATCGGCCGGCAAATCAAAGGCCAGACACATGCCCGACTCACCCAGCATCTTGCTGGTGGAGCCGTAACCCGGGTCCCGGTCTCCGGTCACCCTGGTAATAATGACCTGATCGTCTTTGGTCCGGCCGACAAACCGCAGGTCGTAGAAACCTTCTTCCTGGGCCTTGGGGCTTGGGCCTTCACCGGGCTTTGGAACCAGCTTTTCCACCACCCAGCGGGTAGGCTTCAGGGCCGATGCCGTAAAGAACACTCCCAGGGCTCCGGTCATGCTCAGGGCGGCCAGCCGTCCCTTGATACCCTTGCCCATCATGATGGCTTCGTCGTAGGTGAACTCCTTGCCGTAACGGGCATTCTGCAGAGCGTTGGAGCGGTGTACCACGCGGATATTGATGGCCCCCATCACAAACGGCGCCAGCCACACATCAAAGGTCTCATCGTATTGTGCGGAAGACAGTGACGGCTGACGGGTCTGCGAGCGGTGCTCCGGCGGACAGATGGAGAAGGGGTTGGCCAGTTCCTTGCGCAGCTGGGGATCGCTGGCGGCTTCCTTGGCGATATTGATCATGGAGGCTACTGTGCCGCCTGAGAGCCCGCCCTTGACGGCTTTCGCCCTCATGCGCACATCCACGCAGGGCTGCCCGAAGGTCTGTTCTGCCTGACCCTGAAGGTACCAGACCCCCATATCCGAAGGGATGGAGTCAAAACCGCAACAGTGCACAATCCGGGCACCGGAGGATTTGGCTTCTTCCTCATAGCGCTCAATCATCTTGCGAATCCACTGCACTTCGCCGGTCAGGTCACAGTAATCGGTTCCGGTACGGACACAGGCGCGTACCAGAGGCTCCCCGTAAAGGGCATAGGGCCCAACGGTAGAGATAATCACCCGGGTCTGCTCACACATGGCTGTAAGCTGGGCGTCGTTGCTGGCATCGGCAATGACAACGGGAAGCTTTCCGGCGTCCTCACCCAGTGAGGCTTTCAGTTCATCGAGACGGGGCTGTGAACGTCCGGCTATGGCCCATTTCACCTTTCGGCCCAGACCATAGGTTTCGAGCAAATATCTGGTAAGTATCTGGCCCACGAAACTGGTCGCACCAAATACCACCAGATCGTAGGTCGTGTCAGCCGGCTTGCTCATTTTTTATCCCTTTGTTGTCGATTAGATACACATACAGACCGCTGCCGATTGTGCTCAGGATGCAATACCACTGCAAAAGATCTTAGCAGCTTTGCGTAGCTGTTCTAGTTTCCCGGCATTTTGACCAGATGCGTCGTCAGGGCCAATCGTTTGTCAGTAACCTTGGGGCACACTTGGCAGGATCAACGGCACAGACCCCGGGAGGCCTCAATTGACCGTTATATTGTTGGTAATAGCTCTGATCCTGGTCGTGTTCAGCGGTTTTCTATGCTGGCAGGTGATGGAGCAGCGTAAACTGATAGAACAGATGACCGAGACCGATCACCTGACCGACCTTGAAAAGGAGCCGGAACTGGTTCTTGTGCTGCGGGTTCTGGATCCTATTGCCCTGGCCAAGCGGGAATCCCGTTCCGCCCGGCTGATGGCGGACAAGCTGCCGGTCATGGTACGCAAGATGGTGTATCAGGAACTGATGAAAGAACTGGAAGTCGAACTGGCAGAAAGGGAAGTCGATGTGGAAATGCACCTTGAATATCGCTAGGAGCTGCCGCCGTGAGCTTTGAAATTCTGTCTGTCTGGATTCTGGTAGCCGCCTGTGCCCTGGCCCAGGTCTACACCCTGCATCAGCTGCAACAGACCCGGCGTCAGATCCGGCGCCTGAACGCCCACCGGATCGCCGACAACAGCTCCATGCAGAAGGAACGCATGGATCTTCTTGAGCTGCGCAACCGGGCCAAGGTCCTGGAGGACACGGTATCCGGCGGCACCAGTGCCGTGGAAAAAGCCCACAAGGCCATCTCCAGCACCACCTTCGGACTGATCAGCCTGTTCGCCCCGGATGACTCCCTGCGTCAGGGTGCCCGCAAGGCCCGGCGCTCCCACGATGCCGCCAGCGACCAGGTGTACAAGGCCATACACACGACCAACCGGGCGCTGCACATCCTCGCGGATACCCTGTTTATCGACAAGGCCGAGAAGAAGATAGTATCCCGCAGAAGCCGCAAGCCCTCCGGACCCGGCACGTCCCGGTAATTCAGTGCCGGCGGGCTTTACAGCCGCTCCAGCCGGCGCA
>JBFHSI010000286.1:0-3663 GCA_041591245.1 Marinobacter sp.
CTGAACATTGCCGAGGACCTGGGAATTCCCGCGAGCCGTGTCAGCGTCAAGGCCACAACCACCGAACGTCTCGGGTTTACCGGTCGTGGTGAGGGTATCGCCTGCCAGGCAGTGTGTCTGCTTGAGCAGGTGTCGTCGTGACCGTGGTCGGGAGTGGATCCGGACACTGGCGCCTGGACTGGCCCACCTCTGCCGGAACGCGGATTGCAAAGGCTGCGTTGAAATCCTGTCCCGAAGATTTCATGGTTGACGAGGTCCCCGGACTGGACGGATTTCCAGAATCCCCGGGTCTGGACGACCATGCCGGGGAGGGTGAGCACCTGTGCCTGCGTCTGCAAAAGAGCGGTGACAATACCGAGTATGTGGCCCGGGAACTGGCAGCACTTTCCGGCTGCCGGCATTTTGATGTGGGCTTCTGCGGCCTGAAGGACCGGCATGCGGTGACCCGGCAGTGGTTCAGTATTTACCGGCCGGGTCAGGAAACTGAAGACAAGGCTTTTATCGATCTGGTCGGGGAGCGCTGGCCGGTACTGTCTGCGTGCCGCTATCGCCGGAAACTGCGCCGGGGTGAGCACCAGGGTAACCGTTTCGTCATTACCTTGAGACATATTGCCGGTGCCCAGGCGGACCTGGAAACTGCCCTGGTTGCTCTCAGGGAACGGGGGGCTCCGAATTATTTCGGTCCCCAGCGTTTTGGTATTGCTGGTGCCAATCTGGACCGGGCAGTGGAAATGGGACCTGACGCCATGGACCGTAAACGCCATGGTGGCGGTCGTGGTGGCCGCGGTGGGAAGCGTGGTGGTGGCAGGAGCAGCAACAAAAACGCCATATACTTTTCAGCGGCGCGCTCCTGGATATTCAATGAAGTTCTTGCCCGCAGGGTGGAGAGTGATTGCTGGACTGAGCCGTTGGAAGGTGAACCGGGGCTGCCGGAAAATACCCGAATGCCGACAGGTCCTCTGTGGGGAGATGGTGGTACCTCGGCCACTGGCCCCCAGGAACTGCTGGAGCGGGAAGTCGCGGCGCAGGCACCGGAGCTGTTGCAGCTGTTTTCCACCACGCGCATGCAGCCGGAACGGCGGGCACTGGTTCTCAGACCTGAGCAGCTGGTCTGGAGCTGGCCCGGTGAGGACTGCCTCAGACTGGAATTTTTTCTGCCCCCCGGTCAGTATGCCACCACGGTATTGAGTGATATTTTCGAACTTGAGGACCTGAGCCTCGGTCAATATAACAATCAGCAAGGCTAGCGGAGAGCACAGTGCGTATTTTGTTGTCCAATGATGACGGTGTCCATTCAGCCGGACTGAAAGCCCTGTACGACGGGCTTGAGGGACTGGGAGAGCTGGAAGTGGTGGCTCCTGACCGGGATCACAGCGGGGCCAGCAATGCCCTGACACTCAACCGTCCGTTGACGGTAGAGCAGCATCCCGGGGGATTCCGTTCTGTGGACGGCACCCCCACGGACTGTGTGCATCTGGCGGTGAGTGGACTGTTTTCCCGGCCGTTTGACCGGGTGGTTTCCGGTATCAACACCCATGCCAATCTGGGGGACGACATCATCTATTCCGGCACTGTGGCGGCGGCTACGGAAGGGCGGCACCTGGGCCTGCCGGCCATCGCCGTATCCCTGGTCAACAACGGCAGTTATCACTATGACACCGCCGCCCGGGTCGTGCGCATGCTGCTGGAGGATCCGCGCCCGCTGGTGCTGGGACCCCGGGCCATTCTCAATGTGAACGTCCCGGATCTTCCCTGGGATCAGCTGTCAGGGTTCCGGGTTACCCGGCTGGGTAACCGGGAGCGGGCCCAGGACGTTGTGCCCATGACCTGCCCCAGGGGGCGGAAACGATACTGGATCGGGGCTGCGGGAAAAGGCGGCGACGCCGGTCCCGGAACCGATTTCCATGCGGTCAGCCAGGGCTATGTATCCATCACCCCGGTGCATACCGATATGACCCGGCACGATGCCCTGATTCCGCTGCGGCACTGGGTGGATACGCTGGCAGGTTATGGGGGAAGTGAGGCATGAGCGGACAGCTTCAGGGCATTGGAATGACCTCCAGACGCACCCGTATGCGTCTGGTTCAGCGGCTCCGGGACTCGGGTATCACATCCGACCAGGTGCTGAGTGTTATTGGCGATATGCCCCGCCATATTTTTCTGGATGAGGCCCTGGCGCACCGGGCCTATGAGGATACCGCACTGCCCATCGGCTACGGCCAGACCCTTTCCCAGCCCTATATTGTTGCCCGCATGACCGAACTGTTGCTGGCTCATGCACCGTCACGGGTACTGGAGCTGGGAACCGGTTCGGGCTATCAGACGGCAATACTGTCACGGCTGTTTGATGAAGTGTACAGCGTGGAGAGAATCAAACCCCTGCAGGACCGGGCCAGAGAGCGTCTTCGTACACTCGGGATACGCAATGTGATGTTGAAACATGCCGATGGTGGCATGGGGTGGCCGGAAAAGGGGCCCTTCGATGGCATTATTGTGACTGCGGCTCCGACAAGCGTACCCACAGAGCTTCTTGAACAGCTGCAGGATGGCGGAGTATTGATTGCTCCGGTTGGAGAAGAAAGCCAGACCCTGGTGGAAATTACCCGGAAGGGCGACAAGTTTGAGCACAGGGAACTGGAACCGGTACGTTTTGTACCACTGCTGGGAGGTGTTGTCCGTTGACGACCACAGGCGAGTTGTCGGACAGCGGCAATAGGGAAGTATCAAATCAGCACCCGGCAGGAATTTTCCTGAGGGGGCTTGCCATGGGGGCTGCTGACATAGTTCCCGGCGTTTCGGGGGGCACCATTGCCTTCATTACCGGCATCTACTTCCGGTTGCTGGAAGCCATCAATGCGGTGCCTGTGGCAACTTTCCGGTATCTGCTGCGGGGCCAGTTCCGCAGTTTCTGGTGCACCATAGACGGTAGCTTTCTGACACTTCTGCTTGCCGGAATCCTTACCAGCATAGTGACCATGGCTGCCGCCATCAGTTACCTGCTGGAACAGTATCCGGTGCTGATCTGGAGCTTTTTCTTCGGTCTGATTCTGGCCTCGGTCTGGCACGTGGGGCGGCAGGCCCGGCAGTTCCGGAGCAGGCTGCTGGTACCCCTGGCAGCAGGCGTTGTGCTGGCCTGGTGGATTACCACCCTGTCCGGCGGCCAGATAAATCCTTCCGGTCTGGCCTTTTTCGGAGCCGGGGCTCTGGCCATCTGTGCCATGATTCTCCCGGGTATTTCCGGCAGCTTCATTCTGGTGATCATTGGTATGTATGCACCGGTACTGGCTGCCATCAAGTCCCCGGATCTTCTGGTTCTGGCACTGTTCATGTGCGGATGTGTCGCAGGTTTGCTGTCTGTTGCCCGGCTGATTACCTGGGCCTTTCACCATTACCATGACCTGGTTCTGGCACTGCTGACCGGGTTCATGATTGGTGCCCTGAACAAGGTCTGGCCCTGGAAAGAGGTACTCAGCTGGCGTACCAACAGTTCCGGGAACCAGGTGCCATTGCATGAAGTCAGTGTTATGCCGGCACGCTTTTCCGAGCTGACCGGCCAGGACCCCCAGGTTATGCTGGCAGTCATTATGGCGGTGTGCGGATTTGCGCTGGTTCTGATGGTCGAATGGCTGGGCAGCCGGTTTGCGGAACCCGCCGAGCCAAGGC
>JBFHSI010000287.1:0-3645 GCA_041591245.1 Marinobacter sp.
ATCACCCGGAGCAAATTCGGGACGGGCAGGGCGCGGGGCTGATGGAAGCGGCCAGGGGCAGCCTCGGGCACTGGGTGGAAGTGCGCAAGGGGCGTATCAGTCACTATCAGATTATTGCTCCGACAACCTGGAATTTCTCACCGCGGGATGAACAGGAGCAGCCGGGGGCGCTGGAGCAGGCACTGGAAGGAATTACCGTCACCCCCGGCGAACAGGACCCTGTGGCGGTCCAGCATGTGGTGCGCAGTTTTGATCCGTGCATGGTCTGTACCGTGCACTGATTACATCTGAAATACAGGGGGTTGCCCCTTCTGCAGTGATTCATATCCCGGCGTTCTGCCTGATAAGCAACTTTCCGGTTTTTGTGCAAAGTGGCTGACCAGTTCCTTCTGGCGGCCACTTTTGTTTTCTAACCATTTGATATTAAAGAAAATGTAAAGTTGGGCTGTTTTTTGCTGTGCTACCCAGTGTTTTAGAGTCTTCCCAAGAATGACAAAAGACGGCCTGTGGCCGGCCCAAAAGGCTGGTGGGTCCGATGAGGGAGTATGGCATGTCCCAGATTGAAACCTTTTATGATGTGATGCGGCGTCAGGGTATTACCCGTCGCAGTTTGCTCAAATACAGCAGCCTGACTGCGGCTGCCCTGGGCCTTGGGCCCGCATTTGTTCCGAAAATTGCCCATGCAATGGAAACCAAACCCCGGACACCGGTGATCTGGGTGCACGGGCTGGAGTGTACCTGCTGTTCCGAATCCTTTATCCGTTCCGCCCATCCTCTGGTGAAGGATGTGGTGTTGTCGATGATTTCCCTGGACTACGACGACACGCTTATGGCGGCTGCCGGGCATCAGGCAGAAGCCGCTCTGGAACACACCATGGAGAAATACAAGGGTGAGTACATCCTGGCGGTGGAAGGGAACCCGCCTCTGAACGAAGACGGCATGTTCTGCATTGTCGGCGGCAAACCTTTCCTGGATCAGCTCAAACGTGCCGCCAAACACGCCAAGGCTGTGATTGCCTGGGGCAGCTGCGCCAGCTGGGGCTGTGTGCAGGCAGCTCGTCCCAATCCCACACAGGCCGTCCCCATCCACAAGGTCATCAAGGACAAGCCCATCATCAAGGTTCCGGGATGTCCGCCCATCGCCGAGGTTATGACCGGCGTTATCACCTATATGCTCACCTTCGACCGCATCCCGTCACTGGATCGCCAGGGCCGGCCCAAGATGTTTTACGGCCAGCGTATCCACGACAAATGCTACCGCCGTCCCCACTTCGACGCCGGCCAGTTCGTGGAAAAATGGGACGACGAAGGCGCCCGCAAAGGTTACTGCCTGTACAAGGTGGGCTGTAAGGGGCCAACCACCTACAACGCCTGTTCTACTGTGCGCTGGAACGAGGGCACATCCTTCCCGATCCAGGCTGGTCATGGCTGTATCGGCTGCTCCGAAGACGGTTTCTGGGACAAGGGTTCTTTCTATGATCGCCTGACCAATATCCATCAGTTCGGTATTGAAAAGAATGCCGATGAAATTGGTACCGCCGTTGCCACCGGTGTAGGCGCTGCCATTGCTGCCCATGCCGCTGTCAGTGCTGTGAAACGGGTGAGCCAGAAAGGAGATCAGGAATAATGACCGACTTGAACGCCAGTAATCTCGACAATTCCGGACGTCGCATTGTTGTTGACCCGGTCACCCGGATTGAAGGGCATATGCGCTGCGAGGTGAACGTTGATGAAAACAACGTGATCCGCAATGCGGTGTCCACCGGCACCATGTGGCGTGGACTGGAAGTGATTCTCAAGGGCCGTGACCCCCGTGATGCCTGGGCATTTGTGGAACGCATCTGCGGTGTGTGTACCGGTACCCACGCGCTGACCTCGGTGCGGGCGGTGGAGGATGCCCTGGGCATCGATATTCCCCTGAACGCCCACCTTATCCGTCACCTGATGGATAAAACCCTGCAGATTCACGATCACATAGTTCACTTTTACCACCTGCACGCTCTGGACTGGGTTAACCCGGTCAACGCCCTGAAGGCGGACCCCAGGGAAACCTCCGAACTGCAGCAGATGGTGTCTCCCCACCATCCCAAATCCAGCCCCGGCTATTTCCGGGATGTGCAGACCCGCCTGAAACGCTTTGTGGAAAGCGGCCAGCTGGGTCTGTTCTCCAATGGCTACTGGGATAACCCGGCCTACAAACTGCCGCCGGCGGCGGACCTGATGGCAGTGTCCCACTATCTGGAAGCCCTGGATTTCCAGAAGGAAATCGTCAAGATTCACACTATTTTCGGCGGCAAGAATCCGCATCCGAACTTCATGGTGGGCGGTGTTGCCTGTGCCATCAACCTGGATGACGTGGGGGCTTCCGGAGCACCGGTGAACATGACCAGCCTGAATTTCGTGCTGGAGCGCATCAAGGAGGCCCAGGCCTTCACCAAGAATGTTTACATTCCGGATGTGCTGGCCATTGCCGGCATTTACAAGAACTGGCTGTACGGTGGCGGCCTGTCCGGCCAGAACGTACTGGCCTATGGCACCTATGCCCAGGTTCCTGGCGACAAGAGCACAGACCTGCTGCCGGCCGGAGCCATTGTTAACGGCAACTGGGATGAAGTGCATCCGGTGGATGTACGGGATCCGGAACAGATCAAGGAGTTCGTAACCCACAGCTGGTACACCTACGGTGGTGATGAAACTGTGGGTCTGCACCCCTGGGAAGGGGTGACCGAACCCAAGTTCGAGCTGGGGCCCAACACCAAGGGCACCAAGACTGACATCAAGGAGCTGGATGAGTCCGCCAAGTACTCCTGGATCAAGTCTCCGCGCTGGCGCGGGCATGCCATGGAAGTGGGGCCTCTGGCCCGTTACATAGTCGCCTACGCCTCCGGCAAGGAGTATGTGCAGGATCAGGTGAACCGTTCCCTGGCAGCCTTCAACCAGAGCACTGGTCTGGACCTGGGACTGAAACAGTTCCTGCCTTCCACACTGGGCCGCACCCTGGCCCGGGCGCTGGAATGCGAGCTGTGTACCGACACCATGCTGGAAGACTGGAATGCCCTGATTGCCAACATCAAGGCCGGTGATACCTCCACCGCCAACGTGGAGAAATGGGATCCGTCCACCTGGCCGAAAGAGGCCCAGGGTGTCGGTATCAACGAAGCACCCCGGGGAGCCCTGGGTCACTGGATCAAGATCCGTGACGGCAAGATTGAAAACTACCAGGCCATAGTTCCTACCACCTGGAACGGATCACCACGGGATCATAACGGCAACATTGGCGCGTTCGAGGCAGCCTTGCTGAATACGCCCATGGAGCGGCCGGAAGAGCCTGTGGAGATTCTTCGTACCGTGCACAGCTTTGATCCCTGTCTGGCATGTTCGACTCACGTCATGTCACCGGACGGTCAGGAGCTGACCAAGGTCAAAATACGCTGACAGTACGGGTGTGCAGTTCTCTGCACACCCGTGGAGGATTCTGTGATGGCACTGGAAAAACAAATTGCAGCAGCTGAAGGCCCGCTGCCGGCACGTTCCCAGGCAGCGGTCTATGTCTATGAGGCACCTGTACGGATCTGGCACTGGGTAACCGTGGCCAGCATTCTGGTCCTGTGTGTCTCCGGATACTTCATTGGCTCGCCGGTTCCC
>JBFHSI010000288.1:0-3623 GCA_041591245.1 Marinobacter sp.
AGCGCCGTCATATTGATGCCATTCTCAGTTTTGCCGACAAGGGTTCCATTGAACAGGCGCCGGGCAGTGAACTGATTGGCCGCTCATGGAAGCGGTGTATCGATGAATATGGCCTGGACCCGAGCCGTCCCCGCAGTGCCCGCATCGTTACCCAGCAGACACTCCGTGAACATCAGGATTCGGTGGACGAATTTCTCAATGTGGCCCGGGCCGGGGTGGAAAAGCTCTACGCCATGATTACCCGTCTGGGGTACGTGCTGCTGCTCACAGATCACCGGGGCATTACTGTACAGTATCTCGGGGACCGCCAGTCAGACCGGACATTGCGCAAGGCGGGCCTGTACCTGGGTGCAGACTGGAGCGAAGAGTATGCCGGCACCTGTGCGGTGGGCACCTGTATCCGGGAAAACCAGGCCCTGACCTGTCATCAGGTGGATCACTTTGATGCCACCCATATCAGCCTGACCTGTACCTCCGCTCCGATTCGGGATCCTTCCGGCAATCTGTTGGCAGTGCTGGATATTTCCGCCCTGAATTCACCGGAAGCCAGGCACAGCCAGAACTTTGCCCTCAACCTGACCCAGCTCTACGCGCGCATGATTGAAGATGCCTATTTCCTGCGCCGATACCGCAATCAGACCATTTTCCGTTGTGACGCTTCCCGGGAGTTTGTGCAGGTGAACGGCCAGTACCTGTTCGCCATTGATGACAACGGCAATATAGAAGCCTGCAATACTCCCGCGCGGGAAATGCTGGCAACTGTGTCGCCGGCATCAGAAGGCCCGGTGGCGGCTCAGGGCCTGACGGATCTGTTTGAATGCCAGATGCGGGATATCTGGAGCATTCCCTATGACCAGGACGACCAGATACGGGCCTTCCGCAATCGCTTTACCGGTGAAACCCTGTTTGCTGCCCTGATCCAGCCCCGGACACCTTCGCCCGTATCCGTTCCCCAACAGCAGAATGACAGGGAAGAGGTGGTGCCGGAACTGGACCGGCTGGCGGCCGATGACCCGGTTATGCGGCGGACTCTGGCCCTGGCCAAACGTTTGCGTAACCGGGATGTGGGGCTGCTCATTCTGGGGGAGACGGGCACCGGCAAGGAGGTGCTGGCCCGGGCCATTCACAAGGCCAGCAATCGCAGCCGCAAGGCTCTGGTGGCGGTGAACTGCGCCGCCATTCCCGAATCCCTGATTGAGAGTGAACTGTTTGGCTATGTGGCAGGGGCCTTTACCGGTGCCCGGAGCCGGGGCATGCCGGGGCTGATCCAGCAGGCCGATGGCGGAACCCTGTTTCTGGACGAAATCGGTGACATGCCTCTGCAACTGCAGACCCGGTTGCTGCGGGTACTGGCTGAGGGCGAGATTCTGCCAGTCGGGGCAGACAGACCGGTTCGGGTGAACTGCCGGGTGATTGCAGCCACCCATCAGGATCTGGGGCAGCTGATCGAAGACGGTCGTTTCCGGGCCGATCTGTATTACCGTCTGAACGGGGCCACCTTGAGATTGCCCGCATTGCGTCAGCGGGCCGACCGTCAGCATGTGATCCAGTCAGTGCTGGCAAGCCTGGTTGCGGAAGGGCGGCTGTCCCAGGTGCGGCTGCGGGCCGATGCCATGAGTGCCTTGCTGGCCTATGACTGGCCCGGCAATATCCGGCAACTGGTGAATGCCCTGGCGTTTGCCGAGGCCACCTGTGACGGCGCGGAAATTACCGTGAATGATCTGCCGGAAGATTGCGTTGCCGACTGTCTGCCTCCCGTCGACGAAGGTGCCACAGACGAGCCCCCCGCAGGAAGCCCGCTGCTGCAGGCATTGCAGGCGGAACGGTGGAATATTTCCGCAGTGGCCCGGAGGTTCCAGGTGTCCCGGCCCACGGTATACCGGTGGCTGGAGCGCGAAGGTATCAGCATGCCCCGTTTCCTGGGCAGCAGTTCCGCTTCCCAACCGTCTGCCGGTGGACAGGAAATACACAAAAAGTAAGAAAAATGCCTTAATTTCCGCTTTCTTGCCGGTTCAGATAGAATCTTCCGGAGCCTCTATCCCGACCTTCATTCAGGCAAGGTCCTTCACGCTACCCGGGTGGTGCAATGAGAATCCTCCATACCTCAGACTGGCATCTGGGCCGTTCCCTTTATGGCCGCAAACGCTACGAGGAATTTTCCGCTTTTCTGGGTTGGCTGGCTGCAACCATCGAGGAGCAGCACATTGATGTGCTTCTGGTGGCCGGCGATGTGTTTGATACCAGCACACCCAGCAACCGGGCCCAGGAACTCTACTACCGATTCCTGTGCCAGGTTTCTTCATCCTGCTGCCGCCATGTGGTGGTGATTGCCGGTAACCATGATTCACCTTCGTTCCTGAACGCGCCCCGGGAACTGCTGCGGGCACTGAACGTGTATGTGGTGGGAGCCATCACCGACGATCCGGCGGATGAGGTGGTTGTGCTGCGTAACGGGGACAGGCCTGAGGCCATAGTGTGCGCAGTGCCCTATCTGCGGGACCGGGATATCCGTACCGCAGAGCCGGGCGAAACCATTGACGACAAGAATGCCAAGCTGGTGGCCGGGCTGAAAAAGCACTACGGGGATGTGTGCTCTGTTGCCGAAAACCTGCGGTCCGGATTTGAAGATTCCGGCAACCGGGACATTCCCATTATTGCCATGGGGCATCTGTTCACAGCGGGAGGCCAGACCGTGGACGGGGACGGCGTGCGGGAGCTTTACGTGGGTTCCCTGGCCCATGTCGGTGAGGATGTGTTTCCCGACGTTATTGATTATCTCGCCCTCGGCCATCTCCATGTTCCCCAGAGGGTGGGCAGCAGCGGACGTATCCGTTACAGCGGTTCGCCCATTCCCATGGGTTATGGCGAAGCCACCCAGCAGAAAAAGGTGGTGCTGGTGGAGTTCGGGGGCGGGGCGCCGGAGATACAGGAGCTGCCGGTACCCTGTTTCCAGCCTCTGGTCCGTATTGTGGGGTCCCTGGAGGATATCCGCAGCAGGCTGGATGCTCTCAGAAAAGACAGCAGCAATGCCTGGCTGGAGATTGAATACACCGGTCGGGATGTGATCGGCAATCTCCGGGACATGCTGGATGAGGCCCTGGACGGCTCGGCCATGGAAATTCGCAGAATCAAGAACCGCAGGGTTATGGAACGGGTGATCAGCGCTGCCACCGACAACGAAACCCTGGACGATCTGGATGAGAAGGATGTGTTTGTGCGTTGCCTGGACGCCTTCGATGTGCCCGATGAAGACCGGGAGCTGCTGACCGCTTCCTACAATGAAATCCTCAAGTCTCTCCATGAAGACGACGTTAATGCGGAATAGAGGCCGACTGTGAAAATACTTGAGCTGCGGTTCCGGAACCTCAATTCCCTCTATGGCGAATGGCGGATCGACCTGACCGATCCGGAATACACCTCCAACGGCATCTTTGCGCTGACCGGACCCACCGGCGCGGGCAAGTCCACCATTCTGGATGCCATCTGCCTGGCCCTGTACGGCGCCACCCCCCGGCTTGGCAAAATCACCAAGGCCGGCAATGAAATCATGTCCCGCCAGACCGGGGAATGCTATGCCGAAGTACTGTTCGAATCCCAGGCCGGACGCTTTCGCTGCCACTGGG
>JBFHSI010000289.1:0-3597 GCA_041591245.1 Marinobacter sp.
CCTGGTAGGCTATCTGGCCGCCGGTTTTGTTCTCAGCGGTCTGTCAGCACAGACCGGAATCACCATTGAAGCCACCGATGCCCTGCACCATATTGCGCACCTGGGCGTACTGCTTCTGCTGTTCACCGTTGGCCTGAAACTGAAACTCCGCTCCATTATCAGCCCGGAAGTGATCGGCGGCAGCCTGCTGCACTTTGCCATCACCTGCCTGATTTTCACCCCTGGCCTGTATCTGCTGATGGATCTGTCCTGGCAGAAAGCCCTGGTGCTGGCGGTGGCCCTGTCCTTTTCCTCCACGGTACTGGCGGCCAAGGTACTGGAATCCAAGCGCGAACTGCGGGCCTTCCATGGCCGGGTCACCGTTGGCATCCTGATCATGCAGGACCTGATTGCCCTGGTGGTGATGAGCCTGGCCGCCGGCCAGACCCCGTCCCAGTGGGCCCTGATCGTGTTTGGCCTGCCCCTGCTGCGTCCGGTTCTGTTCCGGCTGCTGGATGCCAGTGGCCACGACGAACTGCTGGTATTGCTGGGCCTGTTGCTGGCCCTGGTGCTGGGGGGCTTTGGCTTTGAATCCGTAGGCCTGAGCTCGGAACTGGGTGCTCTGGTATTCGGGGCCATGCTCGCAGGCCACCCCCGCTCCCATGAGCTCTCCAAGTCACTGTGGAGCGTCAAGGAAGTCTTTCTGGTGGGCTTCTTTGTGCAGATCGGAATTGACGGCCTGCCGGATACACAGGCACTTGTATTCGCTGTGATTGCAGCACTGCTGCTGCCCCTCAAGGGCATCCTGTTTTTCTTCCTGCTGCTGGCCTTCCGGCTGCGGGCCCGCAGCAGTTTTCTCAGTGCACTGGCCCTCAGCAACTACAGCGAGTTCGGCCTGATTGTGGCCAGCATTGCCCTGCCCCAGTGGCTGGTGCCCCTGGCCATCACTGTGTCCCTGTCCTTTCTGGTTTCGGCACCGATCAACCGCTTTGCCCATAAGCTGTTCGAGCGCTATTCCCATCGCCTGAGCCGTTTCGAAAGCAGTCATCACCATCCCGACGAGCAACCCCTGTCCCTGGGCAGCACCCGGGTTCTGATCATGGGCATGGGCCGCACCGGTACCGCCGCCTACGACTGGATGAAAGACCAGGAACCGGAACTGATGGGGCTGGACTCAGACCCCGCCAAGGCCAGCCAGCACCAGATAGCCGGACGTAATGTGGTGTTTGCCGATGCCGAAGACACCTCCTTCTGGGATGGCCTGCATATGCCGGCGGTACACTCGGTGGTTCTCGCCCTGGGGGATATCGAGGGCAAACTGATTGCCGCCCGAATGCTGCGCAAGCTGGGTTTCCGGGGCTATATCGTCGCCCATACCATGTTCGAGGATGAAGCCAGAAGAATCCGGGAAGCGGGTGCCAACGACGCCTATCTGACCATGAATGAAACCGGCGTCGCCCTGGCCAGCCATGTTATGGGCCGGGCTGCGGATACCGGCGACTGAGCCGAAGCCACCGACTCACAGGGCGCATGTCCGGAAACCCGTATAGACATCGTTGCGCGCCGGCAGGTAAGCCTGCCGGTAGCTGCCCCGGATCAGGCAGGATGAGGTGGCACAACTGCCGCCCCGGGCCACCCGGTGGTCACCAAACTGCAGGGTGGACATGAACGGGTACATATCCACCCGGAAACCGTCATAGGGCAGGAACTGGGAGCTGGTCCACTCCCACACACTGCCAATCATCTGGCGACAGCCAAAGGGGCTGTCCCCGTCCGGATAATCCCATACCGGATTCCCCGCCATACAACCGCCATCCATATCCGCCAGGGTTTTATCCGGAGCCCGGTTACCCCAGGGGTAACGGCGGACAGGGGCTCCCGGACGGTTACCCAGAGCCGCCACTTCCCACTCCACTTCCGTGGGCAACCGGCGCCCGGCCCAATTGCAGTAGGCTTCCGCTTCCCAGCAGGACACATGTACAACCGGTGCCTCCGGATTCAGGGGCTGCCACTGATCAAACCGGCGCTGGTACCAGGTTCCTGAATCCTGTCGCCAGCAGATGGGGTGGCCGGGGTGATCCCAGGCCTTTGCCAGCCACTGCTGACCGCCGAAACTCCAGAGCTCCGGCCTCCGGTAACCGCCATCCTCCACAAAAGCCAGAAACTCCCCGTTACTCACCAGCTGCCTGGAAATGGCAAATGCCGGAAGCTCCGTCACAAAACCGGGTTTCTCATTGTCGAAGGCAAAATCATCACCGGCAAATGCAGCGGAGTCGGCCGGCATTCCGATCCACCAGGTTCCCGGAGGAATTTCAGCATCACCGGTCACCGCTGCCCCCGGTGCAGGACGTACTCCCGTCACCTCCGGTGGAGCCGGATAACCCACCGTCTGCCGGCACCAGATCATGGATTCGATATGCATATGCTGGTGATAGATGGCGTAGCGGTAAAGATACAGCGCCCGGTCAGTACAGGGTTGCGTCCGGACCCGTTGCGCCATCAGCCCATAGACCGTATCGAAGTAGTTCAGGGTGTCTTCCCGGCCCGGAAACAGGTTCCGGTTCCAGCGTTCCCGGTGCTCGATATGAAATGAATCCCAGTACGGGTCCATGGCGGGATGGAGGCTGGGGCGGTCATCCAGAAGACCGAACACAAAGACTTCATAGAAGAAGGCCGCGTGCCCCATTTCCCACAACGGCGGGTTCACCCCCGGATGCCAGGGCACATCCAGTGCTGCCTCCGGCAAAGAAGTCACCAGCTCCCGGGCACGTCGGCGGGTTTCTTCCAGTGCCTGTAATACCTCATCTCTGGTCATCATATCCGGCGTCATCCACAGCTTGGACCTTTATCTTAGCAGCCGGAAACGCAAAACCCCGCCACAGGGGCGGGGTTTTGTCAGCTGACGGGAGCAACTCCCGTCAGCACACCAGAGAACTGTTCGATTAGCCGAACTGGTTCATGGTGTTGTCTTTACCACCGGCTTTCAGAGCTGCTTCACCAGCAAAGAATTCCTTGTGGTCATCACCGATGTTGGAACCGGCCATGTCCTGGTGCTTGACGGTGGCGATACCTTCACGGATTTCCTTACGCTGAACACCGGCAACATAAGCCAGCATGCCTTCGTCACCGAAGTAGCCTTTGGCCAGGGTGTCGGTAGACAGAGCCGCAGTGTGGTATGTCGGCAGAGTGATCAGGTGGTGGAAGATACCTGCTTCACGGGACGCATCACGCTGGAAGTTCTGGCACCATTCGTCAGCCAGTTTGCCCAGTTCGGTGTCGTCGTACTCAGCGCTCATCAGTTTTTCACGCTCGTAGGCAGACACGTCACGGCCTTCTTCTTTCCATGCATCGAATACTTGCTGACGGAAGTTCAGAGTCCAGTTGAAGGACGGGCTGTTGTTGTACACCAGCTTGGCGTTTGGTACGACTTCTTTGATACGATCAACCATCTCTTTGATCTGGCCAACGTGCGGCTTCTCGGTTTCGATCCACAGCAGGTCAGCACCGTTCTGCAGAGAAGTGATACAGTCCAGAACTACGCGATCTACGCCAGAGTTCTTCTTGAACTGGAACAGGCCAGAAGCCAGACGCTTCGGACGAACCAGCTTGCCGTTCTGC
>JBFHSI010000290.1:0-3595 GCA_041591245.1 Marinobacter sp.
ATGGCCCATGGGGAGTTCATGATCCTGGGTGCCTACACCACCTATCTGACCTCCGGATTCTTCCAGAGTTACCTGCCGGGACTGTTCGGTGGCTACTTCTTTGTTGCCATGGTTCTGGCTTTTGTGATCTGCGCTGCCCTGGGGGCCCTGGTGGAATGGGCAATGATAAGACACCTGTATCACCGGCCCCTGGATACCCTGCTGGCCACCTGGGGGCTGAGCCTGATCATGCAGCAGGCCTACCGCTCCATCTTCGGAGCCCGGGAAGTGGGGGTTGAACTGCCGGAATGGATGATGGGCGCCTTCCAGGTGACCGACCTGGTGGAACTGCCCATCAATGGCCTGTTCGTGATGATTATCGCTTTGACCATTGCGCTGGCGGTGTACCTGCTGATGTACCGTTCCGGCTGGGGCAAGAAGGTTCGTGCCGTGGTACAGAACCGGCCCATGGCCGAAGCGGTGGGGATCAACAGCGCCGGCGTCGATCGCATGACCTTCGCGCTGGGCTGCGGCATCGCCGGCATTGCCGGGGCCGCCTTCACCATGATCGGTTCCACCGGTCCGTCCTCCGGCCAGGCCTATATCGTTGATACCTTCCTGGTGGTGGTCTTCGGCGGTGCCCAGAGCCTGATCGGAACCATCATTTCCGCCTTCGGCATCTCCCAGGCCCAGTCCACCATGGAGTTCTTCCTCAGTGGTTCCATGGCCAAGGTGCTCACCCTGCTGGTGGTCGTCGGCATTCTCATGATTCGTCCGGAAGGACTCATGGCCCTCAAGGTCCGTCGCTAGGAGATTGTCATGAAAAAACCATCCCCACTGAACTGGTTTGTGTCCCGGGAGGGGCTCTACTATCTGGCGTTGGCCCTGCTGCTGGTGGTTATTCTGCCCCTGGCGCTGGACCCGTTCCGCCTGAACATGGTCGGCAAATACCTGACCTACGCCTTTGTCGCCATAGGTCTGGTCATGTGCTGGGGCAAGGCCGGCATTCTCAGCCTGGGCCAGGGCGTGTTCTTCGGACTGGGCGGCTACTGCATGGCCATGTTCCTGAAGCTGGAGGCCTCCACACCGGAGGCCACCGCCATCCAGTCCACTCCGGGTATTCCGGATTTCATGGACTGGAACCAGCTCACGGAGCTGCCCTGGTTCTGGGAACCGTTCCACAGCTTCTCTTTCACTTTGATTGCGGTTATCGCGGTACCCGTACTGCTGGCCTTCATCATCGGCTTTGCCATGTTCACCCGCCGCGTCGGTGGCGTCTACTTCGCCATCATTACCCAGGCCATTGCCGCCATTCTCACCATCCTGATTATCGGTCAGCAGGGCTACACCGGTGGTGTGAACGGTATTACCGACCTGAAAACCCTGATGGGCTGGGACATACGCACCGACTCCGCCAGAACCATCCTGTACTTTGTGTGCGTGGGCATGCTGTTCCTGTGCCTGTTCGTGGCCCGGTTTATCCAGAACCGCAAGCTGGGGCGCATCCTTGTGGCCATGAATGCCCAGGAAATGCGGGTCCGCTTTTCCGGTTATGACGTTGCCGCCTTCAAGATCTTCGTGTTCTGTCTGGCTGCGGCTTTCGCCGGTGTCGGTGGCGCCCTGTTCACCCTGATTGTCGGCTTCATGTCCCCGTCCTTCATCGGCATTGTGTCCTCCATTGAAATGGTCATTTTCTGTGCCCTGGGCGGACGCCTGTCGATCCTGGGCGCGGTCTATGGCGCCTTGCTGGTGAACGCGGCCAAGAGCGGGTTTTCGGAGTCCTTCCCGGAACTCTGGCCCTTTGCCATGGGCGCTCTGTTCATCGGTGTGGTCCTGGCATTCCCCAATGGCCTGGCCGGTCTTTACCAGAGCTATGTGATGCCTCTGGAAGACCGTCTGTTCAAACGCCGTCCGAAGACCGACGCGGCCAAATCCGAGGTGCCGGCAGCAACTGATGCCGCAGCCAAGGACCGGGAATTCGACCCCATGTTTGACCAATACAGCCCGGAGAAATCCTGATGCACACAGCCACAACCAAGAGCAAGGACTTCCTGCTGGCGGTGGAAGGACTCACCGTGTCCTTTGACGGCTTCAAGGCAGTGGATGACCTGTCGTTCTATCTGGACCCCAAGGAAATCCGGGTCATTATCGGCCCGAACGGTGCAGGTAAGACCACCGTACTGGACCTTATCTGCGGCAAGACCAAAGCCACCTCCGGCTCCATCCGCTTTGCCGGCAAGGAGCTGACCAGACTCAAGGAGCACCAGATTGTGCATTCGGGGGTAGGGCGCAAGTTCCAGACCCCGTCGGTGTTTGAAGACCTGACGGTGTTCGAGAACCTGGAAGTCTCCTACCCCCGGGGCCACAACGTTATGGGCGCCCTGGCATTCAAACGGGATGCGCAGGTGGTGGCTGCGGTGGAGGAAGTGGCGGAAACCATCTTCCTGAGCGATGCCCTGAACCAGCCGGCCGCCCTGCTCAGCCACGGCCAGAAACAGTGGCTGGAGATTGGCATGCTGCTGATCCAGAAGCCGGATCTGCTGATGCTGGATGAGCCGGTGGCGGGCATGTCCGTGGCCGAGCGCCAGAAAACGGCGGAGCTGCTGCGGCGCATCACAAAGGACCATACGGTACTGGTGATCGAGCATGACATGCAGTTTGTCGGTGATATTGCGGACCGGGTGACGGTCATGCATCAGGGCAAGGTTCTTTCCGAAGGGTCCATCGAGCATGTGAAGTCGGACCCGAAAGTCATCGAAGTCTATCTGGGGCACTGATTATGCTGAGCGTCAAACATCATTCGGTGGCCTACGGCCAGAGCAGCATCATTGACGACCTGAACCTGGAGGTCGCGAAAAACGAAATTGTCGCGGTAGTGGGCCGCAACGGCATGGGCAAGACCACCCTGATGAAGTCCCTGGTGGGCATGACCCCGACCAGATCCGGCCAGCTCAGCCTGGACGGGGAAGATCTGTCCGGACTCAAAAGCTTCCAGCGGGTACGGGCTGGTATAGGGTTTGTGCCCCAGGGCCGGATGATCTTTCCGACCCTGACGGTTCGGGAAAACATAGAGACGGGGCTGGCTGCAGTGGGCGAAAAGAAAGTGCCCGAAGACCTGTACGAGATGTTTCCGGTGCTCAAGGAAATGCAGAACCGGCGCGGAGGGAACCTGTCCGGAGGCCAGCAGCAACAGCTGGCCATAGCCCGGGCTCTGGCCACCCGGCCCAAGGTCTTGCTGCTGGACGAGCCCACCGAAGGCATCCAGCCCAACATCATCAAGGAAATTGCACAGACCCTGCGGCGCATCCGGGATGAGCGCGGCCTGTCCATTGTGGTGTCGGAACAGGTGCTGAGCTTTGTCATGGATGCGGCGGACCGGATTCTGGTGATCGAGAAGGGCGCCATTGTCCACGAAGAACTGCGAGCGGAAGCCGATCAGGACAAGATCGCCAGCTATCTGGCGGTCTAGAACCCACCTGGAACCATGGAGTAACCAGTATGAGACACGGTGACATATCCAGCAGTGACGACACCGTCGGCGTTGCTGTCGTGAACTACAAGATGCCCCGGCTGCACAGCAAGGCCGAGGTGCTGGACAACGCCCGCAAGATTGCGG
>JBFHSI010000291.1:0-3566 GCA_041591245.1 Marinobacter sp.
CTGCGTTGGCAGCGGACTGAGCTTCATACTGCCCGACTACCGGGCCAATTTCGCGCTTGAGGAACTCAACCAGGTCGCCACCTTCCTCCTTGAACTTGACCGCCAGCTTGCCGATATCCACGTGGGCACGGCCAAGATCAAGAGTATCCATGGCCTGCAGGATCGGCAGAGTGTCGTGAACCGACAGCTCGCTGTTTTCCACCTGACGGACAAAGCGGTGGGCTCGGATGATATCAATCACTGACTGATTGATAATTGAGCGACCATATACGGAAGTAACCACATTGTTCTTGCGGTACAGGCGGCCGATCAGAGGAATCATGGCCTCCGCTGTGGATTCTCTTTCCGTCCAGTTAGACAGGAGCTGGTTGATCTGTTCGTGACTCACGGTTGCGACCTCTGTGTTTAGCACGGTTGGGAAATTTGGGCGCACATTATCCAATTTAAACTGTTCCGGAGCAAATGCCAGCCACCACCACCCTGTCCGCCGGCCGGCAGCCGTTTCCCAAGCGGTTCTTCGAATCCGGACAGGCGCCATGACACCGCCACCTGCGGGCGTTAGAATAGCCGCCTCGCCGTCTCCCCGGACGCTCACAGCAGGAGAGCAAGACAGCCCATGAGCCAAGGTTCAGCCACTTCCACCCAGCCCCGTTCACTGGTCGCCCCCGGGTTTCCGGACCAACCGGGCGATCACCGCACATGGGGCCAATTGCACGGCAGCAGTGATGCCCTGGCTATCTGTGAAAGCGCCCAGACCCACAACAGCCTGACCCTGGTCATCACCCGCAGCACCAACGATGCCATCCGGCTGGAACAGGCCATCCGCTTTTTTCTGGGGCTGTCCGGCGCCGAGGATGGCCCAGCCATCACCCCCGACGGACTGGAACTGCTCTCGCTTCCGGACTGGGAAACCCTGCCCTACGACCAGTTTTCACCCCATCAGGACATAGTTTCCCGGCGCATCCGCACCCTGCACCGGCTGCCAGCCACCCGCCACGGCATACTGGTGGTTCCGGCAAGAACCCTGATGCACAGGCTGCCGCCGGTCAATTACCTGCAGGGCAACACCCTGCTGCTGGAAACCGGCCAGTCCCTGGATATCGAAACCTGGCGCATGCAACTGGAAGCCGCCGGTTACCGGCACAGCGACAATGTCTATGAACATGGCGAATATGCGGTGCGCGGAGCCATTCTTGACATATTTCCCATGGGCTCCGACCTGCCGTACCGTATCGACCTGTTCGACAATGAGATCGAAACCCTGCGCACCTTCGATCCGGAGACCCAGCGCTCCATCGACCGCATTGAGAAAGTGGAACTCCTGCCCGCCTATGAATTCCCGTGGCACAAGGAGGCCCGCTCCGGATTCCGCAACCGCTGGTTCGAGCAGTTCCCCCACGCCGACAAGAACGCGCCCATATACCAGGATGTGTCCCACGGCATTACTCCCCCGGGGATCGAGTACTATCTGCCCCTGTTTTTCGATGAAACGGCCACCCTCTTCGATTATCTGCCCGGTGACACCCGTGTTCTCACCGAGCAGGGACTGAACGATGCCGTCAGCCTGTTCGACGCAGAAACCCGGGCCCGCTATGAAGACCGCAGACACGACCGGCACCGCCCCATCCTTCCTCCCACCCAGCTGTTTCTGCAACAGGAAGAACTGTTCCGGCAACTGAAAGACTTCCCCCGGGTCACCATGGCTGCGGCTGCCGCCACCGGCGCCGGGGCGGAAAACTGCCCGACACAGGAACTGCCGGATGTGGCCATGGACGGGCGCGCAGCTGATCCCGCCGGACGCCTGAAGCAGTTTCTGTCCGGGTTCAGCGGCCGGGTGCTGATCTGTGCCGAGTCCTCCGGGCGCCGGGAAGCCCTGATCGAAAACCTGAGCGATCACCGGATCCGGGTTCAGACCCTGGACAGCTGGCAGGACTTTCTCCAGGACCAGAAATGCCCCCTGGGCATTACTATCGCGCCCATGGAACTGGGGCTGGTCCTGCCGGAGCAGCACCTGGCACTGATAACCGAAACCGCCCTGTTCGGGGAGCGGGTTCTGCAACGCCGGCGCCGGGAAAAACCGACAGAGGTGGACGACGGCGGATACCGGGACCTGTCGGAACTGCGGATCGGCGCCCCGGTGGTGCATATAGACCACGGCGTGGGCCGTTACCTGGGACTGGAAACCATTACCGTCGAGGGCGAAGCCAGCGAGTTTCTGATGCTGGAATATGCCGGCGGCTCAAAACTCTATGTGCCCGTATCCAGCCTGCACCTGATTTCCCGCTATGCCGGGGCCGACCCGGAGCATGCCCCCCTGCACAAACTGGGCACCGAGCGCTGGAGTAACGCCAAACAGAAAGCCCTGGAAAAAATCCGCGATACCGCAGCAGAGCTGCTGGATGTCTATGCCCGCCGGGAAGCCCGCAAGGGCTTTACCTTCGAAAACCCGAAGGAAGCTTACCGGGCCTTTGCCGCCGCCTTCCCGTTTGAGGAAACTCCGGATCAGGAAGCGGCCATCCAGGCAGTTATAGAGGATATGACCAGCGAACGCCCCATGGACCGGCTGATCTGCGGTGACGTGGGTTTCGGTAAAACCGAAGTGGCCATGCGTGCGGCCTTTATGGCCACCTACTCAGGCAAACAGGTGGCGGTACTGGTTCCCACTACCCTGCTGGCCCAGCAGCACTACGAATCCTTCCGGGACAGATTTTCCGGAACTGCCGTCAATGTGGAGCTGCTCAGCCGTTTCCGCAGCGCCACCCAGACCCAGAAGGCCATGGAGGCCATTGCCAGCGGCAAGGCCGATATCGTCATAGGCACCCACAAGCTGCTGCAGGGGGACATACAGTTCAAGAATCTGGGACTGGTCATTATCGACGAGGAACACCGCTTCGGGGTCCATCAGAAGGAAAAGTTCAAGGCCCTGCGGGCGGAAGTGGACATGCTGACACTCACCGCCACCCCTATCCCGAGGACCCTGAACATGGCCATGGGACACCTGCGGGACCTGTCCATCATCGCCACACCGCCGGCCCGGCGACTGTCGGTCAAGACCTTCGTGCGCCAGCGTGAGGATGCCATGGTGAAAGAGGCCATACTCCGGGAAATCCTCCGGGGCGGTCAGGTGTATTTCCTGCACAATGACGTGGCCAGTATCGAGAAAACCGCAGAAGACCTGCGCACCCTGATTCCCGAAGCCCGGGTGGGCGTGGCCCACGGCCAGATGCGGGAGCGGGAACTGGAAAAGATCATGTCGGATTTCTATCACAAGCGCTTCAACGTGCTGGTGTGTACCACCATCATCGAAACCGGCATCGACATTCCCAGCGCCAACACCATCATTATCGAAAGGGCCGACAAGTTCGGCCTGGCCCAGCTGCACCAGCTCCGGGGCCGCGTCGGCCGCTCCCACCACCAGGCCTACGCCTACCTTCTGACACCTCCGCCCCGCTCCATTACTGCGGACGCGAAGAAACGGCTGGATGCCATTTCCGAATCCCAGGATCTGGGTGCCGGCTTCATGCTTGCCACCCACGACCTGGAAATCCGGGGAGCCGGTGAATTAC
>JBFHSI010000292.1:0-3529 GCA_041591245.1 Marinobacter sp.
GCGGATTCAGAGTCAGGCCTTCTTCCACCCCCAGACGGCGGCAAAGACTGCCTGCAGAAATATTCCGGACAACGCATTCCACCGGAATCATGTCCAGATTCTTGACCAGGGATTCCGTGGACGAGAGCAGGCCTTCAAAATGAGTGGGGATACCCGCGGCTTCCAGCTTCTCCATAATGAAGGCGTTGAACTTGTTGTTCACCATGCCCTTGCGGTTCAGCTGCTCCTTCTTCTGACCATCAAATGCCGATGTATCATCCCGGAATACCAGAACAAACCGCTCCGGATCGTCTGTGGTAAAAACGGACTTGGCCTTGCCTGCGTACAGTTCTTTGCGCTTTTCCATCAAAAGGTCTCCGAGGTGCGGCACCGGCATACCCGGCGCCCCACCGAATCAGTATAGGTAATCGAATAATTGTGTCAGAAGTTCCGAAGCCGCTCTGTCACCATCGTAGCTATCCACCGGTTTGACCGTTATCAGGACGATGTCGTCACGTCTGGTCAGACTGATGGTATGGGTATGGACCGGTTTTTCCTTGTCACTGAACCAGCCAAACCAGCCGGGACTGCGTTCCTCAGAAGATCTGAAATCCACAAAGAACCAGCCTTCACTCCGGTTAAGATCCACAACCGGGATGCCGGACTCAGCAAGAGCCCGCTGAACTTCCGCCCATGAACGGCCATAGTCCAGGGACATTCGAATGCCCACCGGCTCATCGTTTTCCGAGACCATCAGGCGCACCAGCGGCTCTGCTGTCATTACAGACGCGGCCCGGGAGAAGGACTTGTTATCTTCCCTGGACTTCAGGAACTCGCCCATGTCCTCCAGTATCCGTTTCTGCAGTGCCAGAGCCTCCGCTGAAGGCTCATCCGATGCTCCTGCCCAGGGCACCAACTGCTCCGGACGCCGGTCAAACGCCAGTTTGCGGACCTGTATCTCCGTGGTCTTGCGCCGCACTCCGGGGGCTATCCTGACCTGCAGTACGGTAGAGGCTTCCCGGCCGTCAGAGAGTTCCAGAAGATCCCGGGCACGCTGACTGAAGTTGACCACTTCACTCTGCAGCAAGCCCAACTGGGGGTTGTCGTGACTCACACCCAGCCCCCGGTTGGCCATATAGGCATTGACCACCGGCCAAATACGTCCGGGAACATCATTTACCAGCAGCCAGGCCCGACCGTCGAGTTCCTCAATCGCATAGTTCTGATCAAGAATCTCCGAGGTCATATCCGGCGGTCGGGGAATGTCGGAGGAATAGAGTTTACGTTCGTCGGCAACCTTGACGTCGCGGATTGGCATCAGCTGCCGGAACCGGGAGGAATCCACGTTTTCCGGCACTTCAAGGTGAGGAATCTCCTTCTCCGCCACATAACGTTCGGAACGGTCCTCGAGCATGCTGCATCCGGAAACTGCTGTCAGCAACAGCAGTCCGGACGCCATGACCAGAGGTTTGGACAATGGAATACTACGGGTTCCAGAAAGAACCGGCATTGGCTTACTCCGGGTCAAAGACAATTTCAGCAACCTCAGAGTACACCTGAGGCTTTCAGGGCTTCTTCCACTTCACCGTGGAACTTCTCACTGAGCGGCGTCAGTGGCAGACGGATGCCCTCACTGATCAGCCCCATACGGTACAGCGCCCATTTCACCGGAATCGGGTTGGCTTCCACGAACAGCTTGCGGCTCAGGGGCTCCAGCAACTCATGCAGGCGCATGGCCTCGTCCCGGTTGCCGGCAATAGCCGCTTCACACATGGCCGACATGGCAGCAGGAGCCACATTGGCGCTGACCGAAATATTGCCCTTGGCACCAGCCAGCATCAGCTCAACAGCGGTCGCATCGTCACCGGAATACACGGCCAGACGTCCATTCAGGGCCTGGATCAGCTCAATACCCCGGGGCACGTCACCGGTGGCATCCTTGATGGCGACAATATTGGGAATATCGGCCAGGCGCAGAACCGTTTCATTCAGCATGTCACAGGAAGTTCTGCCGGGCACGTTGTAGAGCATCTGGCTCATGCCCGGTACGGCTTCGGCAATCGCCTTGAAGTGCTGGTACAGACCTTCCTGGGTAGGCTTGTTGTAATACGGGACAACCAGCAGGCAGGCATCGGCACCCAGCTTGTGGGCCTCGGTGGTCAGCTGTATGGCTTCCTTGGTGCTGTTACCGCCGGTTCCGGCAATAACGGAAATACGGCCAGCCACCCGTTTGATGACCCGCCCTATCGCCTGGCAGTGTTCTTCCGGGTCCAGGGTTGCGGACTCGCCGGTAGTACCCACGGCAACAATGCCATGGGTGCCGTTTTCGATATGAAAGTCCACCAGCCGGTCCAGCTCTTCCCAGTGGATATCACCGTTGGGATGCATGGGCGTGACCAGTGCAACAAGGCTACCCGTAATCATAAATGCTCCGTCCGAGTAAAACCGATATGGTAATGTTGGGCACGAACTGACACAAGGGAATTAAGGAGATGTCATGACATCTGTAGAACTGAACAAAACCGTACCAGACTTTGAGGCGCCTGCTACGGGTGATCAGACCGTCCGGTTATCCGACCTGCGCGGCAAAAATGTGGTCATCTATTTCTACCCGAAAGACAACACTCCGGGGTGCACCACCGAAGGCCAGGATTTCCGGGATCACATGCAGGCATTCGCCGAACTGGACACGGAAATCTTCGGTGTATCCAGAGATGGTCTCAAGGCCCACGAAAACTTCCGCAGCAAACACAGTTTCCCGTTCCACCTGATCTCAGACAAGGACGAGACCCTGTGCAAGCTGTTCGATGTCATCAAGCTCAAAAAGCTCTACGGCAAGGAATACATGGGCATTGAACGCAGCACCTTCCTGATCGACGCCAAAGGTGTGCTCAGGAAGGAGTGGCGCGGGGTCCGGGTCAAGGGCCATGCTGACGAAGTACTGGAAGCCGTCAAAGCCCTCTGAGTCAGAGCGTCATTCACTGGCCGGTGGCGGAGACGCTTCCTTCACCGGCCAGGCAGAGAATACCGCCTTGAGCATGGTGGCCAGGGGAATCGCAAAGAAGACACCCCACAGCCCCCAGATGCCCCCGAAAAACAGCACCGCAACGATAATCGCAACCGGGTGCAGGTTATTGACTTCGGAAAACAGCACCGGCACCAGCACATTGCCGTCCAGCGCCTGAATGATTCCGTAGACCACCATGACCCAGATAAAGTGACTGCCCCAGCCGAAGGCAAACAGGCCAATCATGGCAACGGGAATGGTCACAACCGCCGCACCGATATAGGGAATCACCACACTCAGCCCCACCAAAAGGGACAGCAGCGCAGCATAAGGCATACCCAGAAACTTGAAGGCCACATAGGTGGCACCGCCAACGATCAGGATTTCCACTGCCTTGCCCCGAACGTAATTGGCACACTGCAGGTTTACCTCGTGCCAGATCCTCAGCATCATCGGCCGCTGGGGCGGAAGCAGCCTGGACAGGGAGCCCAGCAGCAACGCCCGGTCCTTGAGGAAAAAGAACACCAGGATCGGCACCAGCAC
>JBFHSI010000293.1:0-3528 GCA_041591245.1 Marinobacter sp.
CTGGATTGTTTTTGTCGGTCAGAGACACTGCGGCAACGTCACCCAGCTTAGTCTTTTTTCAGCCCCCTCCGCATCCGACCTTGGTACCTGTTTTTCGTGTTACACCTGTAACGCCCGAACTGCCCGGGAGTGTGACAGGCGTAATGTCAGCAGCCCTATCGAAGGTACCAGTCGGGCGGTTCAAGCAGCCAGAAAGAAAATTATTATTGATTTGGTATCAATGCCTTACTGTTTTCTGGTGGGATAAGTTGCGAGCCTGGCACGCCCCCTGCTCCTGTTCCCCTTGCGAACAAAAACAACACATACCAGGAGAACATTCATGACAACAAGCAATGCAACCCGGCAAGTTGAACAGTGGCTGGCCGCCTTCGACGAAACCCTGCAGTCCGATGCCCCGGAACAGGCCGCGGAGCATTTCGAGGAAAATGGTTTCTGGCGGGATCTGGTGGCTATGACCTGGAACATCAAAACCATGGAAGGCCGGGACGAGATCCGGGACATGCTGGCGGCCACCGCCCGTAACCGGCAGCCATCCAACTGGCGCCTGGCGGAAAAGCCCAGCGAACAGAACGGTGTGATTGAAGCCTGGATCACCTTTGAGACGGCAGACTCCCACGGCAAGGGCCACCTGCGCCTGCGTGACGGCAAAGCCTGGACCCTGCTCACCAATATGTACGAACTGAAGGATTTTCCGGAAAACCGAGGCTTCCGCCGGCCCAAAGGTGCCGAACATGGCGCCAGCAAATCCCGGCAGACCTGGCTGGAAAAGCGCAAACAGGAAGAGCAGGAACTGGGTTACACCAAACAACCCTACTGTGTGGTGATTGGCGGCGGCCAGGGCGGAATCGGACTGGGTGCCCGTCTGCGTCAACTGGGTGTGCCCACCATTATCATCGAGCGCAACCCGAAAGCCGGAGATTCCTGGCGCAACCGCTACAAATCCCTGTGCCTGCACGACCCGGTCTGGTACGACCACATGCCCTACCTGCCCTTCCCGGAAAACTGGCCAGTATTCTGCCCGAAAGACAAGATCGGCGACTGGCTGGAAATGTACACCAGGATTATGGAGCTGAACTACTGGAGCTCCACCGAATGCACCGGTGCCCGTTACGATGAGAATCTGCAGGAATGGGTGGTTGAAGTGGTGCGGGACGGCGAGCCGGTCACCCTGCGCCCGAAACAGCTGGTACTGGCCACCGGCATGTCCGGCATTCCCAATATCCCGGACATTCCCGGCATGGACACCTTCGAGGGTGAGCAGCACCATTCCAGCAAACACCCGGGCGGCGAAGCCTACAAGGGCAAGAAGTGCATTGTGCTGGGCTCCAACAACTCCGCCCATGACATCTGTGCGGCACTCTGGGAAAACGGCGCGGATGTGACCATGATCCAGCGTTCCTCCACCCACATAGTGAAATCCGATTCCCTGATGGAACTGGCCCTGGGCGGACTCTATTCGGAACAGGCTGTCGCCAACGGTATCACCACCGAAAAGGCCGACCTCACCTTTGCTTCGATTCCGTTCAAAATCATGCCGGAATTCCATATTCCGGTGTACGAACAGATCCAGGAGCGGGACAAGGACTTCTACACCCGCCTGAAAAATGCCGGATTCATGCTGGACTTCGGTGACGACGGCTCAGGCCTGTTCATGAAGTACCTGCGCCGGGCTTCCGGCTACTACATTGATGTAGGGGCATCGGAGTTGATTGCGGACGGCGAGATCAAGCTGAAAAGCGGTGTAACCATCGAGCAGATCAAACCCAGGTCCGTCGTGCTTACCGATGGCACCGAACTGCCGGCGGATCTGATCGTCTACGCCACCGGCTTCGGCTCCATGAACGGCTGGGCAGCCCAAATCATATCCCAGGAAGTAGCGGACAAAGTGGGCAAATGCTGGGGCATGGGATCAGACACCGCCAAAGACCCCGGCCCCTGGGAAGGAGAACTCCGCAACATGTGGAAACCCACCCAGCAGGAAGCGCTGTGGTTCCACGGCGGCAACCTGCACCAGTCCCGCCACTACTCCCTGTACCTGGCCCTGCAACTGAAAGCCCGCATGGAAGGGCTGGATACACCGGTCTACGGACTGCAGCCGGTTCACCATCTGGCCTGATGTAAGTGCCCCGGGAAGGACCCCGGGGCTCTTACATAATGGATTCAGATACCCGAACCGGCGGCTTCCAGAGGGAATTCAACCTGCCACTGCAGGGACTGGGGTTTCATGGCGCCATCGGGGAACAGGTGTCCCACATCCGGGCGGGCGAAGCATCGGCTGCCCCGCTCCAGCGGCTGCCGGGCGAAGTCTCCATGGCTGATCCCCACTTCCCAGATGGTGTCGCTGTGCCAGCCATCGGGGCTCAGCTCGACCCGCACTTCCGCACCGATCAGGCTCACCGATTCCACGGTAAATGGCAGGCAGGCCTCCGGTGTTGGTCTGGATACCAGCCGTACCTCATGGGGGCGCAGGTAGAGCTGGGCTTCACCAGAGACCGACAGACTGCCAGGCAACCGGACCCAGGCATCACCCTGCCTCAGGGTGCCGTCCTGAACAGCGCCGGGAAACACGTTCACATGGCCCAGAAAGTCGAACACAAAACGGCTGTCCGGACGGGCATAAAGTGCTGCAGGCGTGTTCACCTGTTCCACCTGCCCCTGGTTGATCACTACTACCTGGTCGGACAGCTCCAGGGCTTCTTCCTGATCGTGGGTCACGAACACACTGGTGAAGTGGAATTCATCGTGCAGGGCCCGCAGCCAGCGACGAAGATCCTTGCGCACCCGGGCATCCAGGGCGCCAAAAGGTTCGTCCAGCAACAGAATCCGAGGCTGGGTGGCCAGGGCCCGGGCCAGTGCGACTCTCTGTTTCTGACCACCGGACAGCTCCGAGGGATAGCGGTTTGCCAGATGGGGCAGCTGGATCATCTCCAGCAGATTACCTACCTTTTTGCGGATTTCATCTTTGCCCGGGCGCCGGGAGCGCGGCAGGGATTCCAGACCAAAGGCCACATTCTCCGCCACAGTCAGGTGTCGAAACAGGGCGTAATGCTGGAACACAAATCCGATATTACGGTCGCGCACATGCAGTCCGGTAACATCCTGGCCGCTGAACAGGACCCTGCCCTGCTCTGCCGATTCCAGACCTGCGATAATCCGCAACAGGGTTGTTTTACCGGAACCGGAAGGCCCCAGCAGTGCCGTCAGTTTGCCTTCCGGAAATTCCAGCGAAATATCGTCAAGGGCCCGGAACCCACCGAAATTCTTGATAATTCCATCAACAACAATACTCATGGTTTTGCTTCCTCTTCCGGGGCAAGAACTTCCTGCCGGGCCTGGCGCCATTCCACAATCCCTTTGACTGCCAGTGTCAGAATCGCTATTCCGGCCAGCAAGGAGGCACTGGCGAAGGCGCCCACCACGTTGTAATCCTGATACAACAGCTCAACGTGCAGAGGCAGTGTGTTGGTCTGCCCCCGGATATTGCCGGACACCACCGACACAGCCCCGAATTCGCCAACGGCACGGGCA
>JBFHSI010000294.1:0-3525 GCA_041591245.1 Marinobacter sp.
GACCCCTGAACAGCGCCAGATAGCCCCGGCTCTGTACCGCACTCTGCAGGAAACCGCCCAGAAACTTGCAAAGGGGCGGTCTGACTTCCAGACTCTGGAAAGGGAAGCCCGGCAAGCTCTGGAACAGGCCGGCATGCGCCCGGATTATTTCAACATAGTAAACAGTGATACGCTGAAACCAGCCAGCCCCGATGACAGCTCCATTACCCTGCTGGCGGCGGCGTTTCTTGGGGACACACGGCTGATCGACAACATCAGCGTGACACCCTGACCACAAAACCGACAGAGGATCCTGTGGTGCCACAGACTGCACTGACATCCCGACCTGAATGGCAGCTGCTGGAGGCCCATCGCAGGCAGCTGCAGTCGATCCCGATGAAGCAGCTGTTTGCCGAGGATCCCGGCCGGGCCACCCGGTACTTTATCGAGGGCGCCGGCCTGTCCCTGGATTTTTCCAAAAACCGGATTACCGACAGCATCCTGGGCGCACTGCTGGATCTGGCCCGCAGCTGTAATCTGGAAAGCCGGCGAGAATCCCTGTTCAGAGGGGACAAGGTCAATATCACCGAGGACCGACCGGCCCTGCATACTGCCCTGCGCGCGCCCGATACCGAAACCATCCTGGTGGACGGCCAGAATATTGTGGCCGAGGTCCATAAAACCCTTGCCCGGATGGATGCACTGGTCCGGGACGTTCGCAATGGCAGTCGCCGGGGTCATACCGGCAAGGCCTTTACTGACGTGGTCAGTATCGGGATCGGTGGTTCTTTTCTTGGCCCCAAACTGGTTACTGAAGCGCTCACCCCCTATGCCAGCGGCGATATTCGCTGCCATTACGTTGCCAATATCGACGGTACGGAAATCTGCGAAACCCTGCGTGCGGTAAACCCGGAAACCACCCTGTTCCTGATCCAGTCCAAATCCTTCCGGACCCAGGAAACCCTGGAAAACAGCAAGGTGGCCCGTCAGTGGTTCCTGGACAATGGCGGCACGGAAGACAGCATCGCCAGCCATTTCCTGTCGGTTACCGCCAACGTCAGTGCCGCTGAAGACTTCGGCATTCACGCCGACAATGTTTTCCCCATGTGGGACTGGGTCGGCGGCCGCTACTCCCTGTGGTCAGCCATCGGCTTACCCATCGCCCTGAGCATCGGCATGGACAATTTCCGGGCCCTGCTGGCCGGGGCCAGGGCCATGGACGAGCATTTCCTTAACGCAGCCCCAGAGCAGAACATGCCGGTGATCATGGCCATGCTCAGCATCTGGTACAACAATTTCTGGGGCGCCGGTTCCCATGTCATCCTGCCCTATGACCATTACCTGCGCAGCCTGCCCGAGCACCTGCAGCAACTGGATATGGAAAGCAACGGGAAAAGCGTGAGCCAGGATGGCCAGCCTCTGGACTACCAGACCGGGCCGATTATCTGGGGTGGTGTGGGTGCCAATGGCCAGCACGCCTATCACCAGCTGATTCACCAGGGCACACGGCTGATTCCGGCGGATTTCATTATCCCTCTGCGCTCCCACAACCCGGTGGCCAACCACCATGCGGACCTGTTCGCCAACTGCCTCAGTCAGTCCCAGGCCATGATGGCCGGAAAATCCTTGGAGGAAGCCCGCCAGGAACTGGCGGACAGCGGACTGTCGGCAGAAGCTATCGACCTGCTAGCCCCCCACAAGGTCATTGCCGGCAACAAGCCCAGCAACACCCTGCTGATGGACAAGGTAACACCGGAAACCGTCGGAGCCCTGATTGCCCTGTATGAACACCGAACATTCGTGCAGGGAGTGATTTGGGATGTGGATTCCTTTGACCAGTGGGGCGTGGAGCTGGGCAAGCAGCTGGGCCAGACTATTCTGCCGAGACTGCTGGGCGAAAGCGGGCAGCCTGAGTCAGAAAGTGACAGTTCCACCAGCCATCTGGTGGAACTTTTCCGGTCAGCCGGCCGCCACTGAGATCTGCCGGCCCTGCCAGGTGAAGTCCACCGGCCAGAGTTTCTGGTCGGTATGGTATTCGCTCCAGAGCTGGCTGTAGGTCTTGCCGCAAACCGGGTGCCTGGCATCCGGCGCTATATCGGACAGAGGCTGCAGTACAAAGGCATTCTTCAGTATTTCCCCCCGCGGCAGCTCCACCCCGTCTACCCGACCCACTTCATCGCCGTAGGTCAGAATATCCAGATCCAGAGTCCGGGCAGCAAACTTCGGCACATCACGGCGACGTCCGTTGTCCGCTTCCAGCTGCTTGAAACGCCGGGACAGCTCTGCCACCGACCAGTCGGTACTGACTCCCACCACCAGATTCAGGAACAGTGAACCATTGAAGCCCACCGATTCACTTTCGTAGACCGGAGATATCTCAAGCTCTGTGAACCACAGCTGCAGAGCATCCAGGGCCGCCGACACATAGCGCTCACGGTCAATGTTGCTTCCGATACTGATATAGACCCGCACCTTGCCGGTCATTGGCGTATTCCCCTTTCGATAGAAACCCCTACAGCACGGGCCTCAGGCACCGCACCGGGTTTTCGGATGGTCAGCCGGAGCCAGCGGATACCAAAGCTCTGCTGCAGTTTTTCGGCCAGCACCTCGGCACCACGCTCCAGCAGCTTCGGCTGCAGGGACTTCAGGCAGGACTGGACGCTGGCACTGACCGCGGCGTAATCCAGCGCATCGCCAACATCATCGGATGCGGCGGCGGCCCGGTTGTCCCAGTCCATTTCCAGGTCCACCAGCAACCGCTGGGTCACCTGGCGCTCCCAGTCATAAACACCGACAATGGTCTCCACCACCAGGCCTTCAATGAACACAGTATCTGCCAAGGGAACTCCCGGAGTATTCCACTCTTTTCTGATTGAACAATACACAGCCAACCGATACTGTGTAACGGCTGGCTGTCATCTGAAGGCCGGCATTTTCGCACACAACACAAAGGCACGTCTTCGCCCCGAGCCAGTACATGACTCTTCCCAGCGACCCGGTTCTGACCGTTCTGCTCTGCACCTTTGCCTATCTCTGCGGCTCTGTGCTGTTTGCACTTTCTGTATGCCGCCTATGGAAGCTCCCGGACCCCCGTGCTCTGGGCTCAGGTAATCCAGGTGCCACCAACGTCTACCGCACCGGTGGCTGGCAGCCCGCCGCCGTCACCCTGGTGCTGGACGCCGCCAAAGGCTGGCTTCCGGTCTGGCTAACCCACGCCGCAGGGCTTTCCGTGATGGTACAGGCCATTGTCGCCCTGTGTGCGGTCACCGGGCATATGATTCCGGTTTTCTATCGTTTCCGTGGCGGTAAAGGGGTGGCAACGGCGTTGGGCGCCGGCCTTGCCCTGGCCCCGGTGACCACCCTGATCATGGCGGCCATCTGGCTGCTGGTGATGTGGCGCTGGCGGATCTCCGCACTGGCGTCCCTGGTAGCCATTGTCAGCGGTCCACCCATCAGCGCCTTTCTCGAACCGGAGACCCTGCCCCTGTTCGGCCTGCTGGCAATCCTTATCGTGGTCCGCCACAGGAACAATCTGATCCGGCTGGC
>JBFHSI010000295.1:0-3510 GCA_041591245.1 Marinobacter sp.
GGGTCTGAGTCAGAGCCGGATGGTACAGATCGAGCAGGACATTCTGGGCAAGAACGACCGCTATGCCGCCACCAACCGTGCCCGTTTCCAGGACGCTTCCATACTGGCTCTGAACCTGGTGTCCAGCCCGGGTTCCGGCAAAACCACTCTGCTCACCAAAACCATTGAACGTCTGAACGAATCGGTTCCCCTGGCGGTAATTGAAGGGGACCAGCAGACGGCCAATGACGCCGACCGTATCCGGGAGACCGGTGCCCAGGCTGTACAGATCAATACCGGCAAAGGCTGCCACCTGGATGCCCACATGATTGGTCACGCCATGGAGCGTCTGAAGGATCTGGACGGTGGCGTTCTGTTTATCGAAAACGTGGGCAATCTGGTGTGCCCGGCAGCCTTCGATCTGGGGGAGGCTCACAAGGTGGCCATACTGTCGGTGACCGAAGGCGAGGACAAGCCCATCAAGTATCCGGATATGTTCCATGCCGCAGACCTGATGCTGCTGAACAAGACTGATCTGCTGCCCCATCTGGACTTCGATGTGGACGCCTGTATTGAATATGCTCGCCGGGTAAATCCGGATATCGAGGTGTTGCAGGTTTCTGCCCGCTCCGGTGAGGGGATGGATCCATGGCTGGCCTGGATCAAGGCCCGTCGTGATCAGGGAATTCGCCAGCGTATAGAGGCGCTCGAACGTCAGGCCCGGGCCTTGTACTCACTGCTGTAACCGGAGGAACAACTATGGGGCATCCGCTGCGGGCGACAGTGCTTTGTGTAGACGATGAAGTGCGTTCACTGGAAACACTGGAACGCACCCTGGACGAAGCATTTGATGTTCTGACGGCAACCAGTGCAGAAGAAGCCATGGGCCTGCTGGAAAACCATTCAGTGCATGCCGTGCTGTGCGACCAGCGTATGCCGGAACAGACTGGTGTGGAGTTTCTGATTCAGGTGCGGGAGCGTTTTCCCCGGGTCGCCCGGCTCATTCTCTCCGGTTATACAGATTCCGAAGATATTATCCGCGGGCTCAATGAAGCGGGCATTTTCCAGTATCTGACCAAACCCTGGCATCCGGATCATCTGATTCTGACCCTGAGCAACGCCTGCCAGATGGTGGCATTGCAATCGGAAAACGAGATGCTGGCCACGGAAATGCGCCTGACCGCACCCCAGATGGAAGCGGAGGTGGAGGACAAGAAAGCCAGGCTGCGCCAGCGCTTTGATTTCAGTGAAATACTGCATTCCGACAACAGTCCCATCAAGGCGCTTTGCGGGCAAGTGGCACAGGTTGCCCCATTCGATATCTCGGTCCTGGTCACCGGCCCTTCCGGCACGGGCAAGGAACTGTTCGCCCGGGCTCTGCATTACAACAGCCTGCGTTCAGGCAAGCCCTTTGTGGTGGAGAACTGTGGCGCCATGCCCGATGAGCTGCTGGCCTCGGAGCTGTTCGGTCACTGCAAGGGGGCCTTTACCGGTGCCATTGCCGACCATATCGGTCTGTTCGAGCAGGCCGATGGCGGCACCATTTTTCTGGATGAAATCGGGGAGATCACTCCGGCCTTCCAGGTCAAATTGCTGAGGGTTCTGCAGGAACGGGAAGTGCGCCGGGTCGGGGATGTGCGCCGCCGACCGGTGGATGTGCGGGTGATCGCCTCCACCAACCGCAATCTGGAAGCGGAGGTCCGGGCCGGCCGTTTCCGGGAGGACCTGTATTACCGGCTGGCAGAGGTCACCCTGGAACTGCCGCCGCTACAGCAGCGGGGCGATGATATTGTGCTTCTGGCCCAGGCCTTTCTGAAACAGGCGTCGGAGGCTTTTGACAAACCGGTTGATGGCTTCAGCGACGAAGCTCTGGAGTGTTTCCGCTCCTACACCTGGCCGGGCAATGTGCGGGAGTTACAGAATGAGGTCCGGCGTATGCTGGTTCTGGCCAAGGAACCGGTTCTGGGGGCGGACCTGCTCAACCCCCGGGTGCTGCGCAGCTGTGTGGATGGCGAGCCCGCATCCCGGCTGTCTGAACTGGCGGATCTGGACGGTTCCCTGAAAGACCGGGTGGAACAGCTGGAGAAACAGATTCTCCGGGAAACCCTGATCCGGCACCGCTGGAACAAGAGCCGGGCTGCCGAGGAACTGGGCCTGTCCCGGGTAGGACTGCGGGCCAAGATTGAACGTTATGAGCTGGAGCGGCACTGATGTCCGGCCTGCGCCTGCTTGTCAGTGGTCAGGTTCAGGGGGTTGGATTCCGGCCCTTTGTGCATCGTCTGGCCAGTGAGCTGAGCCTGGCCGGACGGGTGAGCAATACCCGCCAGGGCGTGCAGATTGAGGTGTTCGGCAGCGACGGCATACTGCAGCGTTTCCGGCAGTCGCTGGTGGCCGAACTGCCGCCACTGGCCCGCATAGATGCACTGACCTGTGAAGCGCTTGCTGTCGAGCCGGAATTCACGGATTTCCGCATAGAAGCCACGGAGCAGGGCAGCTCGGCCCTGGATCTTCCGGTGACCCCGGATGCCGCCGTGTGCCCCGCCTGTCTGCAGGAACTCTTTGATCCCCGGGACCGCCGATACCGCTACCCTTTTATCAACTGTACCCACTGCGGTCCCCGTTATTCCCTGGTGCGTTCTCTGCCCTATGACCGCCCAAATACCAGCATGGCGGCATTTACCCAGTGTCCGGCCTGTCAGAGTGAATACGATAATCCCACGGACCGGCGTTTCCATGCCCAGCCCAACGCCTGTGCGGACTGCGGTCCATCCCTGTGGCTGGAATCCGGCACCGGGGAAGCTGTGAGCAGTGACCCCATTGCCGGCGCGGTGGATGCCATCCGCCAGGGCGCCATTGTGGCGGTACGGGGAGTAGGGGGCTTTCATCTGGTCTGCGATGCGGGCAATAACGCTGCGGTCAGTGAGCTGCGCCGGCGCAAGCACCGTCCGGGCAAACCCTTTGCGGTTATGGGGCTGAACCCCCGGTCCCTGGATATGTTCGTGGAACTGACGGCGGGGGGGAAAGAGCACCTGGCCTCCAGCGCGGCCCCGATTGTGCTGCAGAACCGGCGCCCGGATTCACCCTGTCCACTGGCGGCGGCATTGGCCCCGGGGCTTGGCACACTGGGCGTCATGCTGCCCCATACCCCGGTACACTGGCTGCTGTTTCATCAATGGCTTGGCTGCCCCGAGGGTACCGACTGGCTGACACAGCCATGGCCCCATCTGCTGGTGATGACCAGCGCCAACCGCAGTGGCGAGCCATTGATTACCGGCAATGACGAAGCCCGCACCAAACTGGCGGGTATTGCCGATTTTTTTCTGCTGCATAACCGGGAAATCGAACATCGCTGTGACGACTCCCTGATGAACGCAGCATCTGATTCCCCGGTAATGATCCGTCTGGGGCGGGGCCTTGCTCCCCTGTCCCTGCCTCTGGCGGGGCGGGGGCCCTCAGTTCTGGCCCTGGGTGCCTATCTGAAAAATACCGTATGCATGACCCGTAGTGACCGGGCCTTTGTCTCCCCCCATA
>JBFHSI010000296.1:0-3470 GCA_041591245.1 Marinobacter sp.
CGGCAGGCCACACCATCGTCCACCACCACACCCTGTTCGTTGGTCAGCACCGCATAGCGGGTGCGCCCCACAGGTTGCTTGAGGAAGCCGAAGGTGTACATGCGGTTCATCATTTCGGCCGCATCGGGACCGCGCAACTCGATGCCCCCCAGGGTGCTGACATCGATCACCCCCACATTGGTGCGTACTGCCCGGGCTTCGGCGGCGATGCATTCCTGCCGCTGTTCCTGAGGGCCATAGAAACCCGGGCGCTGCCAGCTTCCTGCCGGGATCATTTTTGCGCCCAGTGCCAGGTGTCTGTGGTGCATGGCGGACAACCGGTAAGGATCAAAACCACGGCCAGCAATCACCGCCAGCTTCTCCGCCACAAAGGGTGGACGGGCGGTGGTAACACCGGTTTCACTGACCGTGCGGTCGGTGGCATTGGCCACCAGACGGGCTGTTGGCAAGGCAGAATGACGGCCCTGTGATGGCCCCATCCCGACGGTGGAAAAACGTTTTACCAGCTGCACATCCCGGTATCCCACACGGGTGGCATTGACGATATCCTTGACCTGCAGGTCTTCGTCGAAATCCACGAATTCCCTGCTTTTCGGATGTTTGAAAATAGGCCACTCGAAATTCACCTTCTGCTGGCAGTGAACCTGTGGCAGTTCCGGATCCGTGATTTTACCCAGGGACTGCAGGGCCTGAAGGGCCGCACGCTTGCCATCATTCATCACCGCATCCAGTGTATAAATCCCGTTCACCGAACCGGCAATCAGCAAATGGGCCGGCAGTTTTCGGATCTCGAAACGGGCCTGGTCATCGTCATAGCTGAGCTGGGCACCAGCCTGACACAGCAGCTGATAGGCCGGCATGAAACCGGCTGACATGCACAAAAGATCGCAATCTATGATTTCTCCCCTGTCGGCGACCTTGCCTTTGCCGGTGATGACGCGCACATCCACGCCCCGCACATGCAGGTTGCCGGCCGTGGGCAGGGCTTCATACACGGTACTGCCGCGTACAATACGGATACCTCGCTGGGCAACCATATGTGCCAGAGCCTGATCCTGAGCCTCCGGGCGCATATCGATCACCGCCGCCACTTCCGTACCCTGGTCCGCCAGGTTCAGGGCGGTGAGATAGCCTTCATCGTTTCCGGTGAGAATCACTGCCCTTTTTCCCGGCATCACCCCGTACAGCTTCATCAGCCGGTCAGCGGCACTGCACATCATCACTCCGGGCAGGTCGTTGTTACGGAACACCACATGCTGCTCATAACTCCCGGAGGCGATAATGCACTCCCTGGCCCGGACCTTGTACAGACGGTTACCCCGGATCACCGGCAGCCAGTTATCGGTATACCAGGCGTTGCATACCGCATCGGTCATTACCCGGATGTTGTCATGCTGCTCTACACGCGCCACCAGTCCGGCGCGGAGTTCGTCAGCACGGGCGCCTTCGGCTTCAAAACGGCTGTAGGTCAGTGAGCCACCGAGCAGGCTGTTCTCCTCCACCAGCAACACGCTGGCTCCGGCTTCGGCAGCCGTCAGAGCAGCCTGCAGGCCGGCGGGGCCGGCACCGACTACCACCAGATCATGGTGCAGAAACGCCTTGTCGTGATAACCGGCAATAGCTTTCAGATCGACACTGCCCAGGCCTGCCTTCTTGCGGATAACCTTTTCCCACCAGTCCCAGATACCTTTGGGCTTATAGAAAGCCCGGTAGTAAAAGCCCACGGGCATAAAGCGGCCGAACTTGTCCAGAATCGCATCCCGGTCATTGTCCAGGGAACCGGCGTAGTTCTGGCCTTCCACCCGCAGGGATTCGGTAACCGGGGTACGGTCTGCCAGCACGTTCGGATCCGAAGCCAGCTGAACCAGGGTATTGGCATCCTGCCCGGCCATGGTCAGCACTGAGCGGGGACGGTGATACTTGAAGGAACGGGACATCAGCCACTGGCCGTTGGCGATCAGGGCGCTGGCAATGGTATCCCCCTTGTAGCCGCGATAGTAGCGACCCTCGAAACTGAAACTGACAGACTGCTCCCGGTCAACCAGAAGGCCCATGGGAGCCGCAAGACGTTGTACGCCGCTCATGATGCTTTTTCCTCCACCGCTCCGGGAACGGATGCAAAAAATTCGGACTGATCCAGTTCGGATGGATCATAGGTTCTGGAGATTTCCCCGGTAATACGATGCCGCTCCACAATAAACCAGTAACCGGACGGGGCGTGCAGCCACCACTCCCGGGCCACCCCGGTGCCGTTGTAGTGATAAAACACATACTCGGCCCACTCCCGGTCACTACAGGTGGCCGGATCCGGCATCTGTTTTACCTCGCCGCCATAGACAAATTCGCTGACATTTCTAGGCCCGTTCAGAGGGCAATTGATAACTTTCATGGAAACATTCCCCGCTAGTGACTCGCCGCCGTGGCACCCATTTCATTGACCTGCCGGAAGCTGTCGAAACGGTCCAGTGCAAAGGGCTGAATCAGTTCCGGCACCTTGCCGCCACTGGCCACCAGTTCCGCCATGGTCTTGCCGCATATGGGGGTGGCCTTGAAGCCCCAGGTGCCCCAGCCCGCATCCAGGTAGTAGTTTTCAACCGGGCTCAACCCCATGATCGGGCTGTAGTCGGAGGTCATATCGGTGATACCGGCCCACTGGCGCATCAGCTTCAGGTTGGACATGAAGGGGAACAGCTCGATGGCATGGGCCAGCAGTCCTTCCTTGAGGTTGAGATCGGAACGGGTGCCGTACAACGGATAGGGGTCGGAGCCGCCACCGATAACGATCTCGCCACGGCCGGTCTGCTGCACATAGCAGTGATAGGCAGGCGAACTCACCAGAGGCGTCAGGAAAGGTTTTACCGGCTGGGTCACCATGGCCTGCAGTGGATAGGTGACAATGGGCAGCCGGAAGCCGGCCATCTCCGCCAGTACCGAACTGTGTCCGGCAACTGCCTGCACCGCCACACCACAGCCCACATCGCCCCGGTTGGTTTTCACCCCCACCACCTTGCCGTTTTCGGTTTTTATGCCGGTGACTTCCGTAAGCTGATGCAGCTCCACGCCGCGCTGGGTAGCGCCCTTGGCATAACCCCAGGCCACGGCATCGTGGCGGGCGGTGGCACCGTCCATATGCCAGAGTCCGGCCAGTACCGGCAGATGCCCCGGATTCATGTTCAGGGAGGGCACCAGCTCGCGGATTTCTTTGGGACCGATAAGCTCGGTTTTGCCACCAAAGTGTTTGTTCACTTCAGTACGCTGACGGAAGCCCCGGATTGCCGCATCGGTATGGGCCAGGGTCAGCTGGCCCCGGCGGGAGTACATGATGTTGAAGTCGAACTCGTTGGACAGTTCCTGATACAGCCTCACCGATTCGGCATAGAAACGGACACCCTCGGAGGTCAGGTAGTTGGAGCGGATAACCGCCGTGTTACGGGCGGTATTGCCCCCGCCCAGATACCCTTTCTCGAGAA
>JBFHSI010000297.1:0-3252 GCA_041591245.1 Marinobacter sp.
CGGCACACATCCGCCATTACCTGGGGCTTGACGGCCAGTACCACCAGGTCTGCCTGTTGTGCGCAGAACCGGTTGTCGGTAGTGACACTGACACCAAAGCGTTTGCGGATGGCCTGCAGGTGATCATCGTCCGGGGCACTGACCCAGATATCAGCAGCCTGGTAGCCACTGTCCAGCATACCGCCAATAATGGCACTGGCCATGTTGCCGGCGCCAATGAAGGAAATGGTTGGTGATGTGCTCAAGGTTCACTCCAACGGTTAATCGGTTAAATGTCTGGTCCTGATCATATCAGGAACCGACGGATTCAGCTCTTCGGCGGACGCTTGCCAAACAGGGCTGTGCCGATACGGACCCAGGTGGCACCTTCGGCGATGGCCATTTCCATATCCCGTGACATGCCCATGGACAATGTGTCCAGCGGGCCGGCATCGGGCAGCTGGTGGCGAAGGCTGTCCAGTGCCGAGGCCAGGGCGCGGAAACTGAGGCGCAGTTCCTGTTCCGGCTGATCCGGGTCTGGAATGGCCATCAGCCCGCGCAGGGACAGATTCGGCAGGGCGCCGACAGCGGCTGCGAGATCCGGCAGTTCCGCAGGCTGGCAGCCGGCCTTGGTGTCTTCCTTATTAATATTGACCTGCAGGCAGATATTCAATGGGCCCAGCTCCGGATTACGCTGCTCGCTGAGGCGGCGGGCAGTCTTCAGTCGGTCCACGCTGTGTACCCAGGAAAAGGATGAGGCAATGTGCCGGGTTTTGTTGGACTGGATCGGGCCGATAAAGTGCCACTCCAGATCCGGAATATCCCCAAGGGCTTCCATTTTCTCCAGCGCTTCCTGGAGGTAGTTTTCGCCGAACGCTTTCTGTCCTGCCGCAACGGCTTCCCGCAGTTCTTCCGGTGACCGGGTTTTGCTGACTGCCAACAGGCTCACAGACCCGGGATCCCGGCCCGCCTGCAATGTTGCTTTTTGTATGCGTCGGGTTACGCTCCCGATGTTGTCTGCTATGCTGCTCATGATATGAAATCGCTACGTCCGGTCTGTCATGGATAGTGTGACACGTTACCCGCAGGTTACTGAAATGCCAAGTGAACCGCGCCGGGCCCCGTCGGACGCGTGCTTCCGGGATAAAAGAAAAAGCCTTCCGAGGATTCCTATGGATATTACTGAACTGCTTGCCTTTTCGGCCAAACAGGGTGCCTCTGACTTGCACCTTTCCTCTGGCCTGCCTCCAATGATTCGTGTTGACGGTGATGTACGCCGCATCAACCTGCCGCCAATGGAGCACAAGGAAGTTCATGGGTTGATTTACGACATCATGAACGACAAGCAGCGCAAGGACTATGAAGAATTTCTGGAAACCGACTTCTCCTTCGAGGTTCCGGGGGTTGCCCGTTTCCGGGTGAACGCCTTCAACCAGAACCGGGGTGCCGGTGCGGTATTCCGTACCATTCCTTCCAAGGTTCTGACCATGGAAGATCTGGGGATGGGACAGGTGTTCAAGGACATCTCCTCGGTACCCCGGGGGCTGGTACTGGTTACCGGGCCCACAGGTTCCGGTAAGTCCACGACACTGGCGGCGATGATGGACTACATCAACGATACCCGCTACGAGCATATTCTGACCATCGAAGACCCTATCGAATTTGTCCATGAATCCAAGAAATGTCTGGTGAACCAGCGGGAAGTGCACCGGGATACCCTGGGCTTCAATGAAGCCCTGCGTTCGGCGCTGCGGGAAGACCCGGATATCATTCTGGTGGGTGAGCTGCGGGATCTGGAAACCATCCGGCTGGCACTGACCGCTGCGGAAACCGGTCACCTGGTGTTCGGCACCCTGCACACCACCTCCGCCGCCAAGACCATTGACCGGGTGGTTGACGTGTTCCCGGCCCAGGAAAAGTCCATGGTTCGGTCCATGCTGTCCGAATCCCTGCAGGCGGTTATCTCCCAGACCCTGATGAAAAAAATGGGTGGGGGGCGGATCGCTGCCCATGAAATCATGATCGGAACTTCCGCCATCCGTAACCTGATCCGGGAAGACAAGATTGCCCAGATGTATTCCTCCATCCAGACCGGTGGTTCCCTGGGAATGCAGACGCTGGATCAGTGTCTGGAACGGCTGCTGCAGAAAGGCCTTATTTCCCGGGAGGCAGCGCGGGCCAAGGCGAAAATGCCGGAAAATTTCTGATCAACAGACCGACACACTACAGGTGCTCATATGGAATTTGAAAAACTGCTTCGTCTGATGGTTGAGAAAGGTGGCTCGGACCTGTTTATCACGGCCGGGGTTCCTCCCAGTATGAAGGTCAATGGCAAGGTGCTGCCAGTGACCAAGAACGCACTGACGCCGGAGCAGACGCGAGAGTTTGTCTACGGCGCCATGAACGACCGGCAGAAGGCCGAGTTCGAGGAAACCCACGAATGTAACTTTGCCATCAGTGCCCGGGGCATTGGCCGTTTCCGGGTCAGCGCGTTTTTCCAGCGTAACCTGTGTGGCATGGTGCTGCGGCGCATCGAGGTGAAAATTCCCCAGATTGATGACCTGGCCCTGCCGTCAGTCATCAAGGATCTGGCCATGACCAAGCGTGGGCTGATCATGTTTGTGGGGGCTACCGGTACCGGTAAGTCCACCTCCCTGGCGGCCATGCTCGGGCACCGTAATCGCAACAGCCGCGGCCATATCATCTCTATTGAAGACCCCATTGAATTTGTGCACCAGCATCAGGGCTGTATCGTGACCCAGCGGGAAGTGGGGATTGATACCGAGAGCTTTGAAGTGGCACTGAAGAATACCCTGCGTCAGGCGCCGGACGTGATTCTGATTGGTGAGGTACGGACCCGCCAGACCATGGAGTATTCTGTACAGTTCGCGGAAACCGGGCACCTGTGTCTGGCTACCCTGCACGCCAACAACGCCAACCAGGCGCTGGACCGGATTATCCAGTTCTTCCCGCCGGAACAGCACAACCAGATCTGGATGGATCTGTCCCTGAACCTCAAAGCCATTGTGGCCCAGCAATTGGTGCCGACACCGGATGGCAAGGGGCGAAAGGCGGTTATCGAAGTGCTGATCAATACTCCGCTGGTGGCGGATCTGATCCGTAAAGGGGAAGTGCACAAGCTCAAGGAACTGATGGCCAAGTCCACTGAAGCCGGCATGCAGACCTTTGACCAGGCTCTGTACACCCTCTATTCGGAAGGTTCCATCACCTATGAAGATGCGCTGGCACACGCTGATTCCGCCAACGATCTGC
>JBFHSI010000298.1:0-3213 GCA_041591245.1 Marinobacter sp.
AAAGGCTCGCCACCCGGGCTGCCGAACTCGTCGGAATAGACTTTCGCAAACAGGCGCGACTGGTCGAACTCGATGGCCCGGGCCAGATCCGCTGCAACCACTTCCCAGGACGCATCAAGTACCTTGATTCTGACCTGGTCTGCATGGTCGTCCTGAGCGGCCTGGTCCACCAGCAGCAGTATCCCGCGCCAGTTGGCTTCCAGGTCCTTAAGATCCTGATGGTGCAAAATGGCATTGAGCTGCGCGTTCAGCAGCCGGTCAATGCGCAGAATGGTCTCTGAAAGTACCGCCCGGATCTGATCACGGGTCCAGTTCTTCCGGCCCGGGTACTGGCTCAGAAACAGCATCAGCGCCTGATGCTCATCGGCCTCGGCAATCAGACGCTCCGCCAGGCCTCTGCGCAAAGGCTGCGCCGAGGCCTGGCCAGCGGAATCATGCCGGCGGCTGATGTAGTCCTGATCGACAAATGCCAACGCGGAACCCATGCCTGCTCCCATCGTCTCCGCCCCCATAGGGGGGCGTATCAATTACCGACTTCCGGAATCTTGGCAACCAGTCGCAGCGAGGTTGTCAGTTCTTCCATTTGCAGCCAGGGCCGCATCCAGGCAATAGCGTTGTAGGAACCGGGGCTTCCGGGTATTTCACGTACCTGAACTTTGGCATCAGCCAGCGGGAACTTGGCGCGGATTTCCTGACCGCCACCTTCTGAGGCATTTACGTAGCCGAGAATCCAGCGGTTCAGCCAGCTTTCAACGTCTTCCGCCTCCATGAAGGAGCCGATTTTGTCCCGTGCCATTACCTTCAGATAATGGGCGAACCTGGAGGTTGCCATCAGGTAGGGCAAACGGGCGGAAATGACTGCGTTTGCGGTAGCATCCGGGTTGTCGAAAACAGCTGGTTTCTGGCAGGTTTGTGCACCAAAGAACACCGCATAATCGGTATTTTTGTAGTGGCACAGTGGCAGGAAGCCCAGCTTGCTCAACTCCGCTTCCCGACGATCTGTAATTCCGATCTCGGTCGGGCATTTGAGGTCAGGATCACCGTCATCACTGCGGAAAATATGAGTCGGCAGGCCTTCCACCTTGCCGCCACCCTCAGCACCACGGATGGCTGTACAGAAACCGTACTTGGAGAAGGCATTGGTCAGACGACTACCGAGCACATAGGAGGCGTTCATCCAGCAATAATCGTCATGCCGGGGTTTCACCGCCATACCGCTTTCCGGATCCACTTCAAACTCTTCAAAGTTGAATTCCTCTACCGGCTTGGTGGCCGTCCCGTAGGGCAGCCGGGCAAGAACCCGGGGCATTGTCAGGGTAACAAAGCGTGAGTCTTCACTCTCCCGGAACGAACGCCACTTGGTGTATTCCAGGGACTCAAAGATCTTCTCCAGATCCCGGGGCTTGGACAATTCAGACCATTCATCAAAGCCGAACATGCCGGCGGAGCCTGCGGATATGAATGGGCAGAAGCCAGCCGCCGCAACGTTAGACATCAGGCTGAGTGTTTCCACATCATTGGGGTGGCTGCTGAACTCATAGTCACCAATCAGTGCGCCATAGGGTTCGCCACCGGGTGTGCCGAATTCAGATTCATACACTTTCTTGAAGATCTGGCTCTGATCGAATTCAACAGCTTTCGACAGGTCCTTGTGGAGTTCCGTTTTGCTGAGGTTCAGCATGCGAATCTTCAGCGTGGCACAGGTTTCCGAGTTCATGACCAGATGGTGCATACCACGCCAGGATCCCTCCAGTTTCTGGAACTCCTCCTGGTGCATAATCTCGGACAGCTGGCCGGAGATCATCTGATCCAGGCGGGCAATTGCCTGGTTGAAGGTAATGGTCAGGTTCTTGTTCCAGGTTACCGTCCCCTTCATAGCCTCTTCGGCCAGGGTACGAATCAGCTCTTCTGCTCGGCTGGGCTCTGTCTGTTTGGTAGCGCCAATGGCCTGGTCGAGGAGGCTGGCAGCTCCGGCTTCCTGCTCAAGTACTGCATCTTCGGTTTGTGTTTCAAGGCTCATTCCTTGCCCTCCTCTGTGCCACTCAGTTCTGTACTCAATGCCTGCAGATCATCGGAATTATTCAGTACCCGCTCCAGCAACTCTTCAAGCTCTTCGGAACGATCAACCTTGGTCAGCAAATCCCGCAGCTTGTTGCGGGTTTCCATCAGGTGGCGCAGCGGTTCAACCTGATTAACGATTGCGGCGGGATCAAAGTCATCCATCGAGTTGAAGGCCAGTTCCACCGACATCTGGGAACCGTCGTTTGCCAGCTTGTTATCAACCTTGAGCCTCAGGCTCGGGGTCATGCGCCGCATCACATCGTCAAAATTATCCCGGTCAATCTGGATGAAACGACGATCTTTCAGCGACTTGAGGTCGGTATTGTTGTTACCGGTGAAATCCCCCATCACGCCAACCACAAAGGGCAGTTCCTTCTTGACCAGGGCTCCCTCGGTCTCCACATCGTAAGTTATATGCACCCGGGGCTTGCGAACCCGGGACAGTTTGTTGTGGATGCTTTCCATATTGCTGTCTCCTGTTGAGCGTCACGGTTGATTTGCCAGTGGTCAGTCCTGCTGCTCGGGGGCAGGCACACCGGTTAGCTTGAAGAACCCATCCCGGGCTCCGTTATCGGATATCAACTCTTCCATAAGTTCCGGCAATGACAGCTCGCTCCATCGAACCGCCCGTAAAATAGCGTAGGAAACCGGTGAGTGAGGCTCCGTTTTGAGGAAGAACTCAGACAGTTTTCTGAGCTGCTCCAAAGCATCTTTTCGGCTTTCAATGGCCACTTTCACCGCATCCACACGACCGCCGGTCGATACCTTGGCCTCCCCCAACCGGGCTTCCGGCATATCTCCGCCTTCATCGATACCGGAAGTGTGCTCCTGCTGCTGTGCGGCCAGATATTCATCAATCCGCTCACCAGCATGGTGATTCAGCGCAAGCAGGCACCGGTCAAGGGCTTTGCTGATGCTGGTAGTGGGCTGAGGTTCTCCCTCCATGGCCTGGTCCATGGCATCCGACAGGGCCGAGAATGCAGCCTTGCACTTCTCAAGCGACAAGCGCATGTTCACCAGATGTTCCGTGGGCGTTTCCCGCACCGCTCTTTCCAGATCCTCAGGGGATACCGCACCGCTGCGGATACGCGCTTCTGCCTTTGCGGAATCCAGTCTGGCAACTTCGGTCGCCTGCTCTGCGTGCCAGGTTGC
>JBFHSI010000299.1:0-3212 GCA_041591245.1 Marinobacter sp.
ATGGGCAGGCCCAGGACGATGGCGTTGCGGATGTGCTGGTCCTTGCTGAGGGCAGAGTAGAACAGCGTGAACATGCCGCCCATGCTCCAGCCATGCAGTGACAGTTCCTGTTCCCCACTGTGTTCCCGGACTCGATTCAGATACTCCGGCAGGAATTCGGCAACATAGGTATGCATGTTGTAGTGGGTATGTTCCCGGCCCGGCATACCCCAGTCGATCAGATAGACCTCAAATCCTCTGGCTCGAAGGAAACGCACCAGACTTCGCTGGGGAAACAGATCATAGATCAGCATATTTACGGCCAGAGGAGGAATGATGACGATCGGCGTGCGGTGGGTCTTGCGTTCTACCGGGATCACCATGCCATCCAGTTCAATGAAATCCTCCTCCAGCGGCGGATAGTATCGCAGGCTCACCAGCCCATTGCTGTGCAGGGTTTCGAACGGGGTCTGGCCTGCCTGTACCAGGCTGGCCGCCCGGAAAATCCGGTCGAAGGCATTGCCAGCGTAGAGTGCGCTCTGGCGGGCGAGGCCGGAGGAGGTCTTGATGGCGGATTTCAGGGGGTTGCGCATAGGGTATCCGGTGTAGCTGCGGTGCGTGTGGAGTCAGATAATAGAGTGGATTCATTCCCCCAGCCATGGCAAGACTGTCACATCCGGTCGGCGTTTTGGTCACTTCGGGCCACTGCCCAAGCGGCTGCCAGGTTGCTATGATTGCGGGCTTCGGAAACAACAACCACAACAGGATGCCCATGCTCAGTTTCCTGCCTGCCCCCGTTATTGGCGTGCTTAATTCCCTGCTACTAGGCCTGAACACCGTGTTCTGGTGCCTGCTGCTCTATATCCCCGCGGTGTTCAAGCTGGTGATTCCGCACAAGGGTTTCCGGGTGTTGTGCACCCGCGTGATCATCTGGATTTCGGAGTCGTGGGTGGCCTGCAATACAGGCTGGATGAAGCTCACCCACAATACCCGCTGGCACGTGGAAGGCGCCGACAAGCTCAAGCGCGAGAGCTGGTATCTGGTGCTCAGTAATCATCAGAGCTGGGTGGATATCCTCGCCATGCAGCGGGTGTTCAATCGCCAGGCGCCGTTTCTGAAGTTCTTCCTGAAACAACAGCTGATCTGGGTGCCGGTGATCGGCCTGGCCTGGTGGGGGCTGGATTTCCCGTTTATGAAACGCTACACCCGGGAGTATCTGATCAAGCACCCGGAAAAACGGGGCGATGACCTGAAGGCGACCCGCAAGGCCTGTGAGAAATTCCGCTACACGCCGGTGAGCGTGATGAACTTTGTGGAAGGCACCCGTTTTACCCCGGCCAAGCACGACCGGCAGAAGTCACCGTACCAGCATTTGCTGGTGCCGAAGGCCGGTGGAGTGGCCTTTGTGCTGGATGCCATGGGGGATTCCATTGATACCCTGGTGGATGTCACGATTGCCTATCCCGATGGCGCTCCAACGTTTTGGGACTTCATTTGCGGGCGGGTGCCGGAGATCCGGATGACCATTGATACCCAGGCCATTCCGGAACACCTCAAGGGCAGGGATTACTCTGAGGACGCCGAGCACCGCCGTAACGTCAAGGACTGGTTGGGCGATCTGTGGCGTGCCAAAGACGAGCGGCTGGGACGAATGCTGGCCCGGCAGGACCAGAACCTCAGCTGATGCTGTACCGGGTCAGTCGTCGTCTTCGACCTGATCCGGGTGTTCCTTCTTGAACCTTTCCCACTCTTCCCAGTCATGGGGAGTGCCGGCATGGGGGCGTTTCAAATGCCTGGCATGCTCCATGGCATTGTGGCGCAGGCTGTGGTCGGGCTCTTCTTCTTCCTTGTCGAAGCCGTACTTTCGCAGAAATTCCTGAGGACTAATGGGCATAACACACCTCCTGAAAACAGAAGACCTCTGATCAGATACGGTGTGTCTGCCCGGCTGGTTTTCAACCCTTGTCGTTGGTTCCGGGATTAATGTCCTCGGCCTCGAGCAGTTTGAAGTTGATCTGCCGACGCTCTTCGTCCACACCGGAAAAGCTCACGGTTACCCGCTGGTCCAGCTGGAAGATCCGGCCGTTCTTGTTGTGCACCAGGCGCAGCGTAACCGGATCAAAGCTGAACTTGCCCTCCAGATCCTTGCAACTGACAAAGCCTTCCAGGCCGTTGCAATCCAGGCGGACGAAAAACCCCGACGGCATGGTGCGGGTAATGGTGCCTTCCATCGGATCTGCCGGCAGGCCTTTGGCGTAATCGCTCTTGAGCCAGGCCTCCAGGGTGTTGGCAGCCATGCGGGCGCGGAACTGGGTAGTCTGGAGACTTTCAAGCTGCTGCGGGTTCAGTGCCTTGATGGGTTGATCCCAGAGTGCGGCCTTGATCAGACGGTGCACGTAGAAGTCCGAGAACTTGCGCAGCGGTGAGGTAAAGGTGGTGTAGGCCGCCAGTCCCATACCCTGATGCGGAGCAGGCTCGAACCCCAGTTCGGCCCGGGCCAGTTGGCGCGAGAGAATGGACTTGACCGGCACATCGGCCTGCAGGCCATCGGTGTGCTTCATCAACGCCTTGAAGCCTTCGGCACTGGTGGCATCCAGTTCGGCCAGATGTGGGGCGTAGCCCTCCAGCAGTTTACGGATATTGTCGGCGCGGTCGTCCCGCAGCCCCGGATGCTGAATGAACAGGCCTTGCCCCTGCTTTTCCAGGAAATCGGCCGCACAACGATTGGCCGCGACCATGCATTCTTCCACCAGACGGTGGGCTTCGTTTTGCACCGCCGGTTCTATCACCCGGATTCGCTTGTTCTCGTCCAGACGCAACCGGAATTCGGGGCGATCATTGCTCAGTAACGCGTGCTCCGAGCGCCATTTGCGCAGGGCAGTGGCGGCCTGATGCAGCTGGTCCAGGCTGTTGGCGACGGCTTCGGGCAAGGCCTTGATGTCATCGTCTTCCCGACCTTCAATCAGGTGTGACACCAGCTCATAGCTCAGCTTGCCCTGGGAGCGGATGACGGCCTGGCGAAAGCTGTAGTCGCCCAGGCTGCCATCGTTGTTCACCTGCAGGTCGCACACCAGGGCCAACCGGGGTACCTCTGGCATCAGCGAGCACAGGCGGGTGCTGATGGCGTCCGGTAACATCGGCAGTGGCTCACCCGGGAAATAGATGGCGGTGGCGCGGTTAAAGGCTTCTTCTTCGGCCGGGCTGCCCGGCTCGATCATTGCGGTCGGGTCGGC
>JBFHSI010000300.1:0-3204 GCA_041591245.1 Marinobacter sp.
CAGACGCAAAAACCACGACAAGCCGATTCATGAAACAGGTCAGGAAATGACATAATGTGCAACCTCCTTATAACCCGGAAACGGGAGATCCCGTGCCCCGAAGCTTTGTCATCACCAGCACCTGCAGCCCTCCCCCTGCCCTGGGACCCGGGCCGGCAGGAGATTCAGAAAAATACTTTACGTTTACGTAAACTTTATCTAACCTAAGTCGAAAGAGGACTTTTCTATGGCGGACAAGAAAACCTACAGCATCAGCGAACTCGCCAAAGAGTTCGACGTGACGACCCGGAGCATCCGTTTCTATGAGGATCAGGATCTGCTGAAACCGTCACGCCGGGGCCAGACCCGGGTATTCAGCTCCAAAGACCGGGTACGCCTGAAGCTGATTCTGCGGGGCAAGCGCATGGGCTTCTCCCTGGCAGAGACCAAGGAACTGTTTGACCTGTGGGATGAAACGCCCACCGGCAATGAAAAACAGCTGCAGAAAATGCTGAAGATCCTGGAAGACAAACGGGCCCAGCTGGAACAGCAGAAAAAAGACATCGCCCAGGCGGAAATGGAAATGGAAACCGCCGAAGCACGCTGCCGTGAGGCGCTGGCAGAGCTGCAGAAAAAGAAAAACCATCAGCAGCCGGCCAACGACGAGCAGGCAACCCGGGCCGGACAGAAATAGGTCTCACAGCACACGCTGATGCACCTTTCCGGCCCTGAACCAACAGACAAGAAAACAATACAAGGGCAAAAACATGAAATCACAATACTCGGAACTCAACTTCGGCCTTGGCGAAACCCTGGACATGCTGCGGGAGCAGGTCAACAGCTTTGCCGCCGCAGAAATTGCTCCGCGCGCTGCCGATATTGATCGCGACAACCAGTTCCCCATGGATCTGTGGAAAAAGTTCGGCGATATGGGTCTTCTGGGTATTACCGTGGATGAAGCCTACGGCGGCTCCGGAATGGGCTACCTGGCCCACGTGATTGCCATGGAAGAAATCAGCCGGGCGTCCGCATCCGTCGGCCTGTCCTACGGTGCCCACTCCAATCTGTGCGTTAACCAGATTCACCGCAACGGCACCGAAGAACAGAAACAGAAATACCTGCCAAAACTGGTCAGCGGCGAGCACATAGGAGCCCTGGCCATGTCCGAACCCAACGCCGGTTCCGATGTGATTTCCATGAAACTTTCGGCCCGCGATGCCGGTGACCACTATGTCCTCAACGGCAACAAGATGTGGATCACCAACGGCCCCGACGCCAATGTTTACGTTATTTACGCCAAAACCGACCCCAAAGGCGGCTCCCGGGGCGTCACCGCCTTTATTGTGGAGCGGGACTACCCGGGCTTCAGCCGGCACCAGAAACTGGACAAGCTGGGCATGCGCGGCTCCAACACCTGTGAACTGGTGTTCGAAGACTGCAAGGTGCCCAAGGAAAACGTCCTTGGTGAAGTGGGAGGCGGCGCCAGGGTACTGATGAGCGGCCTGGATTACGAACGCCTGGTGCTGTCCGGCGGCCCCCTGGGTCTGATGCAGGCAGCCATGGACGTGGTGGTGCCCTATATCCGAGAACGCAAACAGTTCGGCCAGGCCATCGGTGAATTCGAACTGGTCCAGGGCAAGGTGGCAGACATGTACACCTTTATGAACACCGCCAAATCCTACGTCTACATGGTGGCCCAGTCCGCCGACCGGGGCGAAACCACCCGCAAGGATGCCGCCGGCGCCATCCTCTACTCCGCAGAAATGGCCACCAAACTGGCTCTGGACGCCATCCAGCTTCTGGGCGGTAACGGCTACATCAACGAATACCCCACCGGCCGCCTGCTGCGGGACGCCAAGCTCTATGAAATCGGAGCCGGAACCTCGGAAATCCGCCGGATGCTGATTGGTCGGGAACTGTTCCTGAACAAGTAAAACGACCAGTCACATCGATTTACGGACTATAACGCCCCCGGTGCACCAATGAGGTGGGGGGCGTACCTCCCGGGAATGTTGAAGGCCAGGGATGGCCTGAAACAAGCGCACATGGGTGAGGCAAGCGTTTATGAAGCGGAGCTTCATGCGCAGCCGAACGACAGCAATCTACGATTGCTGGCCGGACCCCGCAAGGGGTGCTCGTAGCGGTTCCCGGGAGGTATGCCCTCCACCCTCGGACGCCCCGAAACAGAGGTTGGGACAATGACCATACTCCAGAGCAAGATCAATCCCAGATCGGACGAATTCCAGGCCAACTACACCGCCATGGCCGAAGCGGTTGCCGACCTGCGCGACAAGGTCGCCACCATCCAGCAGGGCGGCGGACCCTCCTACCAGGAACGCCATATCGCCCGGGGCAAACTGCTGCCCAGAGAACGCATCAACCGGCTCCTGGACGACGGCTCCCCCTTCCTGGAAGTGGGACAACTGGCCGCCTACAACGTCTATGACGAAGCCGTGCCTGCAGCCGGCGTGATTACCGGCGTCGGCCGGGTATCCGGCATCGAATGCATGATCATCGCCAACGATGCCACAGTGAAAGGCGGCAGCTACTACCCCCTGACCGTCAAGAAACACCTGCGGGCCCAGGAAATTGCCATGGCCTGCCACCTGCCCTGCATCTACCTGGTGGATTCCGGCGGCGCCAACCTGCCCCGCCAGGACGAAGTCTTCCCGGACCGGGACCACTTCGGCCGCATCTTCTACAACCAGGCACTCATGTCCGCCGAAGGCATTCCCCAGATTGCCGTGGTCATGGGCCTGTGTACCGCCGGTGGCGCCTATGTGCCGGCCATGGCGGACGAATCCATTATCGTGCGCAACCAGGGCACCATCTTCCTGGCCGGACCACCTCTGGTGAAAGCCGCCACCGGTGAAGTGGTTACCGCGGAAGACCTGGGTGGTGCCGATGTCCACTGCAAGGTGTCCGGTGTGGCTGACCATTACGCCGAAAACGATGCCCATGCCCTGGAAATTGCCCGCCGCTGCGTAGACAACCTCAACCGCCGGAAACCGGCAGAAGTGGAAATCCGCAAACCCAGAGCGCCCCTGTACGAAGCCGAGGAAATCTACGGCATTGTCGGCACCGACCTGCGCAAACAGTTCGATGTGCGGGACGTGATCGCACGCATCGCCGACGGCTCCGAATTTGACGAATTCAAACGCTACTACGGCCAGACCCTGGTCACCGGCTTTGCCCACATCCACGGCTACCCGGTGGGCATCATCG
>JBFHSI010000301.1:0-3173 GCA_041591245.1 Marinobacter sp.
GCTTGCTGATGGCCAGGGTAAACAGGGCTGCGAGCACCACAAATGTGCTGCCCCTGATCAGGAATTCCGGCACCCTGGACAGTGACGATAGCTCCGGGACGGTGACCAGATAAATGGCCAGACTGCTGCCGGTAATGGCGGGTGTTGTCAGCCACAGAAATCTCAGCAGGCCAAAGGCGGTCCAGTGGTTCAGAATCAGCAACAGGCCAAGAGTGGTCGCCAGCGCAAGCCAGCCTCGAGCCCATGCCAGTCCAGCCAGTGAGCCGGTGGAAAAGGTAAGAAGAACCGCAATAATAATCGCTGTGGACAGGCTATCGAACAGAAACAGCCCTTTCACCCGTCCCAGGGCGATCACCGAGTCGCTGACCAGAGAAAACAGGCAGAATGTGAAGAACAGCAGCGAAAAAGGCTGTAACAGAGGGCCATAGGCCTGCCACTGATCACCCAGCAGTACTCCGACAATCAGTTCCGGATAACTCCAGATAAAGACCGTTACTGGTATCAGCAGGCTCGCCAGGACGGCAAGGCTGAGTCGGATACGGTAGGCCAGATTCTCCGGATCTTTCCTGACCTGGGCGATGGATGCCAGCAGCGGCTCGGTCATGGGAATAATGGCGGACAGTGCCGGCATAAGGCTGACTTCCCTGACCAGATTGTAGCCTCCCAGAGATACTGTTCCGAACATCTTGGAGACAATGAGGTTATCGATCTGGGACCGGGTAAAGCCCACCATGCCCCGGAGCAGCAGCCAGCGGGAAAAGGACCATTGTTCCCTGGCCCGGTTCAGGGACCAGTGGGGACGGAAACTGTCTACCCGGTAGGAGCCGATGGCCAGCACCAGAGCCGATACCAGATTGCCGAGGATAAATGCCCAGTAACTGGCGTGAATCAGCGCATAGGTCATTACTGAAATAAATGACAGCCCTTTCTGCCACAGGGTCAGATGGAACAGGGGGCGATAGTTGATGTCTCTGGCCAGCTTCATCAGCCCGGGGGTTTTCAGGGCCCGGAGTGGGAGGGATAGGGCGGCAACGGACAGTGCCAGGGTCAGTTCCGGGGTATCCAGGTATCCGGAAATCCAGGGGGAGCAGAGTATAACGACAGCGGCGATACTGGTCTTGATCACAATGTCCAGGCTCCAGGCCGTATTCAGATCCTGGGGGCTGACAGAGGACTTCTGAACTATGTATTGCTGGTTTCCGGTATCTACCAGCAGTTCAAAAAACTGCAGTACGATGGTTACCAATGCAATGACGCCAAAGTCTTCCGGAGCCAGCAGACGTGCAAGTATCAGGGTGCTGACAATACCCAGGCTGCGCTGGATTAACTGCAACCCCAACAGAAGGGATGAACTTTTTACAACTTTCAGACTTGCGGACATTCGCCCGGAACCACTCCTGACCTGTGTACCTCTGGCGCAACGGAAAAAGCCAGCCGAAGCTGGCTTTTATGCCGGAATCCGAAAGCCCTCAGGCTTTGCGGCGGCGAGCAGCACCGAGTCCGAACAGGCCCAGGCCCAGCAGTGCCAGAGTACCTGGCTCGGGAACTGCTTCGGTAACGACCGTGAGCACAGAGTCGCCAACGTAGAAGTCACCGAGAATGGAGCTTATGGTGACGTCCAGATAGCCATCAGCATTCAGTGCGCCAAGAGCTTCTGCTTCGAGGCTGTTGCCGAAATCTGCTGTTCCGAACTGGATGGCTCCAGTATCGAAGTCAAAATCTTCGATGGTGAACAGGATGGTTTCGCCAAGGTCAAAGAATCCTCCGTCATCGCTGACTGCGATTTCAAGAGTTCCGCTGATGGCACTTCCCAGTGTGAATCCGTCATCATTGATGTCGTGGGTATAGGAATGGCTGCCAAACCACTCCACGAACTGATTCTGGGTGACGGTATCCACAATCATCCCTGCCTGTGCCGTGGATAGGGTCATCAATGCCCCGGCCACTACACCTCCAATTAATTTATACATGGCTTCACCTTCCTGTGATTTTTTGTGTGTTGCCGGATAGAAAAAGCAATAACAGGGCCATGTTGTAAAAATCAAATAAAAACAGATATATAAAATGTTTATGTCAACCTGAAAATGATAAAGGTGTAAAAAGTATTGACGTTTTTTAATAATCGCAGTCAGAAGCCCATGGTTTTCCACTGGGCCTGGATGCGGGTAACGGCTCTGGAGCAATCCGGGGTGCTGCACACGGCTTCCATGGAGACCAGGGCGAAACGGGTTTGTCCCCTGTAAATGGCGGGAATCTGGAGCAATTTTGCACTTCGGTAGCTGTCGGTACGGAATGGGCCCACCTGGTATCTATGGCTTATGGCAATGCTGGTGCCACCGCGGATTGCAGACCAGATCTGGACGCCGTCGACAATGGGAGTTCTGGGATACCACTGGTTCAGGTCCACCAGGGCGGGCAGGTATGGAACCACCTTGTCATTTGCAGAGTCGCGTTGAATCTGTGACAGTGAAATCATCAGGTTACCGGACTGATTTCGCCAGACTTCCTGCTTCATCTGTTCGGGGATCCTGAGGGCAACCGGAAGACTGCCGGCTGGAGCGGCATGCAGGTCGGTGGTCTGAAGCCGGAATTCCGGTACCGGCTGTTCCATTGCATCTACAACCATCAGCCCGATACTCCTGAGCACCATCAGGGCAGCAAGGAAAGTCAGGCCCCAGGCGGCCAGCGGGGGATTATTAACTACCTGTAAAGTTTCTCGGCGCTGCACCGGCGCAGCCATAAGAACCGGCAGTACGAACAGGGCAAAGATGACCCATCCAAACACTTCATGTTCTGCGACCAGAGAGCTTTCCATTCTGGATTCATAGGCAATGGCGACAAGCGCGACGATACGCACCCAGTTTGCGATCAGGGCGATTGCGACAGCGGCTGCTGTGGTCGCAAGCCAGCCCTTCCAGCGATAGTCGTTGAGAATAGATGTGATGGCTGCCAGCAGCAGGGCAATAGCCAGAAACCCGATTCCGGAACAGCCATCGGCGATCACCAGGCGGCCGTAAGGCAGGGTAATATTACTGCCTTCGATCAGTGCGGTAATGCCCATCCCGCTGACAACATATCCCACCACCAGAGTGGCAAAGGCTACAAGCAGGGGGATCAGGTCAGTCCACACCGGCAGGGATAGCCCCAGAAGCAGAAGGTAAGGTAGCAGGGCC
>JBFHSI010000302.1:0-3151 GCA_041591245.1 Marinobacter sp.
CCTGGTCGCGCATTTTGGCGAAGCGGAAGTATCCCTGCCTGGTGGCTGTGCCATCGGCAGTCGCCCGGTCAACCTGCATATCCACGGCCTGGAAATGATGGGCGCGGATATCAAGGTTGAAAACGGCTATATCCGGGCGAAGACTAACGGCCGCCTCAAGGGTGCCCATATCTTCCTGGATACAGTGACGGTTACCGGCACTGAAAACCTGATGATGGCGGCGGCCCTGGCCGACGGCAAGACCATTCTGGAGAATGCGGCCCGGGAGCCGGAAGTGGTGGATCTGGCCGAGTGCCTGATTGCCATGGGGGCCGACATCAAGGGCCACGGCACCGCAACCATCGAGATCAACGGCGTTGAGCGTCTGCATGGCTGTCACTACAACGTGCTGCCGGATAGGGTCGAGACAGGTACCTATCTGGTGGCTGCCGCCGCCACTGGTGGCCGGGTCAAGCTCAAGGATACCCGCGCCGACCTGCTGGAAGCAGTGCTGCTGAAGCTGGAAGAGGCTGGGGCGCACATTACCACAGGTCCCGACTGGATCGAGCTGGACATGAAAGGCAAACGGCCGAAAGCTGTGAGCCTGCGTACAGCGCCTTATCCTGCGTTTCCCACCGATATGCAGGCCCAGTTTGCGGCCATGAATGCGGTGGCTGAAGGCACGGGAACCATTGTGGAAACGGTGTTCGAGAACCGTTTCATGCACCTGCAGGAGCTGATTCGCATGGGGGCGAATATTACCCTCGAAGGCAATGCTGCGATCATCACCGGCGTGGAATACCTGACCGGTGCCCCTGTTATGGCCACGGATCTGCGGGCCTCCGCGAGTCTGGTAATTGCCGGTCTGATGGCGGATGGCGACACCATTGTCGACCGTATCTACCATATCGACCGTGGTTACGAGTGCATTGAAGAGAAGCTGCAGTTGCTGGGTGCAAGTATCCGCCGGCTGCCGGCGTGACTGATACAAACGGGAAACCGGACAGACGAATGACAGACTCCATCACCATTGCCCTGTCGAAGGGGCGCATCCTTGAGGAAACCCTGCCGCTGCTGGCGGCCGCCGGGATTGAACTGGTCGACGACATCAAGAAATCCCGGAAGCTGGTGTTCCCGACCACGGACCCCGGTGTGCGGGTGCTGATTATCCGCGCCACTGATGTGCCCACCTATGTGCAGTACGGCGGAGCGGATCTGGGCGTGACCGGCAAGGATGTGCTGATGGAACACGGCGGGGAAGGGCTCTACGAACCCCTGGACCTGAATATTGCCTGTTGCCGGCTGATGACCGCTGGCCCCAAAGGGCAGCCAGTACCGGAAGGCCGCTTGCGGGTGGCCACCAAGTTCGTGAACCTGGCTCGCAGTTATTATGCGGCCCAGGGGCGCCAGGCGGATATCATCAAGCTCTATGGCGCCATGGAGCTGGCACCGATTCTCGGGCTGGCCGATGAAATCGTCGATATCGTTGATACCGGCAATACCCTGAAGGCCAATGGTCTGGAAGCCCGGGAACTGATTCACCACATCAGTACCCGTCTGGTGGTTAACCGGGCCTCCATGAAGATGAAGCACGAGCGAATCAATCCCATCATCGAGAAAATGTCTGCTGCAGTAGACCAGCGTCGGCAAGCCTCGTCATAGCAGAGCTATGTGCGCGGCATTGCACATCGACACTTTGTTAATCCAACACAGGATTTGATAAATGACCGAGTTCAGCATCAAACGATTGAATGCTTCCCAAAGTGACTTTGACCGTTCACTGGCCAGCCTGCTGGCATGGGACGATAGCGTTGATCATCAGGTGAATGAATCGGTACGTCATATTCTGCATGAGGTGAAAACCCGGGGTGACGAAGCCGTACTGGAGTTTACGGAAAAGTTCGATCGCCTGAAGGTGGGTTCTGTTGCCGAACTGGAAATGGGGCAGGAGCGTCTGCAGCAGGCCCTGGCGGCCATCCCTGATGACCAGCGTCAGGCCCTTGAACAGGCTGCTGACCGGGTGCGGGACTACCACGAACGCCAGAATCAGGCGTCCTGGCAGTATCAGGATGCAGATGGAACGGTTCTGGGCCAGAAGGTCACCCCTCTGGATCGCGCGGGTCTCTATGTTCCCGGAGGCAAGGCGGCCTACCCGTCGTCTGTTCTGATGAATGCCATTCCGGCCAAGGTTGCCGGGGTGAGTGAAGTGATTATGGTGGTGCCGACTCCGGATGGCGTCGTCAACGATATGGTGCTGGCTTCTGCCGCCATCGCCGGTGTTGACCGGGTGTTCACCATTGGTGGTGCCCAGGCGGTTGCTGCACTGGCCTATGGCACTGACACCATTCCTTCGGTGGATAAAATTGTCGGTCCGGGCAATATCTTCGTGGCTACTGCGAAGCGGGAAGTGTTCGGGGTTGTGGGTATCGACATGATTGCCGGCCCTTCGGAAATCCTGGTGATCTGTGATGGCAAAACCGATCCGGACTGGATCGCCATGGATCTGTTTTCCCAGGCGGAACATGATGAACAGGCCCAGCCAATTCTGGTAAGCCCGGACGGGGCTTTTCTGGATGCAGTCGAGGCAAGCATCCGCAAGCTGCTGCCCACCATGGAGCGTGAGGACATCATTACCGCGTCCCTGACCAGCCGGGCGGCATTGATTCAGGTTTCAGACCTCAGCGCAGCGGCAGAGGTTTCCAACCGGGTGGCCCCTGAGCACCTTGAGTTGTCGGTTGAGGATCCGGAAGCGCTGCTGCCGGAAATCCGCCACGCCGGAGCCATCTTTATGGGGCGTTACACCGCCGAGGCTCTGGGCGACTACTGTGCCGGTCCCAACCACGTACTGCCCACCAGTGGTACGGCACGTTTTTCGTCTCCTCTGGGTGTCTACGATTTCCAGAAGCGGTCTTCCATCATCGGCTTCACTGCCGAAGGTGCTGACCGGATGGGGCGGGTGGCCTCGGTACTGGCCCGGGGTGAAGGTCTGACGGCCCATGCCCGGTCTGCAGAGTATCGGGTCAAAAACGACTAGTCTGACCCTGTTGGCGGGTTTGTTAGAGGCCTGTATTGCATTGGAGTATCTCTGGGCAGTTGGGGGTGGGTTCCGGGAATGTCGGAGGCCATGGATGGCCGGAGTCAAGCGCACATGGATGTGCTTGTAGCGGTTCCC
>JBFHSI010000303.1:0-3142 GCA_041591245.1 Marinobacter sp.
GGAACTGATCCGCCAGGGCCTGATCGCTGGTTCCAGCGGCCTGGGTGGCGCTGAGGGTCCGGGTTTCCTGATACGACATCATGTCTTCCAGAGCCTGGGCAATCAGTTCTGCAGACTGCTGTTGGCGTTGCCGGCGCTGTTCGGACAGAAAGTGTACAGCCTGCTCCAGGGGCTGCTCCCAGTCCGGCTCAAGCTGGCCAAAAGCCCGCAAAAGGCTGAGATGTTGGGCGAAAGGTGCGCGAACGGCGTCGAACTTGCGGACTACCTGGAAGAACTGGCCCAGCGCTGTCTGCCAGGTGTCGCTGTAGTCGTCGTCACCGATACTGTTGATCAGGGCCAGGCTGGGACAACCGGTCCAGCGCAGAATGGTCATTTCCGCTTCATGGCTGGAGCTGTAGGGCACAGAGCCGTCCACCACATAGATGATACCGGCATGGCGGGTCAGCGGTGTCAGCAGCTCCACTTCGTCCCGGAAGCGGGGATCATCCCGGTGCTGGATGACAAATGCCCGGACGGTTTCCGGGTGGTCGGAGGCGGAAATGCTGTGGGCTTCCAGCCATTCCAGAACCCGGCGCGGACGCTGGAATCCGGGGGTGTCCACCAGGGTATAGAGGGTTTTGCCATCCACCGTCAGGGGATAGGACTGGTGCTTGCGGGTGGTGCCCGGTTCCAGGGCTATGGCAATGGCATCGTTCTGGGACAGGGTGGCAACCACACTGGACTTGCCCTTGTTGGGGTGTCCGACCACGGCGAAAACAGGGGTGGCGGTCATGACAGTTCCTCGCTGACCTTGTGGGGATCAACCCCTTCCATGCCGGGTACAGAGACACCGACAAAACCCGGCGCCATGCGTTCAGCAAAGCGCAGCCACTGGGCAAGATGGTGATCGCCGGGGGGCTGATCCGGATTCTGTGCCAGGGGGACCAGTGCCACGCGGCTGCGATCCGGCCATTGGGTTTTGGCAGCTTCCAGAAAGTCGGAAAGTTCTCCGGTGGGGGGCTCCCAGCTGCGGGCGAGCAGAATTACCGCCGGACTGGCGGACCCCGCCAGTATATTTCCTATGGCACTGAGGGTTTCCTGATCCTGGGCCAGACTGGTGCGGCCACCGGCCCGGAACACCCGGGTGCCGGGCCCGGTCAGGACCCGGGGCAAATCCGGTTCTCCGGCATCGGCCCAGCACAGAATCACCGAGCTTGCGGGCAGCGGCTGCAGGGCGGAACGGGTCCGGGTATCCGGCAGGTCGCCGGCGTCATTATGGTCATTGCCGGTATCCAGCACCGGGGTTTCCATGCGGTACAGCAGGGCGTGCATGGCGGGATGACTGGCCAGCAGACGGTGGGCCCGGCGGCGGATCATCAGGGCGGTAAACAGGCTCAGCACCAGGCGGGGCAGCAGAACCCAGGTCAGCCAGAGCATGGTCACGAAGGGCCACCACTGGCCCCAGCGTCCGGGATCGGTGACAGCCGCGGAGCCGGTGCGGAAGAACCGGGTGGCTTCCACCAGTGCCGGGTCCGGCACCGCCGCCGGCCACAGCCAGGACCAGGGTGTGGCCAGGGCCGTTACCAGCCGGTGATAGCTGGCGGAAGCTGTGTCCAGGGTGGTGCTCCAGCCGAAGGCCAGATCCTGAACCACCACCATCACCAGCAGGGTGAGCAGCCCGGCCAGGGCAAAACAGCAGCCCCCCAGATGGGCTGCCCGGGCCATAAGCAGGGGCTGGAGCTTGCCGGTAACCCCGGGGCTGGCGGACAGTCCGAGCCGGGTCAGCAGCCAGCGCCAGGGTTGCCAGCCGGCCAGGGACTGGATGCTGGTAAACAGGGCCAGCATCAGCTGCAGGGCCACAAAGGCCAGAAACACGGTGATATTGATGCGCTGGCCGCCGTCATAGAACAGCAGGCCGGACATGGTGGTGATGCCCGCGAGGATGCCGACCACGGCAAACCCGGTGTGAATCCGCCGCCACAGGCCCAGTACCCTGGCACTGGCCCCGGCTGCGCCGCCCGGGCCGCTGAGCCGCTCCATCTGATCAATCCAGGCCCGGGCCGTGGCGCGGGTGCCCCGGGGCTGGCAGGTCAGGGCAAATTTCCGGTCCCGGCGGTGCAGAAATGCCGGTGGCTGGTCCTGGTCCCGCTGGCTGCAGGCATCAAAGTCCAGCAGCAGTCGGAGAGGGGATTCGCTCATGCAGGGTCCTGATGGAGAATTGGATCTGTGGTCATTCAATGATGCTAGGATATAGGTATTCCCTCTTCCGATACCAGATGACTATCTTCCATGCCTCACCACCTGATGAATCTGCGCCATGTGCCTGACGACGAGGCGGACGAAATCCGCGCCCTGTTCGAAGACCATGAGGTGCCCTATTACGAGACACCCCCCAGTCGCTGGGGCATCAGCATGGGTGGTTTCTGGGTCCATGACGAACAGGAAGCCGAGCGGGCCAGGGCGTTGCTGGAGCAGTACGCGCAGCAGCGCCTGCAGACCCAGAGGCAGGCCTACCGGGAACGCCTGGCTGCCGGCGAGCACCGGGGGCTCTGGTCCATGCTCCGGCGCCGGCCGGTGCGCACCCTGATGGCACTGGTGGCGATACTGGTGATCGCGGGTTTCAGCCTGCTGCCATTTCTGCATCTCGGCTAGGTTTTCTTTACGGCTGTCCGGTTTCCCCTACACTGTCCGAATATCCGGACGTTATGTCTGTGTTTGCCTGTAACCCTTGCCGGTATTCGCAACAATCAGTGCTTCCGGGCGTCCCCGGCGTCCGGATTTCCGGAATCGGTCCGGACTTTTCTGTGGAATGAGCAATCTGCATCGAAAAAAGCATTGTAAAAACAGCATTATGTGTCTTTGGCACAGGATACGCATGGAGCAGTTGTCGGGCCTGGCCCTGACCACCAATAACAACAAACAAGGAATGACCATGACACGTCTGATGATCTGTACTCTGATCGGCGCTGCCGGGCTTGTCCTGAGCGGTTGCAACGACAAAGATGACGACCTCCCCCTTAACAGGATTCCGGACTTTATTGCCGGGGATGTGGAACAGACCCGCTACGACGGTATCACCGACGATCTTCTGACCGGCGGTCTGGGTGCCACAGGTCTTGCCAGTGCCACGGCACCGGCCTTCGACGATGCCCTCAATCCTACC
>JBFHSI010000304.1:0-3127 GCA_041591245.1 Marinobacter sp.
ACCGCCCGAGCATTGCAAACTAGCCAACAACCCGCACTATTTTAGTGCACTTGCACCGTTTTCGAGCCATACTCCGACCAGCAACAGGGCGACAACGCCCGGCTGGTCGCACCTCCCCTCCCTGAATGCACCAGCCCACGGCACGTCCGGGCACCAAATTGCAGCCTGACCCGTTATTTTTTCTCCGGGGCCTAATGTGGTTCGCTTTTTGCAAAACCCAGCAGGTCAGCACAGTTACCAAATTGAACGGACGGGGTTTTACCCATGGCATCGCCAGCCACCAGTGAAAACGGTTACAAGAGCATTCTGGACACACTTACCACAGCGGTCCTGGTGCTCGACGACGATCTGAGGGTGCATTATCTGAACCCCGCCGCCGAAAGCCTCTTTGAAACCAGCATGACCCGCAGCCACGGCCAGCCATTCACCGATATCCTTGTGGATTCGGAAGATGCCCTGAAGACCCTGTATGCCGCCGCCGAGAATGGTCAGTCCTACACCCGCCGGGAGGCCGACTTCCTGCTCACAAGCGGAGCCCGGCTCACCGTGGACTATTCAGTGACGCCGGTCACCCTGAACCCCGTTGAACTGCTGATTGAAATCCAGCCCCGGGACCGGCTGCTGCGGATCAGCCGGGAAGAGGACATCATTTCCCAGCAGGAAACCACCCGCACCCTGGTCCGGGGCATGGCCCACGAAATCAAGAACCCCCTCGGGGGCATTCGCGGCGCAGCCCAGCTTCTGGACCGGGAACTGAATAGCGAAGGCCAGCGCGAATATACCCGGGTAATCATTGATGAAGCCGATCGCCTGCGTGGCCTCGTGGATCGCATGCTGGGCCCCAACAAGGCATTGAAACTGGCCCCGACCAATATCCATGAAATTCTGGAGAGGGTACGCACTCTACTGGAAGCCGAAGGCAAGGGCCGACTGGTCTTCCGCCGGGATTATGACCCCAGCATTCCGGAATTTTCCGGAGACAAGGCACAACTGATACAGGCCTTTCTGAATATCGCCCGTAATGCCATGGAAGCAGCCATAGAGAACCCGGCCGGACACAGTGGCCATGAACTGCCCACCATCATCTTCAGAACCCGGGCATTGCGCCAGTTCACCATCGGCCATCGCTGTCACCGGCTGGTGTGCCGTGTAGACGTGATTGATAACGGCCCGGGCATCCCCCCGGACCTGTTGCAGAACATTTTCTATCCGATGATCAGCGGCCGTGCCAGTGGTACCGGTCTGGGCCTTTCCATTACCCAGAGCATTATCGGACAACATCATGGCCTGGTTGAATGCGAGAGCGAGCCAGGCCACACCGATTTCATCATCTTCCTGCCTCTGGAGGACACCCCATGAGCCAATCGGAAAACGTCTGGATCATAGACGATGACCGCAGTATTCGCTGGGTGCTGGAACGCGCCCTTGACCAGGCCGGCATGCAGCCCCGTGTCTTCGACAGTGGCGAGAGCATTATGCTGCGCCTGGAACACGAACAGCCGGACGCCATAATCAGCGATATCCGAATGCCCGGCGTGGACGGCATTACCCTGCTGTCCCGTATTGTTGAAGCCCATCCGGACCTGCCGGTCATAATCATGACCGCCCATTCCGACCTGGAAAGCGCTGTTACCAGCTACCAGACCGGGGCTTTCGAGTACCTGCCCAAACCCTTTGATGTAGATGACGCCGTGGCACTGGTAAAGCGTGCTGTCGCCCACAGCCACGAGAAACGCGCCAACGCGGAACCTGCGGTGGAAAGCGTCCAGCGCAATACCGAAATCATCGGCGAAGCGCCGGCCATGCAGGAGGTGTTCCGCGCCATAGGCCGGCTGTCACACTCCAACATTACCGTCCTTATCAACGGTGAAAGCGGTACCGGCAAGGAGTTGGTGGCCCAGGCCCTGCACAATCACAGCCCACGTGCCAACCATCCCTTTATTGCCCTGAATATGGCCGCCATTCCCAAGGATCTGATCGAATCCGAACTGTTCGGCCATGAGAAAGGCGCCTTTACCGGAGCTGGTGCGGCACGCCAGGGCCGGTTTGAACAGGCCAATGGCGGCACCCTGTTTCTGGATGAAATCGGTGACATGCCGGCGGACACCCAGACCCGCCTGCTGCGGGTTCTGGCTGACGGTGAGTTTTACCGGGTCGGTGGCACCACCCCCATCAAGGTGGATGTACGTATCATTGCCGCAACTCATCAGGATCTGGAACAACTGGTACAGGCCGGCTCATTCCGGGAAGACCTGTTCCACCGCCTGAATGTTATCCGCGTGCACCTGCCCAAGCTGGCCGAGCGCCGGGAAGACATCCCGCGCCTGATGCAGCACTTTCTAAAACAGGCAGCCCGGGAACTGGCAGTGGAACCCAAGACCCTGCGCCCGGACGCGGAAGAATACCTCACTACCCTGCCCTGGCCAGGTAACGTCCGCCAGCTGGAAAACACCTGCCGCTGGCTGATGGTGATGGCCAGTGGCCGGGAAATTCATGTGGATGACCTGCCACCAGAGCTGCTGCACCAGGCCGAAGCGCCGGCTACCGGCAGCACCTGGCAGGATGCCCTGCGCAACTGGGCCGACCAGGAACTGAAGCGGGGCAAGAAAGCCATACTGGATCAGGCCGTTCCGGAATTCGAGAAGATCATGATTGAAACCGCCCTGAAGCATACCGGCGGCCGCCGCCGGGACGCCTCACTGCTACTGGGCTGGGGCCGCAACACCCTGACCCGGAAAATCAACGAACTCGGGCTGGACCATCCGGAACAGGACGACGACTGAAAGTTTTTGGGAAGATAGCAAGCATCACAAAAAAACGGCTGCCAGAGGCAGCCGTTTTTATTCCAACCAGAAACCACTACAAGCCCAGTCTCCGATGCATTCCTTTAAACCATCGGCCATGCCCATAGCGGCCCTAGTGTAACCGGATCACTTTTAAAGCGACCCGGCTACATCAATCATTAAAGCGACAGTTTCTTAGTTGCCGTCTCGATATAGCTCTCAGCTTCATCCTGATGTTTCGCATCAGCGAATGAATCCAGATAGTGCTGTGCAAAAGCCTTGGCGCGCTCCAAATAACGCAGTTTTAGTTCAATGGTGTCGGCCTTTTCATAACGAGCCCACTG
>JBFHSI010000305.1:0-3126 GCA_041591245.1 Marinobacter sp.
GGTGCACCCCCATGCCTCCGCCATTGATACGGATCTGCCCGGTCCTCCGGAGCATAGCCATATGATGCTGGGCTCGAAGGCTGGCTGGGTGGAAGTGGAGACCGGGCCGAAGGACCGGCAATTCCGGGAATACCCGGATGAATCCCTGGCCCAGTGGCACCAGCGCCTGGGGCTGGAGGACCGGGATGCAGATGAGGGCTGATTCCGGTCCTGTGATTCTGTCCTGGCCCATCACTGCTTCCGGGACAGGCTCTCCAGCATCCGGCCTACGGCTTCCAGGTGTTCCGGCTCATTGTGGCTCATGCCCTGGAAGCAGGCGCAGATATCCAGGAAGTCCTTCAGTTCTGTGCGCTGGGCCATTTTCATCAGGCGTTTGGTGAGGCGGGTGGCTTTCGGGGGCTGGCTGGCGATACTGGATGCCATCTTCATGGCCGTGGCCATCAGTGCATCATCCGCTACCACATCCATAACGATGCCGATTTCCCTGGCTTCTTTTGCCCCCACTATGCGACCGGTCAGGGTCAGCTCAAAGGCCCGCTGATAGCCGATCAGGCGCTGCATGAACCAGGCGCCGCCATCGCCGGGAATGATGCCCAGATTCAGGAAGGTTTCCCCGAATTTTGCGGACTCGGAGGCAATGCGGATATCCGCCATATTGGCCAGGTCAAAACCTGCGCCAATAGCCGGGCCGTTCACCGCGGCAATCACCGGCACTTCCACCGCTTGCATGGCCAGGGGAATCCGCTGTATGCCCTTGCGATACCGTTCGGCACACTCCGCCGGGTCGCCGGCAAAATCCCCGCTCCGGTTTGCCATATCATGGATATTCCCGCCGGCACTGAAGGCTGTGCCGGCTCCGGTGATTACCAGTACGGAAACATCCTGGCACTGGTTGACCCAGCCGGCGGTGGTCACTATGTCATCGGCCAGGCGGGTTCCGGTGAGGGCGTTACGCAGATCGTGCCGGTTCAGGGTCAGCACCGCTACACGGTTTTCCAGCGTCAGCAGGGCGTCGGCCAGCTGGGGCATATCGGTCATTATGGCTTCCTTGATCGGTGGATTCATGGATGATTGTGGGTCAGTGAGCAGCCGGTGCCAAGAGCTTTTGGGGCAGGAAGGGAATCCAGCTATTTGATCGCGCTGTCCCGGCGGGACCCGAGCGTTGCCCGTCACCCTGCCTGTCCGGTAAGGTGAAGCAGGTCACTTTATTCCATTCCAACGGAGTCCTGCGAGCCCATGCTTTCCCAACTGTTTCAGTCCATTGACGATAATGATGCCAACAAATTTGCCGGTTTTCTGACCGAAGACTGCACCTTCAGATTCGGGAATCAGCCGGCTGTGACCGGTCGGGATGCGGCCCGTGATGCCGTTGCCGGCTTCTTCGCATCCATTGAAGGACTGTCCCACCACCTGGCGGAGTTCTGGGAAGTGGCCGAGGGAATTATCTGCCACGGTACCGTGACCTATACCCGCAAGGACGGATCAACTCTGGCTGTGCCCTTTGCCAATATTCTGAAACTCAGGAATGGCCTGATTTCCGACTACCGGATCTTTGCCGATACTTCGGAGCTTTATCAATAAAGCAGAGTGGCCCGGGGCGGGGGTTATAGAGCCCCGGGTACTTTTAAATAACTAAAGCGCTGTGTTCCTGGCCAAATCAGGCGTATAGTGAAGCACTACCTACCTCTGTATCGAGTCTACTGGCCAACGGGCCTATATCCTCCTTATTGACGCACTGTTTGCCTTCTGGCGATTGGTGCAGATTTGTCGCACATGCTTTTTCGTTTCTCGATTTTAATGAGAATGTTCAGTTTTTAATTTTATTTTGTTCTTTTGGGCAAGATATTTGTGCTCCCGTTATTTTCTGCGCGGATCGGAGTACTGTTTGTGATTTTATCAGGAACCGAATGATTACCGATAATCAGAAAGAACATGACTTCCAGCCACCCATCATTTCCTATGTAAAAGATCTGCCAAATATCTGTTCACTTGCAGGGTTGGCCTGCACATTACTGGCGATATATTTCAGTATTACCGGTATCTATTATGCTGCGATGATCGGAATGATCTGGGCGGTCGCTTTTGACTGGGCCGATGGCCTGGTTGCCCGGAAGATGAAAGGGCGCACAGGCAGTGACAGGGTATTTGGTGGCCAGCTGGATCTGGTCATTGATATCGTCAGCTATGGTGTGGTCCCTGCAATTCTACTTATGAGTTATGGAGGTTTTGATCCTGTATTTCTTCCGGGTGCTTTTGTGATTCTGGCAGCCAGTGCCATAAGGTTAAGTTATTTCAGCACCTTCGGGTTGTCAGATGACTCCAGATACACCGGCCTGGCGCTTGATAACAATAACATTCTGCTGGTTGCATTGTTCCTGCTGGAGGGCGTTATTCCGGATGGGGTGTTCACAGTTGTTTTCTATATTGCGGCGATAGCCCTGGCAGCTCTCAATGTGTCTCAGATTAAAACACCAAAACTTTCCGGTAATCCGAGAAATGTGGTGCTGCTCGCATTTTATACGCTCGGAATAAGTATTTTGTATGTATGGAAAATGAATTTCTGATTGTGATATGCCGTGAATTTTTTGGCGAATGAAATTAATTTACAGGATTAATAAATATATGGTTGTATATACCGTTGGTACATTTGATCTGTTACATGTTGGGCATCTTGCGTTGCTTGAATACTGTAAATCACTAGGGGGAACCCTGGCTGTGGGTGTTGCATCTGATCGCGTGGTGAATTCCTATAAACCCAACGTGCCGGTGATTCCGCTGGAACAGCGGATGGAAATGCTGGGGGCCTTGAGTTGTGTCGATGTGGTTCACTCCTACGATGAGCTGGAATACGTATCCGGTTGCAAGGCTCAGGGTGCGGATATCTTCGTGATTGGCGAGGACTGGGGGAAAGCCCCACACAACCTGGCGGTGGAATCCTATCTGAAATCCGCTGGCAAACAGATCCGGCAGGTTCTGTATAATCCTCGCACTTCATCCACCACAATCAAACAGAATGTCATGGCGCAATCCCGTGACTTCAGCAAAGTTGAAATGCCGGCTGTCCAGCGGGCCAGTTGAGTTTGGGTGGGTATAAGGTCCTGGCTGCTAACGGTTATTCTGCCTGGA
>JBFHSI010000306.1:0-3116 GCA_041591245.1 Marinobacter sp.
GGCACCTTCCAGGTGCCTTTCCCAGGGCAAGGTGCGGCGTTTGATGACAACCTGGGGCAAACGGCTGCCATAGCTGCCAAAGGAATTGGCCGGTGGATAGGTGGAAAGGATCTGGTCCGGCGGCAATATGTACCTGGGAGACCGCACACGCAGGTACACATGTTCCTGGTCCACAGGCAGATCCGTATCGGTCAGCTCTGTTTCCGGCAGGAAGGCCTTGAACTGATGATCCGCCTCCAGTCGCCATAACCCGGCATCCAGGGTCGGGTTCAGCCGGGCGTAAAGCCTGAATTTTCCTTCACCAACAGTCATGGCGTACCACTCCTTGATTGTCCATGCCCGGTCCGGTGTTACTGCCCCGGTGCCGGAATCCATTCAATATCACAGCCCTCGGAAGACACCGCCCGCAGACGGGATACCGTGGCAGGCAAACCTTTCTCCGCGATAAGTTCAGCCAGGGAACCCGCATCAGAGACTGCGCCCAGGGTGCCGCCCACTTCCCTGGCGCCCCCCTGAACCACCCTCACCGACACGCCGGAACTGTTCCTGTCCGGAACTATGTCGAACAGAAGAATGGATCTTGAACCGGCCTGCACCACTACCGGGGTGACCGGTTCACGACGGTGCGTTGCTCCGTAGAGTTCAATTTCCACATCATTGGCAGCTCGGGCTGCAGCCCCTTTCAGAACCACACCGATGCAGGTTACTGACGAGTTGAAACGGGTGGAAACGGAGGCCGAACTCCGGACCAGATCCTGTGCCAGATTCCAGCCCTGGCGCAGACGACTGCTGGCACCGTTGACAGACAGTACACAGCCGGCACCCTGCGCAGCCCGTCCGGAAAGCCGGATCAGCCGGGACTGGTCGTGCCAGCCATCCACATGAATGCCGGTGGCCCGGCCGTCGCCACCGCCACTGGCCTGTATGGAGATCAGCGCTGTATGTGGGGGAACCTCAATGGCGGTATCCCGCACCCTGGCATCATGGAGTACGGCACCATTGGCCCGTAGCATGACCACCCGGGCCAGCCCGGAAATACGCAGCCGAGGACGCTGTTTGCCGGAGTCTATGGCTGCATCAGGACACCGCAGGGTGACGAAATCACCGGCGCGAAGACGGGTATCCGGCGCCTGGGGACTGGGACCGGATGCAAGTCCCCGGACAAAGGCACCACCGGTTCCGGAACCCACTCGCCCGCCGGGATAGGACCGGGAGAGGCCGGCCACATTGGTCCGGGGCACGGCACCCCTGAGCACAACGGTCTGGTCGCTGATTCTGGACGGTGCATGGGTCAGATTGAGTTTGATGGGAAGGTTTCGGCCCAGACGGCCCCGTACTGACTCAGTGGAAGGCGCTGGCCGGCGTTTGATCCGCCCATCAGCAACAGTGGTTGTGGCGGCCCTGGATGTCACACCCGCACCACTGGTCATTACCCCACTGACATAGGGCCGAGCTGGCTGGCGCACCACTTTGCCGGCATCGATAAGCATCCGGCCGGTCTCGACATTGTCTGAGTTGACCGGTTCCAGTCCGTCCATCAAAGTGCCGAATAATGGTGGTGCCGTCCTTGAATTTTCATAGATGGCCCGTGCTTTGGCACTTCGAGCGCCATTGGCAAGTAGCCCGCCCGGGATTTCCGTTAGCCCGTCGCCAAACAGGTATTGTCGGGCCTGGGCAAATGCATCGGACACACTGTCTGCAATCGGTGACAACCCCATAGCCTGAGCCCTGCCAATATTGAGGCCACGGATATTGCCGGTAGCGGACAGAGGCAAGGGCCTGGTGCCCTTCTCCACCCGGTAATAATCGATTTCCGGTCCTGTCAGGGTGCTGTCGTCGGCCTTGGCCACCAGCTTCACCCTGCTGCCGGTAAATATCACATCACCTTTGGGCAGCGGGCTGGAGGATGGATCCGGATCTCCCGGTTCGCCCCAGACACCAATGGGAAATGCTTCCAGCCCATAGGAAGGTCCGTCACCGGCGTCTTTTTCCTCGGCAATGCCCTTGGCCAGAATTTCCAGTTTGTCCTTTTTCCCGTTCCACTCCTTGTCCTTGCCATCCCACTTTTCCAGCCTCAGTTTCAGGATGCCGGAAAGGCCGGACGCATTCATGGGGCTCAGGCCCATATCCGTACCTGTACCGTCAGGCAGAGTTCCCGGGATGTCTTTGTCGATTTCAGGATGGCCGAAATCAATGTAGGTCACAGGTGCCTGCGCCACGACAGAGACTTCAAACTCGGCAAATACCTCAAAGGGTCTTTCCCGGCTGCCATCGCTGGACGGTGCCGAAGTATCGCCATCGGTTGAGGCAGGCAAACTGCCCTTGCCAGTGATACCGGACAGGGTCCGAGCCCTGCCCGGTCCGGTTTCTTCCAGATACTTGGCCACAAACTCGTCCCAGCTTATGGACAGATCCTGAATTTTGCGGGAATTTCCGAACTTGACCGTGATATCACAGGGCCCTATCTCGAGCACCGCCCGGCCATGGAATTCCGGACCTTCCACGGCAATGGTGGCGCCAAGACTGATACTGAAACGGATGGTGCCCAGGAAAGTCTTGATTTTGACGCCCGCGGATATTCTTGCGTAGGCATCCGCCATGAAATAGAAGGGATCGAAATAGACAATGGCATTGGCACCAAAGGCTATTCGCGCCCAGGCAAATCCGAAATCCGCACTCACCTCCACTGACAGCCCGGCCATCAGGGCTTCGGAGGTCAATGCAAAATAGGATTCGCCTTTGATAACAATGGCATCGGATACCCGCCACTGCAGACCAAGTCTGGGTACCACCGGGTAGCCATCACGGTGGAAGCTGGGATGGTATCCGCCAAGGGTCAGTACAAACTGGCCGGCATTGGGGCCGAGCCACCAGGTGGCAAAGGCAAAACCACCGGTCAGCCGGACTTCCGGATACAGCAGCCAGCTGTTGTCGGTAAGCTGTGCCTGAATAAGGAACAGCCCTTCCCTGGAAGAAAACCGCGCCAGCAAACCCAGTTCAATGGACACCAGTGCAGCCTGGGGCCTGGGCAGAGCCAGTCGGGCCAGCCCGAACAGGTTCAGTTCCAGGCCGTTACCAACGGACACCGAGAGCACCGCAATCCCGTCCACCAGGGA
>JBFHSI010000307.1:0-3108 GCA_041591245.1 Marinobacter sp.
AGCCTTGATGATGCCCCAGACTACCAGGCTGGCCACAAAGACCCAGACGAAGATGGTGATGGCACCGATGATCTGGCCGCTGAAGCTGGAGTCACCGTTGGTAACCGGCACCAGCAGCAGACCGAGCAGACCACAGACACCGTGAACAGAGATGGCGCCGACGGGATCATCGATGCGCAGTTTGTCCATGGTGACGATGCTCAGTACCACCAGGATGCCGCCGAAGGCGCCAAACAGGGTAGCGGTCAGGGCGCTGGGTGTGGAGGGCTCGGCAGTGATAACCACCAGGCCAGCCAGGGCACCGTTGAGGAGCATGGTCAGATCAGCCTTGCCGAACATCAGGCGGGCAGTGATCAGGGCAGCGATTGCACCGCCGGCGGCAGCTGTGTTGGTGTTCAGGAACACCATGGCTACGGAGTTGGCAGAAGCGATATCGCCCAGCTTCAGAACCGAACCACCGTTGAAGCCGAACCAGCCCATCCACAGGATGAAGGTACCCAGAGTTGCCAGCGGCAGGTTGGCACCCGGGAAAGCCCGGATCTCACCGTTGGCGCCGTATTTGCCTTTACGGGCACCCAGTAGGATAACACCGGCCAGAGCTGCAGCAGCACCTGCCATGTGTACGATACCTGAGCCAGCAAAGTCGCTGAAGCCAAGGTCGCCCAGAGTGTACATGCCGAATACAGACGCGCCACCCCAGGTCCAGGAACCTTCCATCGGGTAGATGAAGCCGGTCATGACTACGGCGAAGACCAGGAATGCCCAGAGTTTCATACGCTCGGCCACGGCACCGGAGACGATGGACATGGCGGTAGCGACGAACACAACCTGGAAGAAGAAGTCGGACGCGCCGGAGTAGATGGAACCACCCTCGAAGCCGTCTTCACGGGCAGCGAAATCGCCCAGGACACCGGTAACATCCACATCGGCGATGCCGGTGAGGAAGACCGAGCCGCCATACATGATGGCGTAGCCACAAACCAGATACATGACACAGGAAATGGCAAACAGCGCCACGTTCTTGGTCAGGATTTCAGTGGTGTTCTTGGAGCGCACAAGACCGGATTCCAGCATGGCGAAGCCAGCTGCCATCCACATGACTAATGCACCGCACACCAGAAAATAGAAAGTATCTATAGCGTACTGCAGGTGAAAAACATTGCTTTCCATATGAAGCCCTCCGCACGAGGCTTTTCAGGTAATAAGATTTTTTTGCGTTGGCTGTTCGGGAATCAGTTCCGGATCAGACCGCTTCTTCGCCGGTTTCGCCTGTCCGTATACGGATGGCCTGTTCCAGTTCTGTTACAAAGATTTTTCCGTCACCAATCTTGCCGGTGTTTGCGGCCTTGGTGATGGACTCAATAACCTGATCAAGCAGGTTGTCTCCGATGGCGACCTCTACCTTGACTTTGGGCAGGAAGTCCACCACGTATTCCGCGCCACGATACAGTTCGGTGTGGCCTTTTTGTCGACCGAAGCCTTTAACTTCAGTGACGGTTACGCCTTGAACGCCTATCTCGGATAGTGCCTCACGGACATCATCCAATTTGAAAGGCTTGATGATCGCTGTCACAAGTTTCATTGCTTTCTCCTTGGTAAAGCCGTCCCAACAGTGAGGGCCCGTCGGCCGATTGTTGAGGTCGGAATGCTGCCACCTCGCACACCAATTGTGCGGATTGTGTACGATAGCTTTAGCATCGGGTGTGCCAACGCAAAAAAATAGTTTTAAATCAACGGTATAAAACTCTCGTGTCCCGGATTGGCGCAAAAGTGTGCACCATTACAGGGCGTCGCCTGTGCCAGTGAGCCATATTGGAGCGGTCTGAGTGCGGCGACGGGGCTATTATACTGTTGGCCCGCCACAGTATGGCAGGGGCTGGGGTATGATACACTCCCGCAAACCGGTTAATCGTGCCCGTCTTTGGTCGAAAATGGCCGGAAATTGAACCAGAGAGGTGATGTGTGAAAGGTCCGCAGGATATTTTTGCCCAGTTGCAGGGTCAGTTCGGCCAGTTTGTCCCCGATATGGCCCGTGCCGCCCGCGAGGATTTCGAAACCCAGGCCCGAGCTGCCGTTACCGCCGTCATGGCCAAGCTGGAGCTGGTGACCCGGGAAGAGTTTGATACCCAGCAGGCAGTACTGATGAAAACCCGGGAAAAGGTGGAAGCACTGGAACAGCGCGTTGCTGAACTGGAACAGAAGCTGTCAGGACAATAAAATTCCACAGGGAACCGGCAGGAAGCCGGTCCCGTAAAGGATCTGTTATGTGTAGCCATGGAAGGTCGTTATGCTTGCTGTTGTTCATTCCCGGGCCAGCATCGGAGTGTCCGCGCCGGCCGTCACTGTAGAAGTACATTTGTCGGGCGGTTTGCCCGCCCTGTCCATTGTCGGTCTGCCTGAGACCGGAGTCCGGGAAAGCAAAGACCGGGTTCGCAGTGCCCTGATCAATGCCGGATTCGAGTTCCCCGCCCGCAGAATCACCATCAATCTTGCTCCCGCTGATCTGCCCAAGGAAGGTGGCCGCTTCGACCTGCCCATTGCTCTGGGCATTCTGGCGGCTTCCGGACAGATTCCTCCGGAACAGCTGAACCAGTATGAGTTCGTCGGTGAACTGTCCCTGGATGGCGCGCTGCGGCCATTAAAAGGCGTATTGCCGGCGGTGCTGGCAGCCCGGGCCCAGGGGCGTCAGCTGCTGGTGCCCCAGGCCAATGGAGATGAGGCAGCGCTGGCCAGTCGGGACGATGTGCTCAGTGCCGACCACCTGCTTACCGTCTGTGAACACCTGTGCCAGCGGGCGCGGCTGCAGCCTCTGCCCCAGGCCCAGCCCCATGGAGATACGGAGGCCGGCGACGGAATTCCCGACCTGGCCGATGTGCGCGGCCAGCATGTGCCCCGCAGGGCGCTGGAGGTGGCCGCAGCCGGAAACCACAACCTGCTGTTTTTCGGGCCGCCGGGCACCGGGAAAAGCATGCTGGCCAGCCGCTTGCCGGGTATTCTGCCAGCCCTGGACGATGATTCCGCTATGGAAGTGGCCAGTATTCATTCGGTTGCAGGCATCGCCCTGGGGCCGGGGCGATGGCGCCAGCCACCGTTCCGGGCGCCGCACCA
>JBFHSI010000308.1:0-3069 GCA_041591245.1 Marinobacter sp.
CAGTTTTTCATCAAAGGCTTTGCCAATCCCGTGAGCCAGCCCACCAGAACATTCACCCTGCACAAAGCGCCATTCAAACTGCACCCTGTCCACCTCTGGCGTTACCACATAAGCGCCGTTATCCACCAGAGAACACCCGGTCTCTGAACCTATTCGGGGGTACCGGGCCGCCACGGCTTCGTCATATCCTGCGCGGACCAGATTGATCATTTCCATCATGGTCTGTTTGTCGAAATAGTCCCGGAAATAGCCAATGATGGCTTCATTGCGCGGATCAAAAACAAGGTGATAGGGAGCGCCATATTTCCTGTCGGCCATGGCAATGGTGCGGATTTTTTCTTCAAGATCCCTGAGTTCGGGTTCAACAATAAAGGGGTTAGGTCCGTGTTTCTGAAGGTAGGCAACAAAGTCTTCATGCTGGGTGGCGCAGCCGCCCAATAACAGCGATGCCGATAGCATCAGGATTCCTGCACAGGTTTTTAGCATATTTCCTCCGCTCAAGGTCCATCACCGGTGCCGGTGACACTTGCATACCAGAGTTAGTCTGCCCATGAGCTGTTTTCCCATACCCTGAACAAGGTATTCAAACAGCGGGCAGAAACGGCTCCGAATGCTGTCAGCGGAGAAATTCCTGAAGGTTTTCGGTAATTAGGCCGGGCCTTTCTCGGGCGCGTTCAGGATCATAAGGAGCACGAACCAATCATACTTCTATCTAATTTTATAATTCAACATGCTAATAATTCTGTTTGGTATAAACCTTGATGTGGTCCGGTTATCCCGGCCCGAGTCAGGTGACCCTACCCCAGAATTCAGACCCATCTAAAACTGGAAAAAACATTCAAGCCCGCAATATCCTGCGGGCTTGAATGTTTCTGACTTCTGGAGTGGCAGACGTGCTGCCCGTTTTCCTCAATTCCTGCGCTCAGGCCGGGGCGGCCTGGGTAGCGAGGGCGGAAAGAAGGGCAGGCATGAATGCGGCCACGCTCAGTGGTGTGAGCATGTCATCATGCCCGCAATCCAGGGATATTTGCTGAGCACCGGAAAGGGACAGCTCCTGCCACGGGTTTCCGCGCCATTCCAGCAAGGTGTCAAGGCAGGCAGATTTTCCCTGCAGGGCCTGGATAGCCACAATGGGGGTCTCCACCGGCATTGGAACATGCTGGCGGGCAAGGTACAGGTTTCCCTCAACCACATCACGGATCCGGTCTCGCAGCTCTTCGAAGCGGCCCTCGCCAATGGCAACACGCAAAGCTTCAACTTCAGGGCGTGCCACCATTTTTTCCGCCAGCGTATCCAGGGTGCGGATGGAAGGATCCGGGGCTTCTCCCAGAAAAACGAGGGTCTGGCGTACCTTTTCCGCTTCTTCGATTTCCGAGTTCTGGGTACGGAATGGGAAGGAATCCAGCAGGCACAGGGCGGCGATTTTTTCTCCTTCTGCCTCCAGCTGGCGGGCGATTTCCTGGGCGGCCAATCCGCCGAAAGACCAGCCAACAAGGAAATAGGGCCCCTCCGGCTGAACTGCCCGGATGCTGGTCAGGTAGTCGCGGGCCATGGTCTGCAGGTCCGGCCAGTTGGTCTGGCTGGTCAGGCCCGGAGATTGCAAGGCGCAAACTCCCACTTCTTCGGGAAGATCTTTCAATATGGCGGAGTAACCCCAGCCTATCCCGAGGACCGGATGCAGGCAGAAGATGGTGGGCGCGCCTTCGTGGGCCTTGCGCAATTGCAGAGCCGGCTCCAGGGGATCGGCCTTGCCGGCGCGATCAAGTTCAGCGGCCAGGTGACGCAAACTGGGGGCGGCGAAAACCGTTGCCAGGGGAACATCTGACCCGTAGTCACGGCGAAGTCCGGCGATGAGCCGTGCTGCTGAAAGGCTGGTTCCACCCAGCTGGAAAAAGTCGTCATCAATTTCCACATCTTCCCGGCCCAGGGCATCGCGCACCCGCGCAAGCAGGTGACTCTCGGTTGCCGAAAGCTGCTTACAGGCATCGTCCCTGGAGGTGCTGCGTGCAGGTTTGATTGGCGGCAGGGCCTTCAGATCGAGCTTGCCATTGGCGTTCATGGGCATCGCCGGGAGTTGAACCAGCCCCTGGGGCACCATGTAGCTGGGCAGGTGGGAGCGCAGGTGATCTTCAAGGGCGCGGACATCAATCTGTTCGGGGGCACAGAAATAGCCCAGCAGATAATCATGCTGTGCAGACTTGATAACCGCCGCCGTGCTGATTGGCTCAAACTGGCGCATTACCGATTCAACTTCGCCGGTTTCGATCCGGTATCCGCGAACCTTCACCTGGAAGTCGATCCGGCCGAAATGCTCCAGAGCCCCGGTGCGCGACCAGCGTCCGAGATCCCCGGTCCGGTAGAGCCGCCCGAGAGGCGTTTCCCTGAAGCTGTTACTGGTCAGGTCCGGGCGCTGGTGGTAGCCATGGGCCAGGCCTGAGCCACCAATCCAGATTTCGCCGATAGTTCCGACAGGTGCGGGCTTTCCGAAACTGTCCAGTACATAAATCTGCTCCCCGGCCAGTGGCCGGCCAATCACCGGTCGAGCTGCGGTTTCCGGGGTAATTCTCGCAGTGCTCGACCAGATTGTGGTTTCGGTAGGGCCATAGACATTGAACAGTGGTCCACCGACGACAAGGCGCTGGGCGAGATCTCCGGAAAGGGGTTCTCCGCCCACGAGTTTGGTGAGCTTTTGCAGACCCGTTCCGGCGGTTTCAAGGGCAAGGGACCAGAACGATGGGGTTGCCTGAAGGTGTGTTGCACCCGAGGTCTCAATGCGCGCGTTCAGCACATCCGGGTCCAGGGTTTCGTGGCGCTGTGCGATCTCCACGGTTCCTCCGACACAGAGGGGGAGCAGCATCTCAAGGGTGGCGATATCGAAGGCGATGGTGGTGACCGCAAGCCAGCGTGCGGTTTCATCCAGTCCGATGTCATCTCGCATCCCTGCAAGCAGAGTCCAGAGGGCGCCATGTGGAATATCAACGCCCTTGGGGGTGCCCGTGGATCCGGAGGTGAAAATGACGTAGGCAAGATCGTCAGACTCGCCGTTCTGGGCGTCTGCAGGCCAGTGGG
>JBFHSI010000309.1:0-3069 GCA_041591245.1 Marinobacter sp.
AACACATAGGCCAGGGCGATGGAACCGAACACCGCGGTATAGGACAGCACCAGGAACGCCGCCAGAATACTCAGACGGCCCGCCAGCATCCACCACCGGGAACCTTTGACCGTCCGGATATAGCCATCCATTGCCAGCACGATACCGTGGCGGGCATGCCGTCCCAGGGCGGCCTCGGTCACCATCAGGGGCAGGGTCACCAGCAACAGGCAGGCCAGATACAGGAAAACAAACAGCCCGCCACCGTGCAGGCTGGCCAGATAGGGAAACTGCCAGAGATTCGCCAGGCCTACGGTTGCCCCCACCGAGGCCCAGAAAAAGGTGGATTTCCGGGTAAACGACCCTATGTGTGTCTGATATGGCTTGGACATTCGCATCCCTGAAAAAATATGGCCCGCTATTGTAGCCGATGCTCCCGGCCAGGTACGACCGTCTGACGATGGGACGGCTATTTCGTGACCGGTCTTGCACTCCTGAGCTACAATGCCCGTTTTGCCGGCCAACCCATTGCCGGCTCGTTCTTTCGTCCGAACCCGGATTATCTGATTCATGAGCAAGAAAAAGCCCGGAACCCCGAGCACAACCATCGCCCTGAACAAAAAGGCGAAACACGAATACCACATTGAGGAACGCTTCGAAGCCGGCCTCGCCCTGCTGGGCTGGGAAGTCAAATCCCTGCGTGCCGGCAAGTGCCAGCTCACCGATGCCTACGTCCTGCTGAAGGATGGCGAAGCCTGGTTGCTGGGCGCCCATATAACGCCCCTGAACACGGCCTCCACCCATGTAATTGCCGATCCTACCCGGACCCGGAAACTGCTGCTGCACGCCAAGGAGATCGCCAAGCTCATCGGCAAGGTGCACCAGACCGGCCACACCTGTGTGCCTCTGGCCCTGTACTGGAAAAAGAACCGGGTGAAATGTGAGATTGCCCTGGTAAAAGGCAAGAAAGAGTTCGACAAACGGGCCACCGAGAAAGAACGGGACTGGAACCGCCAGAAACAGCGCATCATGCGCGACGGCGGCGTCTGACTCCGGCGGCTGCCCTCCAGCTGACACCTGCCACCAGAACCTGCGGCACAATACCCTGTGCCGCCGCCCTCCCTTTGCGCAACCATCCCTCCGGCCTATACTCATAACCCCCGGTGCATGGCAAAGGGAGAAGCTTATGCCACCAGAACAGATCCCCATGTCCTCAGTCGACAGAGCCTGGCTGCATATGGACACCCCGGAAAACCCCATGATGATTTCCGGGATACTGACTCTTGACCAACCCCTGGATATGACCCGCTTCAGGCGCATTCTGGAAGAACGTTTCCTGTGCTTCGAACGGTTCCGCCAGCGGGTGGTGGACGATGGTGAAAAGACCTTCTGGCAGGAAGACCCGCTGTTTGATCTGGACAATCACCTGCACCAGATCGCCCTTCCGGGCAAAGCAGACAAAGCCGAGTTGCAGAAACTGGTCAGCGATTTCAACAGCACTTCACTGGATTTCCGCCGGCCGCTCTGGCAGATGCACTATATCGACCAGTATCAGGGCGGCAGCGTACTGCTGGTCCGCATTCACCACTGCATCGCCGACGGCATATCCCTGGTTCGGGTGATGCTGTCCCTCACCGACAAAACCCCGAACCCACGACCGCCCACAACCCTGCCCCGCAGGCACCAGCCCAAGCCGCGCAACCGGTCATGGCTGCAAGGGATTATGCACAGGGCTGCCGACAACCTGCAGGCCGCCAGCGAGCAGGCCCGACTGCTGATCCAGTCTGCCCGGGAACAGCCGGACTACCCACTCAAACTGGTCACCACCGCAGGCGCGGTAGCCATGGACCTGGCTCGCCTGGGCCTGGCGCCCTTTGAGCCCAAAACCGGCCTGAAACGCCCCCTGTCCGGGCGCAAACAGGTGGCCTGGGCCGAACCCCTGGACCTTGAGGAAGTCAAAGCCTGCGCCAAAGCCCTCGGCGGCACCATAAATGATGTGCTTCTGTGCACAGTTACCGGAGCCCTGCAGCGCCACTTCACCCACACAGGGGAAAACATACCGGACTGTGGCATCCGGGTTGCCGTGCCCTTCAACCTCCGGCCCCTGGATCAGCCCATCAACACCCTGGGCAACAAGTTCGGGCTGGTACTGGTCAACCTTCCGATAGAAGTCCTCGACCCCTATATGTGCTTTCGCCAAGTGCAGGACAACATGAACCGGCTGAAGCGTTCCTACCAGGCCCAGGTGACCTACAGCCTGCTGGATCTCTTCGGCCGCGGCCCGGATGTACTGGAACGCCGGGCCCTGAGCATTCTCAGCAACAAGGCCTCAGCGGTACTGACCAACGTGCCCGGCCCCAGATATGCCCTGTATCTGGCCGGCAGCAAGCTGACCCAGCCCATGTTCTGGGTACCGCAAAGTGGCAATATCGGCATTGGCATGAGCATTTTCAGTTACGCGGGCACGGTTCAGTTCGGCATCACCGTGGACAAAGCCATTCATGCGGATCCGGAAGCGGTCATGAACTACTTCAGTGAGAGCTTCCAGGCCTTAAGCCAGAAAGCCCTGGCGGGCAGGCAGGGCAAGCCCAGGCGCCGGAAACACAGGCGCGCATAGGTACAAGTGCCAGAGGCAGAACACAAATCAGCAACAAAGAAGCCTTGAAGTCCGGCAATCCGGACACATATACTGTCAGCAAGGGGACGACATGGCTTCGACGCTGGTGGCGAACCCTTGAGTGCATGTCGAGATGGCAGCGAATCTCGTTAATCGAAAGCTGCAACGCAATAGTCGCAAACGACGAAAACTACGCACTAGCAGCGTAAGCTTGCTAGTCGTCCTGACCGGGTCGCCCGTAGCCCGGAGCTACATCTCAGGACGTCATCGCTTACGGGATGCTCCGTTACCCAGAGCTCACTGGTTAACGGCTAAGATATAAAGAGATCGCTTCTTGCACCCTGACCTTCGGGTCGCTTGAAGTTAAATTAATAGAAGGACGCTATGCATGTAGACTCTCAAGGTTGAGTACTGGCGGACGCGGGTTCAATTCCCGCCGTCTCCACCAACTACCCAGAGAAAAGCCCCGTACT
>JBFHSI010000310.1:0-3007 GCA_041591245.1 Marinobacter sp.
CCGTCATGACCGGGCTCCGGTACATACAGACTACCCACATACAGATCGAGGAAAAACTTTGAGCGTGTGCCTGCTCCGTTCAGAGTCAGCTCCTGGCCGCCTGTGGAATAGGTTTCCGGAATATCCACACCCTCAACCGTGAGGGCAGCTGCCGGAGCCGACAGGGCTGCCGTCAGTACCAGTGAAGCCACGCCGCTCAACAAAGCCTTTTTCATGATCGATTCCTTTTTGCTCGTTATTATTCAGGTCATGTCATGCGCCGGGAGACTCTCCCAGCCCGGCCACAGGGCATTCTAGCAATGCCGGCGAACACCGGGGCACCACCTGGTTCTCAATTGCCGTAGCCCCGGAACAAAAAAGCCGGCGCATCAGGTGGCACCGGCTTTTCGGGAAATGCTGAAACACTCGGATCTTACTTGAACAGCAGGTTTCCGGACAGGCCTTCCTTCTCCAGAATTTCCCTGAGCCGGCGTAATGCCTCCACCTGGATCTGCCGCACCCGCTCCCGGGTCAGGCCAATTTCCTGGCCCACTTCTTCCAGGGTGCTGACCGGATATCCACGGAGCCCGAAACGACGGGACAGGACTTCCTGCTGCTTGTCACTGAGCTGGTCGATCCACTTCTCCAGGCAGGAACACATATTGTTGTCCTGGAGCACATCTGCCGGGTCCGAGGCACCTTCATCCGCCACGGTATCCAGCAGGGACTTTTCGCCTCCGGAGCCAATGGGAGTGTCCATGGAGGCAACCCGTTCATTGAGCCCCAGCATGCGTTTTACATCCGCCACCGGTTTGTCCACCTTGCGGGCAATCTCCTCCGCAGAAGGCTCATGATCCAGCTTCTGGGTCAGCTCCCTGGCCGCCCGCAGGTACAGATTCAGCTCCTTCACCACATGAATCGGCAGACGGATGGTGCGGGTCTGGTTCATGATGGCCCGTTCAATGGTCTGACGAATCCACCAGGTGGCATAGGTTGAAAAGCGGAAACCCCGTTCCGGGTCAAATTTCTCAACAGCGCGGATCAGCCCCAGGTTGCCTTCTTCGATAAGATCCAGAAGGGTCAGCCCGCGGTTCACGTAGCGCCGGGCAATCTTGACCACCAGACGGAGGTTGCTTTCAATCATGCGTTTTCTGCCGGCTTCCTCACCCTTGCGGGCCAGGCGGGCAAAATAGACTTCTTCCTCAGGGGTTAAAAGTGGTGAGAATCCGATTTCGTTGAGGTAAAGCTGTGTGGCATCCAGCTGCTTCTGGCTGGTGAAATAGCGTCCCTTGATGGGAATCCTTCCTCTGGCTTGCGGGCTGCTGCCCACTGCTTCCTTGTCTTCTGGCACTTCGGCCAATAACTGATCTTCTGACTCGCCCAGAATTTCTGCACGGTCAACGATAGTATCTTCCTGATCTGCTGACATTTGTCTTGCCCCGCCTCTCAATTATCCTGGATGTCCGTCCAATATTTCTTTTTATGCGGACTTTCTGATGTTCCTTCTCGCCTTCAGGACATGATCTTGGTTGGCTGATACAGCCATTATTGTTTTTGTTTATTACGGTTCTATATGTATGTCAGTGCCGGTATCTGACCGGAAACAGCGTCCCGTCTGTTTCCTCAGCGTGGCGGCAGATAATGGGCAGGGTTCACCGGGTTGCCATCCTTGCGGATCTCAAAATGCAACTTGGGTCTTTCTGCGCCGCTGCTGCCAAGCTCGGCAATAACCTGACCAGCTTTTACATCCTCCCCTTCCTGCACCAGAATTTTGCGATTATGTGCATAAGCGCTCAGATAATGCTCATTATGATTTACGATAATCAGATTGCCATAACCCAGCAACCCATTGCCAGCATAAACCACATTTCCACTGGCTGCTGCTCTCACAGCATCTCCGGCCCGGCCGGCAATATCAATACCTTTGTTAACCTTTCCGGATGATGAATATTTAGCAATTACAGTGCCAAGGTGGGGCCAGCGCCAGTTCACTCTGGCCACGGTCTGGGTACGTGATGCCAGCGGTGTCTGCTTTCCGGTTTTCCGGGTAACGGCAGGACGGGGAGCGGATTCCGGCGCTGGTCTGGGTACTGCGACCGTTGCCGGGCGCCTGGTGGTAGAGGCGGCCACCTTGCTGCTTTTTTTCGTCTGCCCGCCGGCAACCACCTTGCCCCGCAGGTCCAGGCGCAGCACCTGTCCGGCTTTCAGATGCCAGGGAGGCCCTATGCCATTGGCATTGCCCAGTTCTCTGTAATCCCGACCGTAACGCCAGGCAATGCTGTACAGGGTTTCACCACGCTGAACCACATGACGCCCCCAGTACACCGGAGGGTTGTAGAGTTCATCCTGGTACAGGGCAGAAGTATTGCAGCCACTCAGGGACAGGCTTCCGAGCAGCATCATGAGGATGCCGGCAAGAACGCCGCCACCTTTGCAAACGCGAGAAGGGACACTGGCACCGGAAGGGAACCGCGGGAGAGCCGGAAAACCGGCATTGTTATGCCCACGCCGAAAAATCACAGGAATAAAACCGACCCAGTTATGAAAAATCCGTATAAAGCTTACCCAAGACCTAAGCCATTTCTAAGGATTTATAAGTAACTTGCTAATATATTGCATTATTTTTTCGGGTTCAAAGTTACTATTTCGTCGCTTCTGTTACCTTCGGAAACAGTGAGACTGTGCGCCAGGTAACACTTTTCCCTGCTCACGGCCTTGGCTCGGCGGGTTCCGCAAACCGGCTGCCCAGCCATTCGACCATCAGAACCAGCGCAAATCCGCACACCGCCATAATGACTGCCGGCATAACCTGGGGATCCTGGCCGGTCAGCTCGGAAAAGCGTGCCGGCATAACACTGACTTCATGCAATGGCACCTGGTTCCCGGAACTGTTGGTACGCCAGCTGAGCACCTCTTTCCAGGGCCAGACCTTGTTCAGGGCACCAATCATGAACCCGGTCAGCAGTGCCAGAACCAGGTCATGGTAATGGTGAAAGGCCCAGGTAATCAGCCGGGCAACAGACAGCAA
>JBFHSI010000311.1:0-2988 GCA_041591245.1 Marinobacter sp.
CAGCCATTTCAGTCCCACACTCAGAACAAAGAATGAAGCTGCGGTATCAACGGTGAACTTGCGGTCAACAGTCACCACATAAAGCGCCGTCAGCACCAGCATGATTCCGGCACGAACCCAGCGGCCGGGCAAGCCGACACGCCCGGACTGGGCCAGCCATCGCCACAGCGCCAGCACAATACAGGTGGCCGCCAGCCACAGGGGTAAGCGGTCCCACTGTACCGTCAGCAGCAAGGCAAATCCGGCGGCCGGCCAGAGCAGAGCCCGGGACGGCAGCCCCGAAGACAGCGGAGGCTCGGACACCCTGCCCCCTGATCCAAACAGCTTCACTTGCCACCTCCGCTTGCTGGCGCGCCGGCAGGTATGTCGCCAACAGAATCACCGCTTTCCCCGGCAGGCAAGGTCTTCCCCCATACTGCCAGCGCCCGCAGACACTGAAGTACATGCTGAGGGCCAGCGTCAGGGGCCAGCACCTGACCGGGAAGGCTCAGTCCGAACCGGACTCCGGCCCTGCCACGCTCCCCTACCAGCCATGCCAGATGCCCCAGCCGGCGTTCCCGGTCCACACCGGGAAAAGCGCTATAATCCAGCCACAGCGGACTTCCGGTTTCCGCCTCCCAGTCGGCCACCACCATCTGTTCGTTGCGGGCAAAGCGTTTCCACTGCACCCGCTGGCTCAGATCCCCCTCCCGCCAGGGACGCAGCTCCACATGATCCTGACCGGAAACCGGCAGACTCCGGTGGCTGGCGTCATCATCACCCAGGGAACTGACAACATCCGCCACCGGAATGGCCCGGGGGAAAACCAGTCCATGGGAAGACGGTCGTATCCAGGACCAGGCTTTGAGCAGCCCGAACGGATAGCGGGTTTCAATACGAATCCTGTCCGGGCGCAGATAACCCCGTTCAGAGGATGGAATCCTGAGTACCAGGTCCCGGAACTCGCCCGCAGGAATATGACTGGTCACTGTGTCGCTGCCTTCTCCGGAAAGGGCAATGGCAACGGCATCATCGCTACCCGCACTCAGACGGAACCGGAACGGAACAGCCTCACCGGCAACGCCTTCCCCGGCATGAATTAGGTCCAGCCGGACACCACTCAGATTCCTGTGGGTCTGGTGCATGGTGCCAACAAAAATGGCCCCCAGAAGAAAAGTCACCAGATAGATAAGACTGTTCTGATAATTAATACCGGTAACCAGCATGGCCAGCAGCAGTATGCAGAACATAGCCCCAGCTCCGGTCGGCAGAATGAACAGATTTTTCTGGTTGAAGGTGCGGCTGTCGGAGCGAGGCAGACGCTTCCTGAGCCAGGCTTGCCAGCGTATCCTTAAAAAATTGGCCATTGCGCCCGATACAATCCTGATTGAGAAGTCACCCGGGCAATATACCTTTATTCCAGCGCTATTTAATAACAATCCTGTCCATACAAGGCTCCCGGTCACAAACCGGAGCACGAAAGCTTGAATTTCCAACAACCCACCAGAATACTGGTTTCAGGAATTGCTCTGACCAAAACTGGCCAGGCCGCCAGGGATCACCAGCCAATGGGCACATAACCGGACCCGGAACATGAGACATACCCACCTGCTCGCCGTGACAGCTGCCGGAATGTCGGCCAGTTTCGCCGCATTCGCGGATATTCACACCCTCAGCTCCGATGAAATGGTTGAGACCTATGTTCAGGATTCCGCCGTTATTGTGATTCCCGGCCAGCACCAAGAAGCCGCACCACGGCCTTCCGGTGTTACCCACATTGTCACCATTTCTCCCGGAGAACCGGTTCTTTCCAAAGCCGAAGAAGAAGCTTCCCGCCAGACCCTGCAGAGATACATTGAAACCAGCCAGTCGGGAGCGCTTGCGGATGCAGAAGATGAGTTTCTCCGACGGGCATTGCTCCTGCCCCAGGAACAGCTGGCCAGCATGCAGCCACCATCTGACCTTGGCGGGAATATAGCTCCCCTAATCTACGGCCAGCAGATTCAGGTACCGGAAGAACCCTTCCAGCAGACCTTCCTGAATGATCAGCTGGGGATAGGCTTTGACGGAGAGAACCTGAACTTTTCCATTGGTACCCCTCCGGGAATTGGCAGCATCACGGTGCCTCAGGCCATCACCGAAGGCCCGGTCCGCCTGACACCCAGGCCGGGTGGCGGCTTTGACCTGTCCATTACTGTGCCTGGGCCCTAGTGTTCTGTCAGGATAATTACTGAGGGTAAATATGTGATAATTCGGGCCGTTTTTCATCGGCCTGACGCCCCGTTGTGGTCCGGAAATCAGCAGCTTTTACTCTTACCGTAAAAAAGCTGAGCGTGATTGATAACAAGCAAATGGATTACCCAGACGGGACACCAGTAGAGAAGCGTGACTCAAGATGAAGGAAGAATTAAGTGTTATGAAGATCTACAGATGTGGAAGTTTCATTAAGATTTTCGATGAATGTGATGCCTCTAACATTTTTTCCTCTGATGTGGATGGGCGATCTTTGATTTTTCATGAAGGGGAGTTTCATTATGTCAGCACCTCCCCTGAGGTGGCTAATTCTAGAAGATTGGTGAAGATAGGTGGGTATGAATATGTCTTGGTTGGAGAAGGGGTATTCTGGTTAAAAAATTTTTTGAAGGGCGACTACTATTTGAAGAGCGAATCTAAAACAGTTCCAGAATTGGAACCTGAAATCGTTTTTGCCCACGCATATAAGAAATTCTATGGGTTAAAAGATTCAGCTTTAGTCATGAAAGAGTTTGACTATCCAGAAGAAGGTAAGAAATCAATCTTGTTTTTTGACCTAAAAGAGGAAAGGTTTGCATTTCGAGAGTCTTCAGTTTCTTTACCTGTTATAATTGACGATTTTATATATGGCTGGGAGTATCGGGAAAAGCAGCTTATAAAGCTTGATTTCGACCTGAATGAGATGTGGCGATCAAAGCCTTTGGATTGTAATTTTTTGTATGACTCAGGTTCAGTTAGGAGTCAAAAGCCTTCAAA
>JBFHSI010000312.1:0-2939 GCA_041591245.1 Marinobacter sp.
CGTCGATATTGCGTTTGGCAAAAGCCATGCGCAGCATGTCCATCAGCTGCTCCAGCTGGAAGTCCTGCTCGGCGCTCAGGGTAATCCCCTTGTCATCCTGTTCAATATCCGCTTCCACATTCTTGAAGTCCCAGCGATTGCCCAGCTCGCGCTTGGCCTGGTCCACCGCATTGGCGACTTCGTGCATATCAATTTCAGAAACCACATCAAAAGAAGGCATATTCGTTATTCTCCAATCACCACTGGGGCTATACTGTGACCAGAATACTTTGTCCGGACATTCACGGGGGCAAAGCATACCAAGACCCGTGTCCTACCGCACCCGACAAAGGGGCACTGGCGCGCAATGGACTGACAAGAGCCGAATCCGAATGCCAAATTTTGATCTGCCTATCCTTGTGGTAGATGACACCAAGTTCAGCAGCATGGTGGTTGAACGCACCCTGCGCAATGCCGGCTATCGCGACCTTCGCGTGGTCAACAATGCATCGGAAGCCCTGAAGCTGACGGAGCAACGGCCAGTCAGCTTGCTGATTGCCGACTGGCTGATGCCGGAAATGGACGGGCTGGCCCTGACCGATCACATCCGCCAGCAGGACGAACAGAACAACCACTACACCTATGTGATTCTGCTCACCGCCCGGGAAAGCGTGGAAGCACTGTCTGAAGCCTTTGACCGGGGCGTGGATGACTTCATCTACAAGTCGGATATGTCCAAGCAGCTGATTCCCCGGGTCTTTGCCGCAGAGCGCACTGCCGATCGCCAGAACACACTGCTCCAGGCCAACGCCCTGCTGATCGAAAACAACCGGGAGCTGGAGGCCACCTCCATCATCGATCTGGAAACCGGCCTGTGCAACAACCAGTATGGCCGGACCCGTCTGGGCAACATGCTGCGCCACGCTGAATCCCGGGGCGGCGCCTGTGCCTATGTACTCTGCGGCATCCGCAACTGGCAGGACCTGAAACGCCGGCACCCGCCCTCCATCATGAGCGAACTGGCCGTGGGCACAGCCCGCCGCCTGAGCGCCCTGATCCGCCCGATCGATGTGCTGTGCCGGGTGGGTGACAACCAGTATGCAATCATCTCCTATTTCCCGGACAGTGACCGCTGCACCACCACCGCGTTCCGCCGGCTCTATGACGGCATCAATCTCAAGGCCATGAAGACCACATCCGGATATGTCTCCCTGGAAGCCGGCATGACCCTGTGCACCGCCGATGCAAAGACCGGCAAGCCCTCAGTTCAGGATATGGAACGGGCGGCTATTGACGGGCTGGCAGAGGCCTATCGAACTTCCCGCTTCACCGAGACCCGCGTCGTCACTCCCCAGGAAAGCTGACACCGGACTGTTCACAAATTGCACACTCGGTAACAGGTGCACACAGATCACACACAGACACAGGCAGGCAACCGCCGTACTCTGGGATTGTGGATTCAAGCAGTATCCCCCATGACGGAGGGGCCGGGTTGTACCTCCGTCGCATTATGGGTCACATCCACTCAGGCAATTGATTTTCTCAGGCATTGTTATTCTTCCTGTTTTGGTTTTGGCCAGCTTCACAGCTGGCCTTTTTATGGCCGGAACAAAAGCCCCCCACGCACCAGCCCCCGCCTTCGCAACTTCCGGTATACTCCCGGTACATAACACCAATAACCGTGCTGTAACCATGAAATCCCTTGGAACCGCTTCTGTCGCCGCCCTGCGTCAATATGTCCGTGCCGCGGAGTCTGCCGGTGCCGATGTCCCTGCCCTGCTCCGGACATCCGGGCTGGACCCGGCCATTCTGGATACCGACGATGGCCGGATTCGGGGGCAACAGCTGCAGGACTTTATTCACCAGCTTTGCGAAGTCACCGGCAACCCCATTCTGGGCCTGGAAACCGGAGATTTTGTGCATCCGGGCAGCTACAGCGTGCTCGGTTACATCACCATGAGCTGCGCCACCCTGGGCGAGGCCGTTGCCCGGATTGCCCCCTTCGAGAAACTGGTGGGGGATATGGGCACCACCGGCCTGACCATGACCGGCGATGAAATCACCCTGACCTGGACCTGCAACTATACGGACCCGCTGGTACGGCCCCATCTGGTGGACAATGTATTTGCCTCCTGGATCAACTACGCCCGCTGGCTGGCAGACGATACCGAGGCTGCCCCGAGCCGGGTGCAATTGCGCCGCGCCTCCCCCGGCCAGGATTTTGAATCCGCCTATCAGCAACGCTGGCACTGTCCGGTGATTTTCAACGCAGACAGCGACAGCATCACCCTCCCCGTCAGCCTGCTGGAAACCCGCCTGCGGCAACCGGACCCCCAGCTGCGCAAAACCCTGGAAGCCCACGCCCTGTCCCAGCTGGCCACCCTGGCCACCGATGCCGACCTGAGTACCCAGGTACAACACAGCATCCGCCAGCAGTTGCGCCAGGGTATTACCCGTCAGGATATGGTGGCTGAAGATCTGGGAATGACCAGCCGGACTCTGCAGCGAAAACTGAGCCAGGAAGGGGTGTCCTATCAGAAACTGCTGGATGAGGTGCGCCAGAGTCTGGCAGAGGATTACCTGCGCAACAGCGACATGGCAATTCCGGATATAGCACTAAGGCTGGGATACAGTGAAACCACGTCGTTTCACAGGAAATTCAAGGCGGTGGCGGGGATGACACCCGGCGAATATCGTCAGTCAGAAAAACCGGGAGGGTAGCGTTTTTCAGGACTGTCGTTGGCCAGGGATGGCCAACGTCAAGCGCACAGGGATGTGCTCGTAGCGTGTCCTGAAAAGCGCTACCCGCCCGGGTTTTCTAACGGACGATATTCGCCGGGCGTCATCCCCGCCTCAGCTGTTTGGGGCCTCGCTGGAATGACTGGCCTGTCTGAACTCCCCCGGCGTCATCCCCGCCACCGCCTTGAATTTCCGGTGAAACGACGTGGTTTCACTGTATC
>JBFHSI010000313.1:0-2857 GCA_041591245.1 Marinobacter sp.
CCTGAAATCAAAGGTGGCGTTCCACCCTGCAGCCATCCGGGCCTTATGCCCAGATGGTTTGCTCAGACGGCAGCCCCCGGGCTGCCCAGTCTTGCTGGAAGAGTCTGAGGAGGCCCCATGCCAACTATTCCATCGGGTAAATTGAGAGCTGCGCTGTCAGAACTGGCGGCCGGCAAGGTCATCATTCTCACAGACGATGAAGACCGGGAAAACGAGGGAGACCTGTGTGTGGCTGCAGAATATGCCACTCCGGAAGCCATCAATTTCATGGCAACTCACGGGCGCGGGCTGATATGCCTTGCGCTTCCGGAGTCCCGGACACAGGAACTGGGCCTCTCTCTGCTGGTTCCTCCGGAAGCCAACCAAACGGCACATTCCACTCCATTTTGTATGCCTGTGGATGCCCGAAAAGGAGTAACTACCGGCATTTCGGCACCGGACAGAGCCGAAGCTGTTCGTGTTGCCCTGGACCCGTCGAGCACTGCCGAAGACCTTGTTGCACCGGGTCACCTGCCCGTACTCAGCGCCAGACCAGGGGGTGTCCTGGAGCGTTCCGGACACACCGAAGCATCCGTGGATCTGGCCCGGCTCGCCGGCCTGAGCGCCGGAGCCGTGATCTGCGAAATCATGAACCACGAAGGCGGTATGGCCGGCCAGCACGACCTCAAACGGCTGGCAAAAGCATTTGACCTGAAAACGCTTGCTATTCGTGATCTGGCCAACCATCTGGAGCTCGCTTCCGGTTTCCCGGAATGTTCGACTGCTCGCATAGCAGGAGATAGCTTTTGAAGCACCTATACGAGCCATCCCATCCTGACAACCCGGAAGTTCTCAGCGTAGAGCTCACCGCACAGACTCGGCTTTTCAGCATAGAAACCGTCCGGGTTCGATACAGCAACGGTGCAGAAGTCGCCCTTGAACGTATCCCGTCAGGGCGCTGGCCCGGTGCCGTCATTGTAGTGCCGGTTTTGCCGGACCGAAGCGTGTATCTGGTAAAGGAATATGCCGTCGGAAGCGAACGTTATGAAATCGGGCTGCCCCAGGGCATGAGAGAACCGGGAGAGTCACCGGAGCAGACTGCAAACAGGGAACTGAAGGAGGAGATCGGCCTGGGCGCCCGAAAACTGAATCTCCTGCGAGATCTCAGTGTCGCATCTTCGGTACTCGGCTTCCGGGTTCAGGTTGTTCTGGCAGAACTTCTTTACGATGCACAACTGAATGGCGATGAGCCAGAGCCCCTGCAGGCTTTCAAACACAATATTGATGACGTGCTGTCCGGCAGTGCGGATATACAGATTACAGAAGCCCGCTCCCTGCTGGCGCTTTACCTGGCCAGGGAATATCTGGATGCCAGGGCGGAGACGGCCATACCTGCCTCCATGTAGCAAGCCTTTTGCGCGGGTTGTCAGCCCGACAGTTCAATGATTTCACCTGAACAGGGATGTTCGGGATTACGCCTCCCCGATAAAACCGGAGTGTCCGCTAGGTACCGGCTTCCTGCCAGTCCTCGCAGAAACGCAAAAACGTGTTCATAAGCCGGCTACGATATTTATCTCTGTGTATGACGATGTAGAGCCTCCGCTTTAAATCCAGAAAAGGCACGTCTACCTCCACCAGGTCTCCATGCTCGAGCATGGATTTTACGGCAATGATCGAGAGGCAGCTGATACCAAGGCCACCGGCAACTGCAGATTTGATGGCTTCCGTATGCCCCAGCTCCAGATAGACCTTCAGCCTGTGCAGGTGATCACTCAAGGCATTCTCAAAGATGGTTCGCGTACCCGAGCCTCTCTCCCGCAGTATCCAGTCCGGATTATCAAGCAGGTCATGCAAGTTTTCCGGAGGGTGTTTGACCAGTGGATGATTCGGGGGCGCGACGATTACCAGACGATCCTCACGCCAGGGCAGCGCCTGCAATACAGGAGAAACACTGATCCCCTCAATAAATGCGATATCAATTTTGAAGGACGACAAATCCTCGAGGGCCTGTTCCGTGTTGCCCGAATTCAGGCACACATTCACCTTTGAATAGTGTTTTACAAATCCCCCGAGAATAACGGGGAGCAGATAATTTCCAATCGTGGAGCTCGCACCCACCTTAATCGACCCAACGTATTCTGCAGGTCGGCTACCGGAACCAATTTCTATTTCATTTGCCCTGGAGCAAAGCTCTACAGCAAGTGGCAGTATCGCCCTGCCCCGGTCATTGAGCAGCAAACTGCGATCCACCCGGTCAAATACCCGTTCTCCCAGAATGGTTTCAAACTGGGAGACAGACATGCTTACAGCCGGCTGCGAAAGTTTGAGCTCTTTTGCGGCTTCGCTGAAGCTTCCGTACTTGACCACCGACGAGAAAATCTCCAGTTGACGTAGCGTAACAGGCATAGAGTTTTCCCGTGCGTTGGTTGATGGCTTAGGGAAACCTGATGCATTAAACACGCCACATCATCTTTGTCGGTACCGTTAATCCGGGAGTGGCATAAAACCTGCACCGATAGAACTTCAAATCACTTATCAAGGATCATCACGTGGGTTTCCGACTCTCTACAGCCTACAGCTCACAGCTTTCGGTAATCCCCGGATTGGCTCTCTGCCTGGCCCTCGGTCTCGCCGCCATCTTCTCTTCCCCCTTCTGGGGAGTTCCCCCACTGATCCTCGCCCTGTTTCTGGGTTACGTTGTGGGAGACCCTGCCCGTGAACTCCCGTTCTATGATGGCGTTGAATTTAGCCGGCAGAGCATCCTTAAACTTGGTGTGGTATTGCTTGGGCTGCGGCTGGACCTGGACCAGGTATTAACCCTTGGCTGGTTTCCGGTGCTTCTTGTGTCCCTGTCCGTTCCTCTGACGATTCTGCTCTC
>JBFHSI010000314.1:0-2825 GCA_041591245.1 Marinobacter sp.
GCACGGTTGGCGGGTACGAAGCTGCCGGTATAGGCCAGCAGGGCAATCAGCGCGGCCTGGCGCATATAGGTGGACTTACCGCCCATATTCGGGCCGGTAATCACCAGCATCCGGCGCTGGGCATCCATCAGCAGGTTGTTGGGTACATAGGGTTCATCCAGCAGTTGCTCCACCACCGGATGCCGGCCTTCTTCAATATCGAAGCCCGGGGCTTCGGTGAACTCGGGAGCGGTAAAACGCAGGCTGGTGGCCCGTTCCGCAAAGTTACTGAGGACGTCCAGCTCCGCCAGGGCCTGGGCTGCATCCTGCAGGGGCGCCAGCTGGGCGGCGACGGTTTCCAGAACCTGGTCGTACAGGGCTTTTTCCCTGGCCAGGGCCCGGCTTTTGGCGCTCAGGGCCTTGTCTTCGAATTCTTTCAGCTCCGGGGTGATAAAACGCTCGGCGTTTTTCAGGGTCTGGCGGCGGATATAGTCCACCGGCGCCTGTTCGGACTGGGCCCGGCTGATTTCTATGTAGTAGCCGTGCACCCGGTTGTAACCCACTTTCAGGGTACTGATGCCGGTTCTTTCCCGCTCCCGGGTTTCCACATCCAGCAGATACTGGCCGGCGTTTTCGCTGATATTGCGCAGTTCGTCCAGTTCGGCATCAAAACCTTCCCGGATGACGCCGCCTTCCCGTATCACCACCGGCGGGGTGTCGATAATGGCCCGTTCCAGGCAGTCTGCCAGTTCCGGGTATTCACCAATGGTCTCCGCCAGGTTGCGCACATGGGGGGATGTGACCGGTTCCAGGGTTCTCTGCAGCTCAGGAAGGGCCAGGAAGGCATCCCGCAGGCGCGCCAGATCTCTGGGGCGGGCGGAGCGCAGGGCAACCCGGGCCAGTACCCGTTCGATATCACCAATGGTTTTCAGCAGGTCGTGTACCTGCTCGTAGTGAAATCCATCCAGCAGGGCAGCTACTGCCTGTTGCCGGCGCAGCACCACATCCACATCCCGCAGCGGCCGGTTCAGCCAGCGCCGCAGTTCCCGTCCGCCCATGCCGGTGGCGGTGCGGTCCATGACCCAGGCCAGAGTGTGCTGTTGGCCTCCCATCAGGTTGGTATCTATTTCCAGGTTGCGCCGGCTGGCGGCATCCAGAATAACCGCTTCGTCCCTGCGTTCCCGGGTCAGCTTGCGGATATGGGGCAGGGCGGTACGCTGGGTTTCCCTGGCATATTGCAGCAGGCATCCGGCGGCGCAGATGGCCAGGGTCAGATCTTCGCAGCCGAAGCCGGTCAGATCCCGCACCTGCAACTGCTGGGTAATGACCCGGCGGGCAGTATCCGGCTCGAACAGCCAGGGGCCCTGACGGCGTATGCCGGTAAAGCCTTCGAGAACATCTTCGTAGGGGAAGTCCTCGCTGATCAGGATTTCCGCCGGACGCAGTCTCTGCAGCTCCCCGCGCAGGGATTCCAGATCTTCCTGTTCTGATACCGCAAAGCGGCCACTGGAAATATCCAGGGAGGCCAGGCCAAACTGTTCGCGCTGGCTGTAGATGGCCACCAGCAGGTTGTCCCGCCGGTCTTCCAGATAGGCGTCATCACTCAGGGTTCCGGGGGTAACAATGCGCACCACCTGCCGTTCCACCGGACCCTTGCTGGTGGCCGGGTCGCCGATCTGCTCGCAGATGGCAATGGATTGACCGGCTCTGACCAGACGGGCAATGTAGCCTTCGGAGGAATGGTAGGGAATGCCCGCCATGGGAATGGGGCTGCCCCCGGACTGTCCGCGTGTGGTCAGGGTGATGTCCATCAGCTCTGCGGCTTTTCTGGCATCGTCGTAGAAAAGCTCGTAGAAATCCCCCATGCGGTAAAATACCAGTTCATCGGGATGCTGACCCTTGATCTTCAGGTACTGTTGCATCATGGGGGTGTGCTTGGAGAGATCGGTTTTGACTGCTGACATGGACGGGTCCGGATTACCTGACATGGAAGAAACGGTGGATTGTAGGAAAATAACGTCCGTGATGAAACGAAGGAGGTCATTATGCGGGTAACGGATCCGGAATTGAATGAAGTTGGCATCCGTCTTGGCGATCTGCTGAAGCAGCAGGGCCTGATGATGGTTACTGCGGAAAGTTGCACCGGCGGCTGGGTGGCCAAGGTGCTGACCGACAGGGCCGGTTCCTCGGCCTATGTGACCGGCGGACTGGTGACCTACAGCAACGAAGCCAAGCAGGCGCTGCTGGGGGTGTCCGCGGAAACTCTGGAGGAGCACGGTGCGGTAAGTGAGCCGGTGGTGCGGGAGATGGTGGCCGGAGCCCTCGCTGCCAGTGGTGCCGATGTGGCGGTTGCGGTCAGCGGTATTGCCGGCCCCGGCGGGGCGACAGAAGGCAAACCGGTGGGTACTGTGTGGTTCGCCTGGGGCCGGGCGGGTGCCGGTACCGAGGCCGGGCTGGCGCATTTTGACGGCGACCGGGACCAGGTGCGCCGGCAGGCAGTCAGCTTTGCCCTGAACGGTATGTACCGGTTTCTGGGCGGGAATTAGAGTCCCTGGCATGGTCTTCCGGTCACATTCCGGGGGATTCGGAAAAACGGGGCTTGGTCTCCCAATCCGGTTATGTTTTAATACTGTTCAAATATACAGGGAATCGCTGTCACCAAGATACGGATTCCTGACTTAACACTATGCTTTCGGCTTTTTCTGCAGGCCGTGAGCCAGGGCGACAGAGGGTATTGCTCCAATGGAAGACAATCGCAAGAAAGCACTTAGCGCGGCATTGAGCCAGATTGAGCGTCAGTTCGGAAAAGGCGCGGTCATGAAAATGGGTGACCACCCCCGCGAGGC
>JBFHSI010000315.1:0-2811 GCA_041591245.1 Marinobacter sp.
GCTGTTGGGCCGAAAGGGAGAGCGACTGGCGAATACCCCCATCTTGCGGTTACCTCCGAGGCGGGGCGGGCGCACCACCGGGCGCCATTCTGCGCGAACGGCTTCATGGAACTGGAATACAAGCCACAGATGGCTGGCAGTTTCCAGGCCCCGGAAGGCATCTTCCCGGTCAAACGGTGGCTCGATTATCAGATCCGCCCGTGCATGCCGGGTCAGGCCAGGCTGGCGGGGGACACCGAACTTGTCCCGGAAACAGGACCGGGTATAGGCAATGGGGGTCAGGGTCAGGGCTTCGCTGGCGGGGCGTGATGGGTGTCTGGGCATGGGGAAGGTCAGTAAGCTCTCTGGATGCTGCCGGAAAAGTACAATTCTACCCGGAAAACCACTGATATCTCGTCCCGAAAATGGTTTTCTCTGGCAAAAGTCAGGGCCGGAACCAGTTCGGCATAGACCCAGTCGCTGTGTAACCGGTGGCGAAGGGTAAGGTCGGCAAATGTGGACGTTGTGCGCCAATTGGGTTTGCTTTCTCCGAGCACTCCAAGCCTGGGGGTGAGGGTGGTGCGATCGCTGACCCGCTTGCGGGCGCTGAATATCTGGCCGGCGACAAACTTACCGTCATTGTGAATCCATTCCAGCTCGGACCAGGACTGGAAATACCAGCGGTTTCCCAGCATGCGACCGGCACCGAGAGCGGTGCGTTCACCCCAGCCGTCGCTGTGGTAGTAATAGAAGCGCTGCTGGGCCTTCAGTGTCCAGTCGTCATCCGGGCGCCACTGCTTTTTTGCGGTGGCCCGCCAGAAGGCGTCCGGTGGAAAATGCAGGCGGATACCTATGTCTGTCGAAAAGTTGATGGCGTCCCCGATCAGTGTCAGATAGCGCAGGGCGCCAGTGGCCAGGGTGTTGGTACGTTCGGGTTCGGTGAGCTGCCGGTCTCTTTGCCGCTCATCCAGGGGGATCAGCTCTTCACTGTCACTTTCGATCAGCAGGTGCAGCTTTTTCCGGGTGGTAGGAACATCCAGCCGGAACCTGGCTTCTGGCTCAAAACTGGCGGGGTTGCCATATCCGGATTCGCTGGCAAAGCCCAGGCGCAGATAACTGGCGTTATCGGGAAGTACCTGATCACTGCCGGACAGGGTACGATCCGCCCACTGGCCAAGCCACTGGATTCTGGGGCCCTGGGTCCGTTCCTGCAGGAGAATCCAGTTACTGAAATTCAGCCAGTAGGAGTCCCGGGGCTGGGCCCGGTATTCATCCGGCTCAAAGGTGTAAAAAGACGGTGGCAGTTGTACGGGGGACAGCAGTTCCGATGCCGGGGGCTCCCGGACTTCAAATACCGGCTCCAGAGCCAGTGCGGCGGCTGGAAGGCGAAAAAAAACGCCAGTGCCAGCTGTGTGTGTTGGCGGCAGAGCCATCGCTCAGACAAAGGTCTCCACAAAGCGATTGTGTAATTCAAGAACCTGATGCTCCACTTCCCCGATCGGACGGCTATTATCAATAACCTCGTCCGCTCTGGCCAGCCGTTGTTCTCTGGGAATCTGGGCGGCAATAATGCGCTCCACCTGCTCGCGGGAATTGTTATCCCGCTCCATGGTGCGGGAAATCTGCAGGTCTACCGGCACATCGATGACCAGAATCCGGTCCACCAGCTCATGCTGGTCAGTTTCCAGCAGAAGGGGGGATACCAGCAGCTCAGAGGGCAGATCATAGTCCGCAGGCTGCAATTGACGCACCAGCTCCTCGCGAATTCGTGGGTGTAGCAGTGATTCCAGCCACTGCCGTTGTTCAGGTTTGGCAAACACAATCTGGCGCAGGCGTGCCCGGTCCAGAGTGCCTTCCGGTGTGAGAATATCCTGGCCGAAATGCTCGGCAATGGCCGCCAGTGCGGGAGTACCCGGCTCTACCACCTGGCGGGCCACATCATCCGCGTCCACCCAGTGCACTCCCAGTTCACCGAACAGGCGTACCACGGAGGATTTGCCAGAGCCTATACCGCCTGTGAGTCCGACTATTGCCACCATCAGAGCCCCAGATAGCTGAGGGAAAATTGCTGGATTTCCGGGCCGAACCAGAGACAAAGCAGGCCGGCCGAAGCCAGATAGGGGCCGAAGGGAATGGGCACTTCCCGGCCGTGTTTGCGGAATACCATCAGGCCGATGCCGATGCAGGCTCCCACCAGAGAAGAGAGAATAATAATAGCCGGCAGCAGTTGCCAGCCCAGCCATGCTCCCAGTGCCGCCAGCAGTTTGAAGTCACCATGGCCCATGCCTTCCTTGCCGGTTACCAGCTTGAACAGCCAGTACACGGACCACAGGGAAAGATATCCTGCCACAGCCCCCCAGAAGGCACTGCCGAAGTCAGTCAGCATGCCAAACCAGTTCAGTATCAGGCCCAGCCACATCAGGGGCAGGGTGATGCTATCCGGCAACAGCTGGGTGTCGAAATCAATCATGGTCAGCGCCACCAGACACCACACCAGCAGTATCGCCCACAGGGTGGATTCGGCCGGTCCCAGCAAGGCAAGGGTTATAACGGAAAATAGCGCGGTTATGGCCTCGACAAGGGGATAGCGGAGTGAAATCCTGGCCTTGCAGGCAGAGCACTTTCCCCCCAGAAAGAGATAGCTGAGCACGGGGATATTCTCCCAGGCCCGGATGCCATGGCCGCAATGAGGGCAGGTGGATGCCGGGCGGGATAAAGTGATCCGCTCTTCCTTGCTACGCTGGTCCTCAGGCACCTCCAGGAATTCCTCACACTGGCTGCGCCAGTCCTGGTGCATCATTTTGGGCAACCGGAATATCACCACATTCAGGA
>JBFHSI010000316.1:0-2798 GCA_041591245.1 Marinobacter sp.
ACAATACCCTGGGGAGCACTGGTATTCTGCAGGGGCTGGTTGATCAGCAGAAGCACCACCAGCAGTACTGCGGTGGTAACCAGCATGGTTATCAGGTTTCTGGGCAGGGCTGCCATTCCTTTTGCAGTACTCATTACAGAAAACGCTCCAACAGACTGTTCAGATAGCGCTGGCCCAGTTCCGTGGCCTGGATGCGATGGGGTTCCAGCAGATTTTCCGTGCGTAGCTGTTCAAGTTTTACCGCAACTGAGGTCAGGGGTAAACCGGTACGCTGGGTGAAAACCTGTTCATCCACCCCTTCGGTCAGTCTCAGGGCGTTCATCAGGAACTCCAGAGGCAGCTCGTTCGTGCCTACAACCTCGGTTCCGGCGGTACGGGAGCCAATACGGTTAAGGTAGGCCTCCGGCTGCCGGGTTTTCCAGTAACGGCGAATGCAGCCGTCGGAATGGCTGATCTTGCCATGGGCTCCTGCGCCCAGAGCCAGGTAGTCACCAAAGGTCCAGTAATTCAGGTTATGACGGGATTCCCGTCCGGGCAGGCTCCAGGCCGAAACCTCGTAATCCCGGAATCCCTGCTGCTTCAGAAACTCCGAGCCCTGGCTGTAGATTGCCCACAAGCGGTCGTCATCGGGAAGATCCGGTGGCCGGCTGTAGAATTCCGTGTTGGGTTCCAGGGTCAGCTGATACCAGGACAGATGGGGGGGCTGGTGGCTCAGGGCCGCCTGCAGGTCCGCGATGGCCTGCTCCGGGCTCTGCTCTGGCAGGCCATGCATCAGATCCACATTGAAGTTGTCGAAACCGGCATTGCGGGCGCTGTCTATGGCTCTGTGAGCGGATTCGCTGTCGTGGATGCGTCCCAGCACCTTCAGGTGTTCCGGGTGGAAACTCTGGACGCCGATGGACAACCGGTTGATTCCTGCCTCCCGGAAGCCCTGGAACCGGCCCTGTTCCACGGTTCCCGGATTGGCTTCCAGGGTGATTTCCGCGTCCGGGGCAAAGCTCAGGCGGGAGCGCAGGGCCCGGAACAGTTGCTGGAAAAAGTCTGCGCTCATCAGCGAAGGAGTGCCGCCGCCGATAAAAACTGTCTGTATGACCCGATTGTCTGCGTATATCAGATCCTGATCCAGATCCTCCAGCAGGGCCGCCAGGTAGGCGGCTTCGGGAATGTCTCCACTGGCGGCGTGGGAGTTGAAGTCACAGTAGGGGCACTTGCGCACACACCAGGGGATATGGATGTACAGGCTCAGGGGCGGGGTGACCGCCACCGTTGCAGAGGCGGTCACCGGATCAGGCTCCCGCTCTGAGGGCATCAGCAAACAGTGCCAGGGCCCGTCCCCGGTGGCTGATGCGGCTCTTCTCGGCACGGGTGAGCTCGGCGGCGCTGCAGTTGTGCTCCGGCACCAGAAACACCGGGTCATAGCCGAAACCACCGTCACCACGAGGTTCTTTCAGTATGCTGCCGGGCCAGCGGCCATGGCAGATGATGGGGGTGGGGTCATCGGCATGGCGCAGGTAAACCAGTACACAGTGGAACTGGGCACCACGGTCCCCATCCGGCACATCGGCCAGAGCTTCCAGCAGGGCCTGGACGTTATCCTGGTCGCTGGCCTGGTCCCCGGCGAAGCGGGCCGAGCGTACACCTGGCTGTCCGCCCAGGGCGTCCACCGCCAGTCCGCTGTCATCCGCCAGTGCTGGCAGGCCTGTGCTCCGGGCGGCATGGCGAGCCTTGAGAATGGCATTCTCCACAAAGGTCACCGCCGGTTCTTCAGCTTCGCTCACCCCCAGTTCGCCCTGGGCCACGGGCCGGATACCCAGGGGCGCCAGCAGTTCGGTGAGTTCGGCAATCTTGCTCCGGTTGTTACTGGCAATTACAAGTTGTTCGCTCATGACAGGCTCAGTCGTTGAACAGGGTGTGGGCAAAGCGCACGGGCAGATCCCGCTGTGCGCCGACCGGTCGGGTGGTGATATTGAAGGTCATCAGTTCGCCGGAGCTGTACTGGTACTGGGCGATGAAATACACAGCATCGCCTTCCTGAATACGGCGGAAGGCCAGGAATCTCACCTGCTGGATATCATTGTTTACCTGACCTTCTACCTGGCCGGTGACCGGTGTCAGGGTGCCATCGTCATTTTTCTTCATGATGGCGATATTGACCACGCCAATACCCTTGCTGCGCTGCAGTTTGCTGGCTTTGGCAACCTCCGGGGTCAGGAAGGTGCTGGGTAACACGCTCCAGTGCACCTGATAGCTGCCAAAGTCCTTGACCTCAGCCTGGGCCAGGGTGGTTCCGGCAAGCCACAGCAGGGTGGACAGCATCAGGGTACTGACGATGGAGAGAGGTCTGGTGATCATCATGCGTTCTCCCGGGTGATTCGGTAGATGGCGATTTGTCCCAGCAGGTTGGGCCACAGCCGGGCCAGCAGGCTGTTCTGGTGCTGACCGTCCACAACCCGCCGGCTGGTGATGCGTATGCCTTTCTGTTTGCACAGGGCTTCAAAGTCCTTGAAGGTGCACAGGCGGATATTGGGGGTGTTGTACCATTTGTAGGGCAGGGCTTCGGATTCCGGCATACGTCCGCTCAGGGCCAGGCCCCAGCGCAGCCGCCAGTATGCGAAGTTGGGAAAGGTGACTATGCCTTCCCGGCCAACCCGCAGCATTTCATCCAGGGCCTTGTCGGGGCGGCGTACCGCCTGCAGGGCCTGGGTCATCAGCACCACATCGAAGCTGCCATCATCAAAGTTGCCCAGGCCGCGGGTATCAAGGTTGTGCTCAATCACGGACACGCCCCGGCTCATGCA
>JBFHSI010000317.1:0-2745 GCA_041591245.1 Marinobacter sp.
CTTTGGCAAAGGATGTGCTTGCCGGCGGAGACGGCCAAAACCTCAATGCCCTGAAACAGAAAAATGCGGCTACCGGAACAGGACAGACGTTACCCGCGGACGATCAAGGCATATTTCAGTTAAGTTGCTATGACAGCGGTTCATTCATCTGTATCGATTACACCCTGTACAGCCGGGCCAAGAATGAGCAGTTCCGGGCACAATGTTCCCGGGGCGGAAACAGGGTAATAGCCAGCTGTGACAAAACTACCCGGCAGGCCATCTGCAGCCACCAGAGTGCCATCGGGAAAACCGATACGCACGATTATCTCTACGGCTCCGAGCCGGAGCAGGTGAAGCAGGCCTGCCTGGCATCCGGCGGGCAGTTCGAAATGGTGGAATAAAAGCTGCCGGCCTGCCCTTATGGGCCAAGGGGATACCCTTTCTGCAGGTATCCCCTGCGTGGAGGAGGAAAGGCACTTCAGGACAACTTGTCATTCCTGCAAAATAAAAAGGCCCGGCGCAAACACCGGGCCCTCCTGGTGATCCTCTGCCGGGGCGGGCAGTGTCAGACCACCCCGTCACTCCCACTCAATGGTCGCCGGCGGCTTGCTGGACACATCGTAGGTTACCCGGGAAACGCCGGAAATTTCATTGATGATCCGGTTGGATACGGTTTCCAGCAGCTCGTAAGGCAGGTGGGCCCAGCGCGCGGTCATGAAGTCGATGGTTTCCACCGCCCTCAGGGCAATCACATACTCGTAACGGCGGGCATCGCCCACTACGCCGACGGATTTCACCGGCAGGAATACCGCAAAGGCCTGGCTGGTCTTGTGGTAAAGGTCCGCCCGGTGCAGCTCTTCCAGGAAGATGGCATCCGCACGGCGCAGGATTTCTGCATACTCTTTCTTCACTTCACCCAGAATACGCACGCCCAGTCCCGGGCCCGGGAACGGATGGCGATAGACCATATCGTAGGGCAGGCCCAGCTCCAGGCCGATTCTGCGGACTTCATCCTTGAACAGTTCCCGCAGCGGCTCCACCAGCTTCAGCTTCATGGTTTCCGGCAGGCCACCAACATTGTGGTGGGACTTGATGACGTGGGCCTTGCCGGTTTTGGAGGCGGCAGACTCGATCACATCCGGATAGATGGTGCCCTGGGCCAGCCAGTTCACATCCTTGATGCTGGTGGCTTCCTCATCGAAAACCTCAATAAAGGTGTTGCCGATGATTTTGCGCTTCTGCTCAGGATCGTTCACGCCCTTGAGTTTGGACAGGAACAGGTCTTCAGCATCCACCCGGATCACCTTGACCCCCATGTTGCTGGCGAACATTTCCATAACCTGATCGCCTTCGTTCAGGCGCAGCAGGCCGTTGTCCACAAACACACAGGTCAGCTGATCGCCAATGGCCTTGTGCAGCAGTGCCGCGGTCACCGAGGAATCCACTCCTCCGGACAGCCCCAGCAGTACCTTGTCATTGCCCACCTGATCCCGGATCTGCTGAACCGCGTCATCCACGATCTTGGCAGGCGTCCACAGGGCTTCACAGCTGCAGATATCGAGAACGAAATGCTCAAGAATCCGCTTGCCCTGCAGGGTATGGGTCACTTCCGGGTGGAACTGCACGCCGTAGAGGTTGCGACTCAGATCCTGCATGGCCGCAATCGGCGCACTTTCCGTAGAGGCCAGCAGCTCAAAGCCTTCCGGCATGGCCACGACCTTGTCACCGTGACTCATCCACACATCCAGCAGGGACTCCCCGGTGGCTGTCAGGTGGTCTGTAATGTCTTTCAGCAGGGGACCTTCAGCCCGGACTTTCACCTGGGCATAACCGAATTCCTGCTTGTCGGAACTGGCCACACGACCGCCCAGCTGCTCCGCCATGGTCTGCATGCCGTAGCAGATACCCAGTACAGGAATACCCTTTCCGAACAGTCCTTCCGGTGCCCGGGGACCACCCATCTGGGTTACGGATTCCGGGCCACCGGCCAGAATAACGCCCTTGGGATTGAAGGCATCGAGCTCTTCATCGGTAATATCGAACGCCCTGATTTCACAGTAAACGCCGATTTCCCGCACCCGGCGGGCAATCAGCTGGGTGTACTGGGAGCCGAAATCAAGAATCAGGATACGGTGGTCATGAATATTCTGGGCCATGGAGTCCTCGGGTCAGAAAAAGCAACGCAGCCCGGAAATCGGGCCGCGTTCGGATAAGGCAATGATCAGCCGATACGGTAGTTGGGGGCTTCCTTGGTAATGGTTACGTCGTGCACGTGGCTTTCGCGCATACCGGCATTGGTAATGCGAACGAATTCCGGCTTGGTACGCATTTCGTCCATATTGGCGCTGCCGGTATAGCCCATGGATGCGCGCAAACCTCCAATCAGCTGGTGCACAATATTGCGCATGGGGCCCTTGCAGGCCACCCGGCCTTCGATACCTTCCGGAACCAGCTTCTCAATACCCTTGCTGGCGTCCTGGAAGTACCGGTCACTGGAACCCTGCCCCATGGCACCGATGGAACCCATGCCGCGATAGGCCTTATAACTGCGCCCCTGGAACAACTCGACCTCGCCCGGGGCCTCGTCGGTACCGGCAAGCAGGCTGCCAATCATTACGCTGTGGGCACCGGCTGCAATGGCTTTGGCAATATCACCCGAGAAACGGATGCCACCGTCAGCAATCAGCGGAACACCTCTGTCTTTCAGCGCTGCCGCCACATTGGAAACGGCTGAGATCTGGGGCACACCAATGCCGGCCACGA
>JBFHSI010000318.1:0-2716 GCA_041591245.1 Marinobacter sp.
CCGGCTGAGCGAGCAACTGCAGAAAACCGGCAGTACACGCACCCGTTTCGAAGACCAGGAAATGACTGTGCACTACCACCAGGATGGCGAGCAGCAGCCATTTCTCCTGTTCGAGTTCAGCTGATTACAGGTCCAGAACCAAACGCTTGCCCCGGGCACGGGAGACACAGATCATCATGGTCTTCTGGGCGGCCTGCTCTTCGTCATCCAGATACTGGTCCCGATGCTCCACCTCCCCTTCCAGAATGGTGGTTTCACAGGTTCCGCAAACACCATTCCGGCACAGGCATTCCACCTCGATGCGCTTGTCCGCCTCAATGGCCTGAAGAATGGACATATCCTGCCCGACTTCCAGGCTGAATCCGGACCGCTGAAAATGCACTTCGAAGGCATCGCCATCGCTGGCCACTTCCCCGAAGTTCTCGAAATGCACCCGGTCCTCACCAATCGTGGCAGAGCCATGGTGCACCACATCGTCGATCAGGGGCTGCGGACCGCACACATAGGCATGGGTTGCCGCAGGCTGGCCAGCAAGCAACTCAGCCACATTCAGTTTCTGCCCCAGAGCATTATCATAGGTGATCAGTCGGTCACCGATCCGCTCCCGCAGCTCTGCCACAAAGGCCGCATTGGCCTCCTCACGGAAACAGTAGTGCAACTCAAACTCCAGCCCTTCCCGCTCCAGCTCATAGAGATAGGAAAGAAACGGCGTAATACCTATACCGCCGGCAATCAGCAGATGCTTGCAGGAGGCATCATGAGTCAGCGGGAAGAAATTCCCGGCAGGTGACAGATATAGAGTATCCCCCTGCGCCACACCTTCATGCATAAAGGCCGAACCGCCACGGGAGTTTTCATCCCGCAGCACCGCAATGCGGTAGCCATCCGACTGTTGCGGATCGCTGGTCAGGGAATAGGCCCGACTCAGCCCCTCCGGCCCCATATGCACTTCCACATGGCTGCCGGCGGTAAAAGTTTCCAGAGCACCATCCAGGGCAACAAACTCGAATTGCCTGATGGATGGGCTCAGCTGCTCAATACGGCTGACTGTGACTGCTATCCGGTTCTGACTCATGATGCATTCCCCCTCATTCGGACTCAGGCAATATCCACACAGAGATATTTCACCTTCAGGTAATCCTCTATGCCGTACCTGGAACCTTCCTTGCCCAGCCCCGACTGCTTGACCCCACCAAAAGGCGCCACCTCGTTGGAAATCATGCCAGTATTGATACCGATCATGCCGCTTTCCAGAGCCTCCGCCACCCGGTAAACCCGACGCACATCGTTACTGAAGAAATAGGCCGCAAGCCCATATATGGTGTCGTTGGCATAACCCAGCACTTCCTGCTCTGTACTGAAACGGATCAGCGCCGCCACCGGCCCGAAGATTTCCTCCCGCGCCAGTGCCATGGACTGATCCACATCAACCAGAACCCGTGGGTTGATATAGTTGTCGCGCTCCTCGATTTCATTACCCAGCGTAACCTGGCGGGCGCCCTTGGCCAGGGCATCCTCCACCAGGGAACGAATCCCCTGTATTGCCTTACCGGTAATCATCGGACCTATATCGGTTTCCGGCTCCAGACCATCTCCCACCCGTAACCGGGCAACCCGGGAAACAAGCTTGTCCACAAACTGGTCATACACAGAATCGTGAATGTAGAAGCGGTTGACGCAGACACAGGTCTGGCCACCATTGCGGAACTTGGCAATCATCGCGCTCTCAACCGCCTTGTCGATATCCGCATCCTCGAACACGATAAAAGGTGCATTGCCACCCAGTTCCAGGGAGGTTTTCTTGATGGTAGAGGCACACTGCTCATAGAGCGTCCGCCCCACTGGGGTGGAGCCGGTAAAGGAAAACTTGCTGATCAGTTCATGCCGAGTCAGCCGCTCGCCCAGCGGACGGGACATACCGGTCACAATATTGAACACACCGGCCGGAATGCCCGCCTGATCCGCCAGCTGCGCCAGCGCCAGCGCAGTAAAAGGCGTTTCCGAAGCGGGTTTGATAACAATGCTACAACCTGCGGCCAGTGCCGGTGCTGCCTTGCGGGTGATCATCGCCGCCGGGAAATTCCACGGGGTAATGGCACTGCAGACACCTACCGGCTGCTTGATGGTACTGATCCGGTTGCTGCTCACGGTCTGCGGAATGGTCTCGCCATAGACCCGTTTGCCCTCTTCTGCGAACCACTCAATAAAGGACGCCGCATAGCGGATCTCCCCCCGAGCCTCATGCAGGGGCTTACCCTGCTCAAGGGTCATGATGCGGGCGAGGTCTTCCACATTGCTTTCAATCAGGTCAAACCAGGTGCGCAACACCCGGGCCCGGTCCTTGGCGGTACGGGCACTCCACTGGGCCATGGCAGCATGGGCACTGGTAATGCATTCATCCACCTGAGCAACGCTCAGGCTGGGCACAGAGCCCAGCCGCTGCTGGCTGGAAGGATTGAGCACATCAATGGTATCGCTGGTTTCGACCCACCGACCATTGATGTAACAGGCCTGCCGGAACAGGGCCGGGTTAGATAGTGTGTTCATATCGGGCTCCCTCGGTGGGGCGCAAGCGCCCCGGAAAATGGCTTCAGCTCAGGTGCGACCTGGCAATAATCTGATGGAAATGGGCAACGCCATGTTCGCTGATGCCACTGCGCTGACGGTCCGCCATGATCCGCCCCTGGCCACGGTAACCCCGGGACTTAAGGCCACG
>JBFHSI010000319.1:0-2659 GCA_041591245.1 Marinobacter sp.
ACATCTTCCGGGCGTGCGAGTTCGGGCGGTATCTGCCGCAGGCGTCCATGCCACAGCCCCGATTTCAAAAACGGCCCGACCAGCCACGTTTATTGTCCGACAATTGTTGTAGAGTCGATGCCACAAGTCAGGACACACCGACAAGAACTACAACCCATAAGCCTAAAGGAAGAAGAACCATGTCCACCCTCATCATCTGCGCCCTTGTACTTGCCCTGTTCCAGTACTGGCTGATTCCCGCAAGCACCAAAATGCATGACCTTGTCTGGCTGGCCGGTACCCGGGACGAGCCGCGCCCCCTCACGGTGATGCAGGCACGGATAGAAAGGGCAGCCAATAACCTGAAAGAAAGCATGCCCGCGTTCCTGGCCCTTTGCCTGCTGTCCATGATCCAGAACGTGGATAACACCATGCTTGCCACCATCTGGCTGGGCCTGCGAGTAGCCTTTATTCCCTGCTACCTGTTCGGCATCAACCCGGTGCGCACAATTGTCTGGCTCGGCTCCCTGGCGTGCCTGATCATGATGGCCATGGAACTGGTCTGAGTTTTCTCAGGTTCCCTCCGAGCAACAGGCAGGCTGTCGCTTGCCCTGAAGTCTGAGGCTAAGGCAGTGCCGCCGGTTCACAGTGGCCCGGTGGCCATCAGTGGGGCATATGCCCCTTGGGCTCGGCGGGAAGTTGCGGGTAATAGTGCTTCAACAGCTTTTCAAACAGGTCGGTGCGCTGCTGTTCCGGTAGTCGGCTTCTGATATAAGCCCACAGAAACTGCAACCTCTCCCGTGCTGGCCGGATATCAGCCCCCAGGCGCTGGTTCAGCCGCCGGTAGTTTTCGATAACCGCATCCGCGTCCGGAGCATTCGGCCCCAAGATAATCCGGTACCCCTCAAACAGCCAGCGCAGACCATCTTCAATGGCAGGCAGCACCACGCTGGAATGGTCACTACGAGGATAGAACTGGCCGTGCACGGCCAAATCTGGCGAGGAACGCGCTTCCAGAGTTTCGGCCAATTCCCGTATCAGGTCCCGGTGCAGAGTGGAAAACCCCAGCCCGGGAGTAAAGGGGTTGTCTGCTGCGGCAATGAACAGCGCAGCATGTCGACTCCCGGGCAAACCGGATTCCTTTTGCAATCGCTGGTAATAGCCCGGGTAGTCAAACCAGAGACTGGGATCAATAGCAACATACCCGCTGAAACTCCGCCTCTGGCTGCGAACCGCTTCCATAACCAGCAGACCACCGAAGGAATGCCCCATCAGGATATTGACCCCGGAAGTGGCATAGTCCGCTTCAATCCTGGGCCGCAGTTCCTGCTCAATGAAATCCAGAAATGTGTCACCGCCACCTGTCTGGGCATAGGCTTTGCTCCCCGGCTTGCCGTTGGGCAGATTCAGGGCATGGGTTGGGGTGTAATCACGCATGCGCTTTTGGTTGTCAAGACCGACAACAATCACCTCCGGCATGGCTGGCTGCAGACCTTCAGTGAGCCCTTCAATTATGCCCAGCAGCTTTTTCCTGTGGCTGTCTCCGTCCAGCAAATAGATGACCGGATAGCGTTTGCCGGAATCATAGTGCTCGGGCAACTGCACACTGTATTCGTGAGGTTCCCCCAGTATTTCCGAATCCAGGGAGTAATGCTGACCACTGCTGATGGCCTGCCCCTGCGGCAGCACCAGACAAGTCTGCTCCCGGGCTTGAAGGTGCATGGGCAACACGGATAACAGGGTGATCAGCGAAAGCCTCACAGGGCGAAACTGCCGCAGTTGGAGTATCAGGCTTGTTAACATGGAGAATCTATCCGGGAACGGGGAAAGTATTCGGAAAAATGCGGAAAAAGCCGCCGTTCATCCCGGAAGCGCGAAGGATGAACGACGGGGCCGGCAGACTCAGAAATCGTAGCGCAAACCGGCCATCACGCTGCGAGACGGACCGTAGAAGTTGAAGGTGGCCACACTGCCCACCCGGGAATAGTATTCCCGATCAAACAGGTTATTTATATCAAGCGTCGTTTTCAGATGAGACGTAACCTGATATGCAAGCTTGGCATCCACAACTGCGTAGCCCGGTGCATCGATACGTGTGCCTGCGCGCTCATAGTAGAAGTCGCTCATGGCAGTAATACCTGAACCGATGGACAGGCCAGCCAGATCGCCACTGTTGAAGGTGTATTTACCCCACAGGGACACCTGGTGGTGCGGCATCAGCATGAACAGGGCATTGTCATCACCATCCCGGTTCTCGGTATCCATATAGGTGTAACCGGCAATCAGATCCACACCCGGTGTCGGGGAGCCACTGACTTCCAGTTCACCGCCAGTGATGCGGGTGGCTCCAGTGGCCTCGTAGTAACCCAGAGTACTTCCACTGTCATCATAGGCGGTAGCAGCCCGGTTCTTGTCATCCAGCTGGAATGCGGTGATTCGGGCATTCAGCAGGCCGTTGTAATAGCTGCCCTTGATACCCAGTTCGATCTGCTGCCCTTCACGGGGATCGATCATGGTGCCATCTTCCCCGGTTGCATCCTGGGGCTTGAAGACCTCCGAATAGCTGGCATAGAGAGAGTGGTTGACGTCCAGGTCATACACCAGACCGGCATATGGAGTCACTTCACCATTGTGCTCCTGGTCATCTTTGACGGTAGCACCGGTGGACAGGGTTTCACTG
>JBFHSI010000320.1:0-2620 GCA_041591245.1 Marinobacter sp.
AGGCCGGCCAGGAAGTAGTCCAGATTCTGCAGACTCCGGGACTCCTTGCGCTGGCTTACCAGGCTGATCCGGGTGGAGATCAGCTGTGCCTTTGCCAGGTGCTGATGCAGTGCCTTGAGAAACTTTTCATTATCCAGAGGTTTGGGGAAGAACTCGTTTCCCCCAATGCTCTGCTGTTCAAGCAGCTCCCTGGCTTCCGGTGCGGCGGATACGAACAGCAGGGGGATGGTCATGTAGCGGGCATCCTGGCGGAGCAGCTGGGCCAGTTCAGCTCCCTGGCATCCGGGCATCTCGTGATCCAGAACAATGGCATCTGGCTGGAACTTTTCTATGTGCTCGAGAATACGTACCGGCTGGCTCAGGGTTTCCGCCTCATAACCTGCATTGGTCAGCATGGTTTTGTAGTAGGCAAGAAGGTCTGTGTCATCATCCACCCAGAGCACTCTGGGCCGGGTGGCTTCCGGACTCTCCAGGAGCTGGTGGATGCGTTTCTCCAGAATCCCCATATCAATAGGTTTGGTCAGATAGAGGTCGGCTCCGGCCCGGAGGGCACGCATACGGGCGACCATGTCGCTTCTGGCCGATATCATGATCACCGGGGTGTGGGCGCCTATCCGGGACTTCATACGCTCCAGCCAGGCGATGCCTTCCAGAGCCCCTTTGGGAAAACTGATGTCCAGCAGAACCAGGTGGTGGTGCTGGCTCTCTGTCCGCTGGCCGTAGGCATCCGGGTCCTCAAAGGTCTCAGCACTATAGCCCTGCTGTTCCAGCCAGTTTTTCAGGTGCTCGGCCTGGCTGGCGTCGTCTTCAATAATGGCGATACGGTGCTGTCGGTTTTGCTCCATAAACTCCCGGGGCTCAGCCGCTACCGGAACAGCTTCGGAGGAAGTGCTTGTGGCCTGTGTTATGGCGCCTTCCAGTGCCTTGAGAGAGTCATCAATCTGCTGGCGCTCGGCGGCGGAGGCATCGGCTTTTTCCAGTAGGGCCTGCAGCTGTTGTTCCAGTATCCGGGCGGTGTCGGTGATGTCCGGAAACTGGAAGGTGGCGCCACTGCCGGTCAGCTTGTGGGCGCACTGACTCATGAAGGCCAGCGACTTGGGATTCCAGCTGACGTGCTGGAGCCGGTTCCAGGAATCCCTGAGTTCGCCCATACGCTCAGGAAGGCCCGCGATGTACCGTTTTCTGAGTTCCTGCAGCTTTTGACCCGGAGTGGCTTCCGCCATTTCTGCACCTCACTGGATATGGAGTGGATTTCCGGGGCCGGTGGGCGAATACCCTATAACCGAACGCCCTGATTGGATCATAGTAAAGGGTAACCCAGATTATGCTGTTTGGTTACTTTTGGAACTGGAAGGCTGTGTGTCTCTCCGGATGGACTGGTAGGCAAATTCTGTCAGATAGTCGTTAAGCGCCAGTGAAGCCTTGGCTGCAGCATCTTCGTCGTCCTGGCAAACAGCATGCAATGTGGCTGAATGGAGCTGTGCGGCTCGGGTGAATTCATGCTGGCAAGATTCGATATGGGCAAACCAGAAGCGGCGGGACAGCCCCTGAAGCGGACGGATAGCCATGGTGAGATATTCATTCCGGGTGGAATCGGCCACGGCCTGGTGCACTTTCTTGAGTATATCCCCGAAGCCTTTCGGATTATGGAAATCCCTGAAGTCCAGCAGCTGCTCTGCAAGCCGAGACATTTCGTCTTTCTCGGATGCTGTTGCGCGCTGGGCTGCGAACCTTACGGCCTGTTCCTCCAGGGTTCTCCGGACTTCGAGAAGCTTCAGCTGCACTTCTACGGACATCAGGGGAATTAGGATGCCCTTGCGGGGGTGAATCTCCACCATTTTCTCAGCTGAAAGTTTCTGCACAGCCTCCCGGACCGGTGTCCGCCCCAGACCGGTCAGCGCCATCAGCTGGCTTTCCGAAACCATGGTTCCCGGAGTCAGCTCTCTGAACGTAATCAGTTGTTCGAGCTGATTGTAGGCTTCTTCGCTTTTGTTCCTCTTCAATGGTGTCGGGCTCTTTTGAAAGTGGGTGAATTTTCAGACCCGGATACCATAGCAAAACCCCTTGACACTGGCTATATCTAATGCATACGATAGATATTCAACTGATATATCACAACAACAAGAGGCAAGGGACCATGAGTTTCGAATCCTGGAAAACGGTATGTCGCTATGAACAGCAGCCGGATTTGCCGGTGCTGGACAGCGTCGATGTTCTGGTTGTTGGTGGTGGTGCTGCCGGTGTGGCTGCGGCAACGGTCGCGGGTGAAGCCGGAAAGTCTGTGTTGCTGGTGGAAAAGTACGGCTTTTGTGGCGGTGCAGCCGTAGCCGGTATGTCCGGAACCATCTGTGGCATGTACCTGGCACGGGAAACCCACCCGGATGGTCCTGAGCAGGTGGTATTCGGTTTCACCGAAAGATTCCGTTCCGGGCTTGTGCGCCGGGGTGGCCTCACTGAACCCCAGATCTATGGCAAAACCTACACAGTCACCCACGACCCTTTGAAGTGGCGGGAGGTGGCGGATGACTTCCTGCTGCAGGCTGGTGTGAAGCTGTACCTGCACACTGCCGTAACCGGCGTCATCATGAATGGCGACGACTTCCGCGGGGTTGTGATTGAA
>JBFHSI010000321.1:0-2604 GCA_041591245.1 Marinobacter sp.
GCTTCTTCCTGACAGTCTGCCCCTGACTGTCGCCCTTTTTCTGCTTGCCAGTTCTGCCCTTGCCTCCATGATCAGCGCCAGCCTTGGGGCAGGCGGCGGCGTTCTGCTGCTGGTGCTTATGGCCAGCTGGCTACCCCTGGCTGCCATCATCCCGGTACACGGCATGATTCAGCTGGGCTCCAATGTTGGCCGGGTTGTGCTGACCCGGAAGCATATTGACTGGAAAGTGATTGCGGTTTTTGCCCCGGGTGTTATCGCCGGGGCGGCCCTGGGGGCCTGGCTGCTGGTAGACCTGCCGGCGGAAGTGCTGCAGGTGAGTATTGCGGGCTTTGTTCTGTATCTGTGTTGGGGGCCGGCACTGCCCAAGGGGAGTTTCGGCCCCATCGGAATCTTCCTGGCGTCGGCCATCACCAGCTTTATCAGCCTGTTCGTCGGTGCAACCGGGCCACTGGTGGCGGCATTCATCAAGCAGATCCATACCGACAGGTTCGCCACCGTGGCCACTTTTGCCATGGCCATGACCCTGCAGCATGCCCCCAAGGTACTGGTATTCAGTATTGCCGGATTCAGCTTCCCGGAATGGGTGCCCTTCATTGTCGCCATGATAATCAGTGGCTTTGCCGGTACCTGGCTCGGGTTGCATGTGCTACGGACCATGAGTAACCGCTGGTTCAACCAGGCCTTCAATATTGTCCTGACCCTACTGGCACTGCGCCTGGTCTGGCAGGCCGCCAGCTCTGCAGGCTGGCTTGGCTAGTTGTCTCCCGGCGCCTCCGGTTCCGGATCGTCCGGCGGCGCCGGCACCACAACCACCAGATTCCGGCCCCTGGACTTGGCGATATAGGAACCCTCATCGGCCCGTGCCATCACTTCCCTGGGCCCGCTGTCCAGAGCTGACATGCCGGTCAGCCCGATACTCGCGGTAACGCCGAAGCTGCGACCATCCTGTTCAACACACAAATTCTCCACCCCGGCCCGGATATGCTCTGCCAGTGCCTGAGCCCGCTCCAGACCACAGGCCGGCAGGATAATGCCGAACTCGTCGCCACCAAGCCGGGCCACCATATCCGACTTGCGCACAGAGTCCCGGAACAGCTCCGCCAGCCGCTTCAGAAGATCATCCCCCAGCAGGTGACCACCCTGGTCATTCACCGGTTTGAAATGATCCAGATCGATCACCATCAGTACCGAACACGCGTCCTGCAGTGGCGCCTCGTTAAGACACTGGACCAGTGATGCCATAAATGCCCGCCGATTGAGCAGGTGGGTAAGGCTGTCATGACTGGCCTCCCAGGACAGGCGCTCTTCCTCACGCCGGCGCACGCTGTCGTCCCGGAGCACGAATACCATGCGCTCACGGAGCCCGCCCTTGCGGATATGCAGCAGGGTCAGGTCGATATCAAATACATCACCCTGGCGGTTACGCAGGGTCGCATATACATTGTCCAGATCCGCCCCGGTCAGGAAGTCTTCCCGGCTCAGCAGATGCTCACCTTCCCGGATACTGATCCGGTCAAAAAAATTCTCACCCGCACACCCGGAACCTTCCCCCAGGTAACGGCAGGCAGCATCGTTGGCGTAGCGGATTCTGCCCGAATTCTCGATCATCACCACCCCTTCCTGAAGCACACCGAGGATGTTTTCCGCTCGCTGCTGCTCTTCCTTCAGGGCCGCCTCCACCTCCAGCTCACGGGTGATATCCCGAACCACTGAAATGGTTCCCAGCACCTTGTCGGGCATTTCGATGGCAGAGGTCATGGCATCAACCCGGATCATTTTGCCATCCCGTTCCACGGTCAGACGTAACTGGCCCCGGAACACCTCATGATGGGACTGGGCCCGGTGCCAGCCCCGCAGCACCATTCCCCGGTCCTCCGGATGGATGTTGCGGGCCAGATAGCTGTGCTGAAGTTCCCGGGCCGACAGGCCGATCAGGGATTCGAACGCCGGATTCACAAACTCAATACGGCCCAGCACATCCGTCTGGACTATGCCGATGGGGGCACTCTGGGTCAGGGACCGGAAAAAGGCCTCCCGTTCCGCCAGAGAGCCCATGACTTCGTCACGCTCATCCATCACCGTGTTGAAGATTTCTGCCACCTGGCGTATTTCCCGGCCACCGGATACCGCGACCGGATCCGTACGAATCCCCAGGTGACGCTCGTGAATCTGTTGTCCCATCTGTTGCAGAGGTGCCATCAGGCGCCGGAATACCCAGAGCGCAACAGGGGCAAACACCACCAGGACCAGGAGCAGGGTCCATGCGAAGGCGGCGGTCATTCGGGACAGGGGCGCGAAGGCCTCCCGGGCCGGCCAGTTCGCGGTAACAAACCAGGGCACCTGCGCCATCTGCTGTACCGATATGATGGAGCCATCTCCATCCTTGCCGGAACTTGTCCAGGTGCCCTCACTACCTTTCATGGCATCCAGCAGAACGGCATTTCCGATCCGGGCCGGCGTCATCACCTCTCCGGTCAGGCTGTCCGCCAGCACCACCCCCGTGCGGGTCACAACGCCCAGGTGGCCGGTGGCGCCGATATGCACACTGGCGACTTCTTCCATGAAGTTGGGGCCTTCCAGAAGAATGGCGCCTCCGATAACACC
>JBFHSI010000322.1:0-2598 GCA_041591245.1 Marinobacter sp.
ACTGCTCTGGATTGGAAGCCATCAAACACCCCTTGAAATCAATTCAGTTGAGCCGGTATGCCCACCCAGAACGTTCCTGGTGGGAATATTGCTTTCCCCCAAAGAAAAGCAACGCCTATGCCAAGAACATTCCTGACAGGAATATTTATTTCATGCACTTTGTAACGATTTGAGTTTTAAAAGGTTTTATTCGAATTCTTCTTTGCAGGAAGGAATTAAGGTAAGGTTGACCAGGAAAAACCTGGCACACAGGCGCACCACAGATGTGCAATAACAGGAGCAGGACACCAATATGAATCACCAGGAACAGGGATCAGGAAAGCGGGCATTCGGACTTGACCAGTACATAGGTATGAAGGTCAAAGCGGCACGTCAGAAAGAAAACCTGAAAATTGCCGACGTCGCCCGCATCTCCGGTATCAGCCAGGGTATGATCAGCAAAATCGAAAACGCCCAGGTTTCCACCAGCCTGGAAACCCTGAACCGGCTGTGTGATGCCATCGGCCTGCCCATATCCAAACTCTTCAACGACTTTGACCGCCCCGACAGCCGGGCCCAGTTCACCAAGGCTGGTCAGGGCATGGAAGTCACCCGCCGGGGTACTGACAAGGGCCATACCTACCACCTGCTGAACTATCAGCGTGGCGCCAACCGTTCGTTCGAACCTTTCCTGATCTCCTTTGACGACCTGTCCGAGGTTTTTCCCTCCTTCTCTCACCCGGGCATGGTTTTTCTGTACTGCGTTGAAGGGGAAATATCCTACCGCCACGGCAATAATGTCTATGATATGGAGCCCGGCGACTGCCTGACCTTTGATGCTGAAATCCCCCACGGGCCGGAACGGCTGACCAGGGTACCCATCAAGCTGCTGCAGGTTGTGGTGTACGAGCAGGAAGACTGATCCGGATCGCGGAAACCCAAGTGGCAGTTGCCGGAAGGTGTTCAGAAAAACCGGAAGGAAGTAACGGGTGCTGCGGCTATTTGAGAAGGCTGTTAATCACATCAGGCGGCCCTGTACAGGGCCGCCTGAATCTCTGGTTATTTACCGGTAGTGGATACCGGGTTGGGCACAAACTCGGGGTAAGCCGCCATTCCGCATTCCTCCACATCCATACCGATCAGCTCTTCCTCTTCACTGACCCGCAGGCCGACCACTTTCTTGATGATGAAGAGCACGATGAAGGAGACAATGAACATCCAGGCAAAGGTGGCCACAGTACCGATCAGCTGCCCCATAAAGGTTGCATCATCATTGCTGAACAGTACCGCGAAGATACCCCAGATACCCACGGTACCGTGAACGGAGATGGCCCCGACCGGATCGTCCAGCTTGAGCTTGTCCATACCGAGAACCGACAGCACCACAATGATCCCGCCAATGGCACCAATCAGTGTGGACAGGCCGGCTTCCGGCTGCAGAGGTTCAGCAGTGATGGCCACCAGGCCGGCCAGGGCACCGTTAATGGTCATGGTCAGGTCGGTTTTGCCAAACAGGAAACGGGCAAACAGGGCCGCTGCCACCATACCACCGGCTGCAGCCGCATTGGTGTTCACAAAAATCCGGGCAACGGCATTGGCTTCCTCCACATTGGAGATTTTCAGCTCGGAACCTCCATTGAAGCCGAACCAGCCCATCCACAGGATAAACATGCCCAGTGTAGCCATTGGCAGGTTGGCGCCTGGAATGGCACGGACCTCGCCATGGGCGCCATAGCGGCCCTTACGGGGCCCCACCAGAATCACCGCCGCAAGGGCAGCGGAAGCACCGGCCATATGCACCACCACAGAACCGGCAAAATCCTGGAATCCCAGCTGGTCCAGGAAGCCACCGCCCCACTTCCAGTAGCCTTCCACCGGATAGATCACCGCCACCATGACCACAGCGAACATCAGGAAAGGCCACAAGCGCATGCGCTCAGCCACCGCACCGGACACAATGGACATGGTGGCAGCGGCGAATACCGCCTGGAAGATGAAGTCAGCCATGGCGGAATAGTAGGGAGCACCTTCGCCACCGGCGTTCACCAGATCCGCACTGTTGTCTGCGCCGAGCATGAATGACAGTCCGGGAATAAAAGCATTGACGGGGTCGCCCGGATACATGACGTTGTACCCCATCACCAGATAGACAACACAGGCTATGCCGTACAGCAGAACATTCTTGTTCAGTATTTCAACGGTATTTTTTGACCGGACCAGTCCGGATTCCAGCATGGCGAAGCCCGCCGCCATCCACATGACCAGTGCAGTACACACCAGAAAGTAGAAAGTATCTAAGGCATAGGATAATTCCAGCATCACTTACTCCAGGTTAAAGTGCTTTATCGTCAATTTCGCCAGTCCGGATACGCCGGGCCTGGTGTAATCGGACCACATGTATTTCGCCCTCACCCCAATGCCCCTCAGGCAAAGCACTGGAAATGGCTTCCAGAGCACTGGCCAGCTGCACATCGGTAACGGCAATTTCCATCTGCATATCCATTCCGCACCTTTCCCGGTGCATCTGGACCCTCTCGCCCCTGACAAGGCCATCCTGCATGACACAGGACGATGCCTCGGCAACACTGATGCCACCAATGCCCGCCGCTGTCAGGGCTG
>JBFHSI010000323.1:0-2570 GCA_041591245.1 Marinobacter sp.
ACAGCCGGGCCATAAGGAAAATGCCGGCTTTTACCATGGTGGCGGAATGCAGGTAGGCGGAGACCGGAGTCGGTGCCTGCATGGCATGGGGCAACCAGAAGTGGAAGGGGAACTGGGCGGATTTGGTAAAGGCACCCAGCAGTACCAGAGTCAGGGCTACCGGATACAGGGCGTGGGCCTTGATCAGGTCGCCTGCGGCCAGTACATCGTCCAGCTCGTAACTGCCGACAATATTACCGATCAGCAGAATGCCGGCAAACAGGGCCAGGCCGCCACCACCGGTGACGGCCAGTGCCATGCGGGCACCGCGACGGGCGTCCTGTTTGTGGGTCCAGAAGCTGATCAGGAGGAAGGAGACCAGGCTGGTCAGTTCCCAGAAAATCAGCATTAACAGAAGGTTGCTGGACAGAACAATACCCAGCATGGCACCCATGAAACACAGCAGCAGAGAATAGAACTTGCCTACATTTTCATGGGCTTTCAGGTAGTAGCGGGCGTACAGAATAATAAGCACGCCGATAATCAGAATCAGCAGGGCAAACAGCAGGGACAGTCCGTCCAGCCGGAAACTCAGGGAAATGCCCAGAGCCGGCAACCACTGGTAGCTGTCCAGAACAAAGCCACCGTCGGCCAGGGTATGCCAGTGGGGATAAAGTATGGCCAGTGCAATCAGCGGGGGTACGGCAGACGCAATGGCAATGGCCGTGCGCCCGCCCTGGGCAAACAGGGGTGCGGCTATGGCCCCAAGAAAGGGCAACAGGACAACCAGCGGTAGCGACATCGCAGCCTCGTTAGTCTATTTCTTGTTCATGGGTGGAGCCAGTTTTTTGCCTGAGTTTAGTTCCCGGCCTGTGCTCCTGCACAACACGCGATTACGCGCAGTGACAGCGTGAGGAAAAAATCAGCAGAGGACGGGCGGATCCGGGAAGTAAGGTAAACGGCCCCGGTGCCGGGCAATGTCGGCGATGGAGGGTAACTGGTGGTATGGCATGCAGCCGAAGGACCTTGCGGTCATGGTTGCTCCGTTAGTCAGATCAGAACGCCGATAATACGTGCCCCGCTCTGAAGGTCAAGCCAACATGTGTCTGATTAGGGGGCATGGTGGGCCGGGTTTTGCGAAAAGCACCCGGAACTGGCCAGTTTGTGACACTAACGGTCACCTTGTCAGCGAATGGATTTCAGGGCATCGGAAATGGCCTGTGCTTCGGCCTCCAGAACCTGGCAACGCAGGCTATTGCCCTGGGAAACGGCATGGGCCAGCTGTTGCTGCTTCATGTCGTAGAGTTTGCTGAGAATGTCTTCACGGCTTTTTCTGAGCGGTGCGTCCATGGTTTGCCTCCCCATTTTTACACCTGTGTCGGTTATTTTTACGTTTGGGACGAAAAAATGACCCTGTACCGGAATACGAAGCATAAGCCGGGCCATGTAGGAGGCTACCGGAGGGCCCGGGCCTGAAATGCCGTGCCTGTTGGGTGGCTTTGGGACTGTGTTGGCAAAAATCGCCGTGATTGTGTCATAAATGCCGGTTCTCTGGATGGAATTCCTGTGACACCCTGTAGGCAGTTCACAGGAGAGACAGGAATGACTGAAACTTTGATTGATCGCCGGGATCTGGCGTTTCAACTTTACGAAGTGCTGGATACCGAGTCCCTGACCCGGCGCGAACGGTTTTCAGAGCACAGCAGGGAGACTTTTGATGCGGTCATTGAAACCGCAGACCGGATGGCCCGGGAAAAATTCGCGCCCCATAACAGTGCGGCGGACAAGCAGGAGCCGGAGTTTGTTGATGGCGCCGTGAAGATGCTGCCGGAGGTCAAGGACGCCTTTGATGCCTATGCCGAAGCCGGATTCATTGCCGGACGCTACGATTACGACCTCGGCGGAATGCAGCTGCCTGAATCCGTTATGGCGGCCTGTAACGGCTTTTTCACCGCAGCCAACCCGGGCACAGCGGGCTACCCGTTTCTGACCACCGCTGCCGCCAACCTGATCCGGGTATTCGGTAGCGAGCAGCAGAAAACTACCTTCCTGCCGCCCATGCTGGCGGGCCGCTTCAGCGGCACCATGGCGCTCACCGAACCCCATGCCGGTTCGTCCCTGTCGGACATCCGCACCTCGGCCTCACCCACAGATGAAGGGCATTACCTGATCAAGGGAGCCAAGATCTTTATCTCCGGGGGCGAACAGTCCATTACCGACAACATCGTTCATATGGTACTGGCGAAGATCAAGGGGGCTCCCGCCGGAGTCAAAGGCATATCCCTGTTCATCGTGCCCAAATTCCGGGTGGATGCAGACGGCAACCCGGGGCCACGCAACGGCGTCAGCCTGGCCGGCCTGATACACAAGCTGGGCTACCGGGGCACCACCTCCACCGCCCTGAGCTTCGGGGATGACGCCCCCTGCCATGGCTATCTGGTGGGTGAGCCCCATCAGGGCCTGAAATACATGTTTCAGATGATGAACGAGGCCCGCATCGGTGTGGGCTTTGGTGCGGCGGTGATCGGATACCGGGGTTACCTGCACAGTCTGGACTATGCCCGGGACCGGTTGCAGGGTCGCAAGCCTTC
>JBFHSI010000324.1:0-2566 GCA_041591245.1 Marinobacter sp.
CATCAGGGCATTGGCCGCATCGGCTTCCTTGGCCGGATCAAACCAGGTGTTTACCCAGATCACCTTGATCTTCACGTCCGGGTTGACCGCTTTGGCCCCCAGATAGACGGAGTTGATATCCCGGATCACTTCCGGAATCGGGAAGGAGGCAATATAGCCGATGGTATTGGTCTTGGTAACCAGTCCAGCGGCGGTACCGGTAACATAACGGCCCTCGTATGTTTCTGACAGATAGGTGCCGACATTATCGGAACGCTTGTAGCCGGTCGCGTGCAGGAAAGTGACATCCGGATATTCCTTGGCCACCCGCATGGTGGCGTTCATGAATCCAAAGGATGTAGTGAAAATTACTTCATTACCGGCCTGGGCCAGGCGGCGGATGGTGCGCTCTGCGTCAGCACCTTCGTTCACATTCTCCACATAGGTGGTTGTAACCTTGTCACCAAAATGTTCTTCCAGTGCCAGACGCCCCTGATCATGCTGATAACTCCAGCCATGGTCACCAATAGGGCCTACATAGACAAAACCGACCTTCATAGGATCTTCCGCCATAGCGGTCATAGGCAGAAAAAGTGCAGCAGCGAATGCCAAGCTACGTTTGAGACTCATGGATACCTCTCCTAAAAACTGGCAATTATTGTGTTTCCGTCCGGACGGCTTACAACACCATCACAGGCACTGGAGCAAAAAACTGGCCAATTGTTCAGGTTTTTTATCTAACTGATTTAGAATGATTTTTTATTTTCTCTTTCCGGCCAAAAGTCTACAGAGCACCATTTTGAAGCAGCAGGCACAGTCTTATGGCACCCAGCACCCCATTTGCCAGGTCGTAATCCCCAATATAAAAAAAGGGCGCCTTCCGGCGCCCATAAATCGCTTATTCGGTAAACTGCATTTCGAGACAGATTCCCCTGCTCCTACTTGCCTTTCCAGGGCACCAGTTTGCGCTCCGCGTAGCGCCTAAGCATGTCGAACAGGTAGGCGATGATACCGATCACAACTATGCCCATGATCACCACATCCGTGGCCAGGAATTCCGCCGCGTTCAGTACCATGAAGCCCACGCCGGCCTGGGCTGCCACCATCTCTGCAGCCACCCGAGTGGTCCAGCCGAAACCGATGCCGATACGCATGCCGGTAAGGATTTCAGGCAGCGCGCTTTTCAGAATGATGAAGCGGATCACCTGCCAGCGGGAGGCTCCCATGGAATAAGCCGCGTGGATCTGCTCAATGGCCACGGAACGCACACCGGCCCGGGCACTCAGAGCCATGGGGGCAAAAATGGACATATAGATAAGGACCACTTTGGACAGCTCGCCAATACCCAGCCAGATGATCACCAGGGGCAGATAGGCCAGAGGCGGCAGTGGGCGGTAAAACTCGATAATCGGGTCAAACAGCCCCCGGGCCACCCGATTCACCCCCATCAGAATACCGATGGGAACCGCCGTTACCAGGGCCAGGGCAAAGGCCCCGAACACCCGCAGCATACTCCAGCCGGTATGTTCCAGCAGGGAGGCGTTGGCAAAGCCTTCGGTCAGTACTTCCCAGAAGCGCTCTACCACCGCCACCGGAGACGGCAGGAACATGGGCGCTATCCAGCCGGCAGAGGTGGCCACAAACCATAGCAGCAACAGGGCGGAAGCCGTGACCACGCTGATGGCCCCGCTTTTACCCCGGCCCGGGGCACCGTAGGATTCCCCCGGCATAACCGGCCCGGCGGAAAAGATTTTCTTCACCCGCTCCAGCAGTGTTGGCGCAGGTTGCTGCCGGACCGGCGACACCTTCTGGCTGACCGGTTCGGCGGTTTTTTCCCGGGTAACGACTGCATCCGGGCTCAGTGCTTTGGTCGCCATCATCAGTGCAATCCTCCAGCCACTTCATCTCCGTGGATAATGCTCAGAACCTGCTCACGCATTTCGATGAATTCCGGCATGGATTTCACCTTGCGGGCATCCCGGCACTCCAGAAAACGTTCATTGAAATCCAGTTTGAATTCATGGGTAATCCGTCCCGGACGGGGGGACATGATAATCAGACGGGAGGCCATGAACAGGGCCTCTTCCACGCTGTGGGTAATGAAGAACATCATTTTCTGGGTTTCTTTCCACACATCCAGCAGCAGCTCCTGCAATACTTCCCGGGTCAGGGCGTCCAGAGCCCCCAGCGGCTCATCCAGCAGCAGCATTTTTGGATCATTGGTCAGGGCCCGGGCGATACCCACCCGCTGCTGCATTCCCCCGGACAGCTGATACACCGGGTGCTGGTGAAAGTCTTCCAGGCCCACCAGTTTCAGGAAGCGGGCCGCCCGTTCCCGGCGTTCGGCCTTGCCGATGCCCTGCAGTTTCAGGCCGAATTCGGTATTTTCGATCACGTTCAGCCAGGGCAACAGGGCGTGTTTCTGGAACACCACACCCCGGTCCTGACCCGGACCTTCAATCTGGTCCTGCAGGTCAACCCCGCAGGCAACCCGGGGCAGTCCGCTGAGCTGACTGTCCCCCAGGGTCAGATAGCCCTCGGTGGGAGATATGAAGCCGGCCATCAGGCTCAGCAGGGTAGTCTTGCC
>JBFHSI010000325.1:0-2553 GCA_041591245.1 Marinobacter sp.
CCATTACCTGCTTCGAAGCCGTTCAGGTCCTGGCCCCAGAGCAGGAATTCCACCGCGTGGTAGCCGGTGGCCACATTGGCCTCGGATCCGCCGATTTCGTTCAGGTTCGCCAGCAGTTCGGGGGTCAGGGTGGACACATCCACAGTTTCGCCGCCGATGTTGATGCTGGTGCTGGCAATAATGTCGGCAGTGGCGCCGGCGTTGCCCAGTTCATACTGGTAGTCGGCAGCTTCCACGTAATCGATCAGACCTTCATCCAGGGGCCATGCGTTCAGCTGGCCTTCCCAGTCATCCACAATGGTGTTGCCGAAACGGAAAGCTTCACTCTGCTGGTAGGGAACCCGGGCTGCCAGCCAGGCCTGTTTGGCGGCTGCCAGGTTGGCTTCGGTGGGGTTGGCAATCAGACGGTCGGTAGCTTCGTCCAGGGCCTTTGCGGTAATCAGGGAGTCCTCATAAATGGCATGGGCCAGATCCGCGTAGTGCTCAACAACCTGCTGTTTGGTGACCGGGGCGGAAGTCTGTGCAGACCAGGGGGTGCTGGTGCAGCCGACTGCAAGAGCTGTAGCAAATGTCAGTGCCAGGGGGGCCGGGCGAAACGGTAAATTCATTGTGGGCTCCGATGTATGAAACGGCTAATGTGGGACAAGAGTCTAAACGCTAAGAATTATCATTAAGATTATGTTGTGTGAATCCACACAAAGCAAGGGGTTTTGTGGTGCTTTGGCCTGGAAAGGAAGATCTTGCTCCATGTTAAAAGTTAATGAGAACTATTTGCAAAAACTATTCTGGCTGCTAGATTTGTTCCTGACATCATCACTTGGGAAGGATTCGATATGAGCAGCAAGGCGGTTCGTTTGGCCGGATCAGCGGAAGGTGTGTTTTCTGCCTGGCAATCCCTGCGCAGGCTTGCGGTAGCCGGTGATCAGGGGCAGAACAAAAGCAAAACCCTCAACGCCCGGCAGACAGATAGTCGGTCGGACAGGTAACCGGTGCAGGCCCCACAGGTTTACCAACAGGGGGCCGGGCTTGCAACAGCAGGGGCGTCTCGGGCCTAATGGCCTCCGAACTTCCGGAGGCCACTTATGCTCAGTTATCTGCACGCCTTTCATGCCGGCAATTTTGCCGATGTCCAGAAACACGCCGCTTTGACCCTGGTCATGACCATGATGCAGGCCAAGTCATCAGCCATTGCCTGCTTCGACACCCACGGTGGCAGCGCGGTCTATGACCTGGACAGTGAGCGGGCCAGGAAAACCGGCGAAGCCGATACCGGCATCCAGAAACTCTGGCAGGCCCGGCAGCGGCTGGAAGGCGGAGACTGGGCGCCGGTACTGAAACTGCTGTCCGGGCTCAATCCCGGGCCGGGAGCGCTGAAAACCTATCCCGGGTCTCCGGCCTGGTTCCGGCATTTTCTCCGCAAAAACGATGCACTGACCGCGTTTGAACTGCATCCGGCAGAAGGCGATCAGCTGGAGCGCTGGGCCCAGGCGAATGGTGCCCGGGTGCTGCAGCAGGATGGCCTGCAGGGGCTGCTGAAGCAGTTGCCTCCACCACAGCCCAGGTTGCTGGCACTGACCGACCCTTCCTACGAGGTCAAGACCGAATATGCCGATGTGGCCGCTACCCTGCAGAAGGCATGGCGCAAGTGCCGTCATGGGGTCTATCTTGTCTGGTATCCTGTACTTCCCGGTGAGCCCCATAAACAGTTGCTGGACCCGGTTGCTAAAGGTGCAGCGCGCAAGGTGCTGCGCAGTGAGGTGATGCTGAAGCAGGCGCCGGAGCGGGGCATGATCGGATCCGGCATGCTGGTGATCAACCCGCCCTGGGGATTTATGGAGCGGTTTTCCGCCATGATGGATGCGGTAGCCGGGGCTGACTGCCTGAACTGGCAGCATCGGATTGACTGGCTGGTACCGGAATAGCCCGGCCGCCTTTACAAGGAGTATGTCCCTTGACGGAAACGGATTTTCCCGCCTTGCCCGGCGGCCTGATCACACCGGATCAGTGGGTGTTGCCGGAAACCTCCGTGCGTCGCTCCATTCGCGGGGCTGTCCGGCAGGTTCTGGAGCAGCTCCAGGCCGGCATGTCGGCCGATGAATCGCCGTTCCAGAGCCTGGACGACCTGCCGGAACTGTCTGCCAGTCAGCGTCGCCGGTTTGCCCCGGCCCCGGATTACTCTGCCCGAGCCCAGGCACTGCACCAGTGTTTGCAGGCGGAGGCGTCGGAGTCCAAGTCGGCCCGGGATGTGGCCTTCATTGTTGCACCGCCATTTTCCGGTATCCGTGAAGCCCTGGTGCGCTTTCCCGTTGCCTGTAGCGGGGACGGGGAGGGCTGGTCGGTTATAGCTCCGCCCGAGCAACGTTTGCTGGGCGATGAGGAAGCCTCGGCCTGGTGGGATGGCCAGGATCTGCAACGGCCCTGGGTGATTCCCGAGCTGGCCCATTTCTGGCGCCGCCACCTGTCCGGTCTGGCGCTGATACGGGAGCTGTTGCGCCGGATTGCCTGTGGCCAGGCCGGGCGAGGTATTGTTGGCTGCTCCAGCTGGTGCTGGCA
>JBFHSI010000326.1:0-2487 GCA_041591245.1 Marinobacter sp.
AAAAAATCCTGGGCTTTGTGGACAACATGAAAGTGGGGGTGCTGGGCTCGGTGGGGCTGGCCCTGCTGGTGTATACGGTCATTTCCCTGCTGCAGAAAATCGAACGCTCCTTCAACATGATCTGGCGGGTGCCGGACATGCGCTCCCTGGGCCAGAGGTTCAGCAATTACCTGAGTGTCATCATGGTGGGGCCGCTGCTGATGGTGTCTGCCATCGGTGTCAGTGCAACCATTCTGTCCTCATCCCTGGTCCAGACCCTGATCGCGATTGAACCCCTGGGCTCAGTGATTCTGGCGATCAGCCGGTTTATGCCATTTTTCCTGGTGGTGGGCGCCTTCACCTTTGTCTATGTGTTCATGCCCAACACCAGTGTGAAACTGCGCTACGCCTTCATCGGAGGTCTGGTGGCGGGGGTGTCCTGGCAGGCGGGGGGCTTGCTGTTCGCGTCCTTTGTGGCGGGTTCGGCAAAGTACGCCGCCATCTATTCCAGTTTCGCCATAGGCATCATCCTGCTGATCTGGATCTATCTGAACTGGATGATCCTGCTGCTGGGGGCGAGCCTGGCGTTCTATCTGCAGAACCCCGGCTCCGTTGCCAAACGCCGTGATATCCAGCTGGCGCCGGAGCTGCAGGAAAAAGTGGCGCTGGCTCTGATGTGGCTGGTGGCCAAGCCTTTCAGTGAGGGCCAGCCGGCACCCCGTCAGGAGGTGCTGGAGCAGGAGTTACGGGTTCCCGGTGAGGTTACCCGTGGTGTCAGCGACAAACTCATCCGGGCCGGCCTGCTGTCGCTTGCGGGCAAGCTGGGGGATCAGCTTGTCCCCGGGCGGACCCTCGACAGCATTCGGATCGAGGATGTCCTGCTGGCGGTACGTAGTGACGAAGACAGGGTGGTGGATCAGTTGCCCGGGGATATTCCGCTGGCCCGGATGCAGGCACTGGGCAAGGATTCTGCCAGTACCTTTGCTGAACTGCTCAGGCCGGAGCGTCCGGCTGCGGGGGATGACGGCTCAGGCGTGATCGGCTGAACCCCGGTCTTCCCGCAGAAAGCTCCTGAGGGACTTGCGCACTCCGGTAATCTGCTCCGGAGTCAGCTGTATGACCTGTGGCAGATCCTCCTCCGCCAGATTGCGCTGGCGGGCATGGCGCAGGGCTTCCCGGGTGCCCAGGATCATGCCGTCACTCAGGGGTGTGTGGAGCTGTCCCGGCAACGGGCGCTCCGCGGACAGCAGCAGGGCATGGTATTTCGGGGGCAGGCCCCACTCTTCCGCCAGACGCTGGCAGACCACCCACTGATTCCTGGCCAGGGCATGACGGACAACCGCAGGCTCCGGCTCCCGGTTGTTGAAGTGGGCCCGGTAGATTCTTTCCAGTTCCCTGCGAACCGTAATGTACCCAAGCGATGGCAACAGGCCGGCAATGAAATGTGCACTGGGGTCCTTGCCGTGAACCCTGGCGATCAGTTCCGAGGCCCGGGCACAGGTCAGGCCCCAGGTCCATACTCGCTGGGCAAACACGGCTTCCTGACTGTTGCGGGCCGCCAGCACAGGGCGTGCAACCGCCGCCGAAATGACATTGCGGATACCATCCATGCCGAGCACAAAAATGGCCTGGTCCACCGATTCTATATCGCTGTCCCGGGTGCGGAAATAGGGGCTGTTGGCCATCTTCAGCAGCTGGTCGGTGAGTGCCGGGTCGCCCAGGATGATCTCGCCCAGCCGGTGGCGGTCCGTGGTTTCATCGGCCAGGGCTGTCATCAGCATGGGCAGGGTGTGGGGGCGGCGGGGCAGTTCGTGTATGCGTTTTTTGCTGTGCAGCCGGTGATTCAGGGATTCCAGTACCCGATGAGCACTGGCAAGGTCCCCCCGCAGGGCTGACGGCGGAACATCCAGCAGCCAGCAGAACAGGTGCTCCTCCAGCTGTCTGGCCAGCATATCCCCTTTTTCCTGCTCATCGGTTCCGGAAGTCTGTCGGGAGGGGGTGAGCAGGCGGGATTCCTTAGCCGGAGCTGACTCCGGCTGCTGGCGCCGGAGCAATCCCGAAATTTTTGAAATAATACTTCGCATCGAGTGCCTCCGTGTCCATCAGTCTCGAAAGAATCCTTATCCGGGCTTCCGGCACTGTAGAGTATACAGCCCGGAAGCTGTGCTGGTGTGCAGCACAGACTGATTGGCAAGGGGGCTGCCGGTTACACGGCGGACTGACCGAATACAAAGATCAGCTGGCAGACACCGGCCACCAGGCCGAGAATGGCACCCACAAGAATCAGCTTGATTTCGTCTTCCTGGAAACAGGGTCTCAGCAGATCCTGAAACTCTTCCGAAGACAGCCCAATCATACGCTCAACCATGATGGATTTGACAGCCTGGGCCCGGTCTTTCTCGAACATGGGATTGTCGAAGGAGGACCTGGAAATCTCTATGGCTTTCTCCCCCACCTGTCCCTTCAGGGCGGCAACTCCGGTCGGGCCAAAGGCCATTTGTGTCAGGG
>JBFHSI010000327.1:0-2444 GCA_041591245.1 Marinobacter sp.
CCTGTCGGTGGTGCTGACCACGGATACCGTCTACAACGCCTTCTACGATGATTACGAGTCCCTGCGCGCCTTCCTGCACAGCCACAGCTACACCGGCAACCCCATAGGCTGTGCCGTGGCCCTGGCGACCCTGGACATTTTCCGGGACGACAATGTCATCGAAAACAACCGCCTTCTGTCCGCCAACCTGGCCGACTCGGTGGCCCATCTGGCCGACCATCCCAATGTGGGTGATATCCGCCAGCACGGTATGACCCTGGCCATAGAAATGGTCAAGGACAAAGCCTCGAAAACCCCCTTCCCCTGGCAGGAACGCCGGGGCCTGCGGGTTTACCAGCATGCCCTGAGCCGCCAGGCCCTGTTGCGGCCACTGGGAAATGTTGTGTACTTTATGCCGCCCTATATCATCACCGAAGAACAGATCCGGCATCTGGCCCAGGTGGCGACCGAGGGTATCGAGATTGCTGTCCGGGACTGAACAGGCCAACTGAACCATGCGTATTCCCAGAATCCACACAGACACTCCCCTGAGCCCCGGCCAGAGTGCCGACCTGGACGACAATGCCTCCCGGCATGTGGCCCGGGTACTGCGCATGCAGCCGGGTCAGGAGCTGCGTCTGTTCAACGGCGATGGCCTGGACTACCCGGCTACCATCACCCAGGCGGGCAAAAAACAGGTGACCGTGGAAGTGGGCGATCCCATTCCCAATGCCACCGAATCGCCCCTGGAAATCGTGCTCGGACAAAGCCTGTCCAAGGGTGACCGCATGGACTATGCAGTGCAGAAAGCGGTGGAGATGGGGGTTACCCGCATTGTGCCCCTGTCCACATCCCGCTGTGATGTACGCTTGAAAGGCGACCGGGAAGACAAGCGCCTGCGCCACTGGCAGGGCATAGCCACCAGCGCTGCGGAGCAGTGTGGGCGAGCCCGGGTACCAGAGATAATGCCGGTCATGGAGCTGGATGAGTGGCTGCAGTACAGCCAGGACTGTGACTTGCGGCTGGTCCTGCACCACCGCACGGAGCAGTCTCCGGATGAACTCACCCGCCCGGCCCGGGTGGCCCTGATGATAGGTCCGGAAGGCGGCCTGGATCCGGATGAAATTGCCCGGGCAGAGCGGGAAGGCTTTCTGCCCGTGGCCTTTGGCCCCAGGGTTCTGAGAACGGAAACGGCCCCCGTTACCGCCATCGCCCTGTGCCAGTGGCTTTGGGGTGACTTCCGGCGGTAATCCCTGCAATCGCCAGAAAAACCGGGCCGGCGGGCGTTGTGGTCATTGACACCACCGCCACCGGCCAACATGATCACACTGTTCAGACTTCACAGTTTCAGGGTTTACAGCGGCCCGGTGCAGTACAGGCCGTACCCCTGCTGCACCTTTATCTACAATACTAATAAACACGAGTGCGAGTTCCGGATGACAAGCCTGTTCATTTCCCCAGAGTTCTGGCAGTACCTCAGCATACCCGTTATCGCCGCCCTGATCGGCTGGAGCACCAACTGGCTGGCCATCAAGATGACCTTCTACCCCCTGGAGTTCATCGGTAAGCCGCCATTGCTGGGATGGCAGGGCATCATCCCCTCCAAGGCCCGGAAGATGGCCGCCATCAGCGTCGATGCCACCATTTCCAAAATCGGAACCGTGCAGGAGATTTTCGAACAGATTGACCCCCGGGTGCTGGCTACCCACATCATTGAGTCTGTGGATCCGCGCATTGAGGAATACGTGGATGAGATGATGCTGCAGGAATACCCCACCTTCTGGGAGAACCTGCCGGCCTCCGCCCGCAAGATGGTGTATGAGCGGGTCCGCAAGTCCGCACCCCGGCTGGTGGACAATCTGGTGGAGGACATTTCCGACAACATTGAAGACCTGCTGGATATCAAGGGCATGGTGATTGATCGCCTGGCCAGGGACAAGCAGCTGCTCAACCGGATTTTTCTGGAATGCGGCCAGGTGGAATTCCGCTTTATCGTCAATTCCGGCCTGTATTTCGGGTTTCTTTTCGGCCTGGTACAGATGGCCGTATGGTATGTCTACCCGAGCTGGTGGGTGCTGCCCTTCTTCGGCCTGCTGGTGGGCTGGGCCACCAACTGGATCGCCCTCAATGTCATCTTCCGGCCGCTGCATCCCCACAAGGTTGGGCCATTCAGCATTCAGGGACTGTTCCTGAAGCGCCAGCCGGAAGTGGCGGAATCCTTCTGCCATATCGTGACCCACGAAATCCTCACCGTCGGCAACATCATCAATGCCATTCTCGACGGCCCCAAAGGCGACCGGGCCCGCAACATGGTGCGCAAGCACATCAAACCCCTGGTAGATGAAACCGCCGGTATGGGCAAGGCCCTGACCCAGATGGCTTTCGGACCCACCGGATTTGCCGCCCTGAAGGGCCAGGTGGGGGAGAAAGCCATAGAAATTTCCAAGACTTCCTTCGACAATCCC
>JBFHSI010000328.1:0-2444 GCA_041591245.1 Marinobacter sp.
AGCAGGTGGTGCAGTGCAATAACCCCTGCAGCCACCACCACCGGCAGCCAGTCCCGGTAGATGATCACCAGGGCCAGGGCGGAAAAAATGTGGAAGTGCATTTCGATTCGCCCCATCTGGGCCTGAATCATAACGGCGGAAAACAGCATAAGACAGACAGCATAAAGGGCCGACAGGGCCCGGGTTCCACGGATGCTCCAGTATCCAGCCGCTGCCAGAGCCCCCACCAGCAGGGACGCCACCAGGGCAAATGCGGTGGTGTCATAGCCCCTGGGCACCAGCAGCCCCACAACCGGCACATGGGCCAGAAGTATCACCAGTATTTTCAGGTCGGTACGCTCTCTTTCCTGAATCCCGTAGGACTGTGTTGCGGCAGCTGTAGTCACTATGTTTCCTTTTTAATTGTTATGTCCGCCAGCAGATGACGTATATCCTTTTCCACCAGATCCAGGTCCAGATCCGGCGAGGTATAAATCAGTCTGCGGCGAGGCCCGGGGCTCTCCACATACAGGCGGGCTCCGTGACTCAGGGTAGAGGTTTGTGCCCGGGTATCCCGGATCGCAAAATCACCAAACGCCAGGGCCAGATTCTGGGCTGCACGCGGGGAATCCGGACGATAGGCCCTGAAGCCGTCACCAAGACCTGCCATGGCACTGTCCAGCAGGTCCCGGGAGTCGTGCTCCGGATCCAGGGTGACAAACAGAAATTCGACAGGACTAGCTTCCAGACGCTGACGCAGATTCAGCAGGTTCACCAGCTGTACCGGACAGACAGTGCCACACTGGCGAAAGCCAAAATACACCACGGACAGTCCCTGCTCCGGTATCATCGCGGCGGGAAGTTCGGGCGTCGGCAGGTCTACCGCCAGGCCGTAAAATCCGTGTTTGTTCAGCAGGGAAGGCAGAAAAGGCAAAGCACAGGCTATCAGAAATGCGCCCGCAAAGAGCAGTACCCTGGGACTCATAGAGGCCATTCTGAAGCTGCTCCTTTCAGGCTCTGCGGGTCAGGAATAACCACGAAGAGATTCGTTCGATTATACGCGGAGCGGCTGTAATCAGAAGCGCCATCCCCGGTTTTGTTGTAAATCTTGGTTATCTTTTGTAGGTTCCGCCCGGGCCCGGCACCCGGGCCGTTACCGGCCTGTTAACCGGTTAACTGCGGCCGGACGCCACATCTGGCATCATGGCTGAGCCATATCTATGAAGCACCGCAGCGGGGACCAGCTTTGAAGCACGACTGTCATTATCACCCGGGGGATCCCGCCAGCTGGCACTGCAGCGAGTGCCACACAGACTACTGCCATCGCTGTATGCCGGATGCGGACAGCCGCCAGCACCGGGCCCTGTGCCCACGCTGCAGCAAAGCCATGCGCTATCTTGGGTCCGGTAGCGATGTTGTACCCTTCTGGAACCGGATCGGTGCCTTTTTCCGCTACCCGTTTCACAGCGACCCGCTGATTGTTATCGCCATCTGTACCCTGGTGCCACTCATGGCCCCGAAAAACCTGATCGGTCTTGCCATCTGGTTTGTACTGGCGCTGGCACTGATGAAATACACCTATGCCGTGATCAACCACACCGCTGAGGGTCACCTGAAGCCACCGCCGGTACTGGAGGCTTTTACCGGCAGTGGGTTCAGCATAGTGTTCCTGCAGTTGCTGGTGTTCGTGCTTATGGGCGGGCTGGTGGCGACTGCAGCCATGGTGGGCGGTCCCATTCTGATGCTGCTGGCCATCGCCTTCGTGGTTCTGGCCCTGCCCGCCAGCATCATGGTTCTGGCCATGGACAGATCCGTGGGCGCCGCTGTCAATCCGGCCACCCTGGCGGTGCTGATTTCCCGGATCGGCACCCCCTACTTCCTGCTCTATGGCTACCTGATCCTGCTGACCCTGGCCTCAGGTGTCGCCCAGGATTTCGCACTCAATCATTTCCCGGTGTGGGTGTCCCAGCCCCTGTCCGGTTTCCTGAACAGTACCTTCAGCCTGATCCTGTTCAATATGCTGGGTTATCTGCTGTTCCAGTACCGGGAAGAACTGGGTCTGGGCGCCGCAGACGAAGAGATCCCTGAGGAACAGGATAATCAGCACCGGGACCGCAGCGCCCGCTTTGATGCGGATATCGACATGAACCTGAAGGATGGTAACTATGACCGGGTTCAGTCCATGCTCAAGGAAGCCCTGAAACGGGATCGCAGCAATGGTCTGCGCCTGGAACAGCTGTACCGGCTGCTGATGGCGAGAAATGATGTTGCCGAGCTTTACCGCAACCATCCACGCCTGCTCGGCTGGCTGGCGGACACAAACAACGGGGATGGCATGGTGGCACTGCTGGAGTGCCTGCTCAAAGCCGAACCCGGGTTCCGTCTGGACGACCCTGAACTGTCGGTTCGCTGCGCCCGGATTCTGTACCTGCGGGGACACTACCGGCTGACCCTGCGTCTGCTGC
>JBFHSI010000329.1:0-2438 GCA_041591245.1 Marinobacter sp.
CGCTGGTTACGCCTTCCTACTGAGTACTGGTTGATTGGTGGTGCTGCCGTGGCAATCTGCGGAGCCTCCGCAGCCATGGCTGTAGCGGCGATTCTGAGCGCTCGCAGTGGAACTTCTCGCAGCCTCCCGTACATAGCTGCCAGTGTTACCGGAATCGGAAGCATTGCGATGGTTGGCTACCCCTTTCTTGTTAACTGGCTGGGGATGGACGCCCAAAGCGCCGGCGTTTTAATTGGCATATCTATCCATGACGTGGCCCAGGTCGCCGGTGCCGGATACGCCATTTCTGACCCGGTCGGTGATGTCGCCATCTACACAAAAATGCTTCGTGTTGCAGCCCTGGTGCCCGTCATCGCCTTTATAGCCCTTTGGCAGAGGAATCAGGACGATCATGCCAATGGCTTCCCCGGCTTCCTGTATGCCTTTGCCATCCTTGTTGTCCTGAATGCCATGGGGCTTGTCGGGACTCAGCTCAAACTCGTTGCAGAAATGTTTTCACAACTGTGCCTGGTGACCGCCATGGTCGGGCTTGGCGCGAAGATACAGTTTTCCAGCTTGCTTGGTGAAAGCTGGCGCCCCCTGTTCCTCCTGGTGGTGCTATCGCTTGTGTTATTCGCCGTGCCTCTGCTGTTGATTACCGTGACTGACGTTCTTTGAAACCTCAGTGGCGCTTCGTACTTAAACTTGAACGGCCTAACCAGAGTCACCTGACCTATAAGCCAAACTTACAGACAGGATAAAAATTATATGGCTCGCTTATAATGCAGCCGCACGGAAGCAGTGCGATTTAATCAGCCCTCAGAGCTGCTGGGTCTGATCTGACGTCAGCCCTGGAAACAAACTGCTCCAACAACTTAAACCTGTCCCGGCCAGCCCAATTGCGGTTTAATACACCGCATACCCACTCTTCCGAAGATCCCCCGTCACTATGCACAATGCCGCAGCGCCCGAGGCAAAGGTTTCCGAAGCCGAGATTGAGCGGGCCATACGCTCAGGCATAGGACGCTACTTTGACGACTGCCGGGCGCGGGTTCCTGCGTTTATTGACCGCCACTTCCACTACCCCGGAGCCTGGGCCACCAACCGCATGGCGCTGGGATGGGATATGCTGCGGGCGCCCATCAATCTTCTGTGGGCGCCGGTCTACGCCCTGGCCTGCCTGGTGAAAGTTCTGGTGCCCAAACGGGACGGGCTGATGTGGCTGCACGGTATTGCAAACCGAATACCTGCCGGCTTTACCACCCGGGTACAGACCCACATTTCACAACTGATTCAGACAGACCTGCTGAACAATGGCCAGAACAGCCCGTTGCTGGAACGCTATCTTGTCGACGAACTCGAAGCCCTCTATGCCCGCCATAGCACCCGCCCGGTGGACCGGCGGCAGTTCAGCACACTGGTGGAGCCGCTGGTCTCCGACGCCCTCAGCCAGTACCGGGTGACCCGCACCGCCTCTGCCGATATCACCAACAGCATTTCCTGCACCATACTGGGGGCCTTTGCCTTCCAGAAATTTACCCCCGGTGGTATCGGGCTCGGAGTGGTGCTTGCATCCATGCTCGCTCAGACCCTGGCCGCCCGGGACTTTATTCTGGGTGAGACCATCGGCACCTGGTATTACAGCTGGTTCCCACCGGAACCTTCACTGGCAACCACGGCTATTGTCATGGCCGCCGTTCTGGCCGCCCTGGCAGCCTTTGCAGCCCTGTCCGGCATCATCTCCGACCCGCTTCAGGCGGCAACTGGCCTGCATCGCCGGCGCCTTCTCAAGTTGCTGGACCACCTGCAGCAGGACGTCACAACCAGCACCCACAGCAGCTTCCGCCCGAAAGACCAGTTTGTGGCCCGGGTACTGGACATGTTCGACATGATAAAATCCGGCTTGCTTTGAATCCTGTGTCATCCCCCCGCCCCAACTGACCACACGCTCTCTGGAGACCTGTGTAATGATTATCCGCAACCGCCCCGGTGCCTTCCGACTGATGCTGGCCTGGAAGGGCTCAGTGCTTCCTCATATCCTTCCGCAGGTTATTTCAATCGGGGTGTTTTCCGCCCTGGTGACCTGGATTTCCCGGCACCATTATCTGGATGGCATTGTCGAGTACACCCTGCTGCCGTTCACCATCATGGGCATTGCCCTGTCCATACTTCTGAGCGTGCGCAACACCGCCACCTACGACCGCTGGTGGGAGGCACGCAAGCAATGGGGACACATGGTCTATGAAATCCGCAGCCTGGCCAGGGCCAGCGGTATTTACCTGAATACGGAGCAGCGCAAAGAACTGCTGATGAGATGCCTGGCCCACACCCATTTGCTGCGGGGCCAGTTGCGGGAAGAAGATGTGAGGGCGGACCTGCCGGCGTCCCTGTCCGGTACTCTGGTGGAAAAAGCCCTGAGCACCCAGAACCCTGCTGCCTATATGCTGCACAGTGCCGGC
>JBFHSI010000330.1:0-2422 GCA_041591245.1 Marinobacter sp.
CCGGATAGTGTGCTTTCAGCCACAGGGTCTGGTACGACACCAGTGCGTATGCGGCAGAGTGGGATTTGTTGAAGCCGTAACCGGCGAATTTCTCCACCAGGTCAAAGATGTTTTCCGCCAGGGTCTTGTCGATGCCGTTGTTTTCACAACCGTCCAGGAAGATGGCTTTCTGCTTGGCCATTTCTTCCGGCTTTTTCTTACCCATGGCCCGGCGCAGCATGTCGGCGCCGCCAAGGGTATAGCCCGCCATCACCTGAGCGATCTGCATGACCTGCTCCTGATACAGGATGACCCCGTAGGTGGGCTCCAGTACCGGTTTCAGGCCTTCGTACTGATAATCCGGATGCGGGTACGACAGGGGCTGCTGGCCGTGTTTCCGGTCAATAAAGTCATCCACCATGCCCGATTGCAGAGGGCCCGGACGGAACAGGGCCACCAGGGCGATCATGTCTTCCAGGGAGTCCGGCTGCAGACGCCGGATCAGGTCTTTCATGCCCCGGGATTCCAGCTGGAAGACGGCCGTGGTTTCCGCCTTCTTGAGCATATCGAAGGAGCGGGCATCATCCAGCGGGATTTCGGTGATATCCAGAGGTGGCAGGCCGCGCTTTTCCCTGCGCGGGTTAATCATTTCCAGGGCCCAGTTGATAATGGTCAGGGTCCGCAGACCCAGGAAGTCGAATTTCACCAGGCCGGCTTCTTCCACATCTCCCTTGTCAAACTGGGTAACCAGGTTATTCCCTTCCTCATCGCAGTACAGGGGCGAGAAATCAGTGATCTTGGTCGGAGCAATAACCACCCCACCGGCGTGTTTACCGGCATTCCGGCACACCCCTTCCAGCTTCAGGGCCATTTCCCAGATTTCCTGGGCTTCTTCGTCCTGTTCCAGAAACTCCTTGAGCTGGGGCTCCTGCTCCACCGCCTTGGCCAGGGTCATGCCCACTTCAAAGGGAATCAGCTTGGACAGTTTGTCCGCCAGACCATAGGACTTGCCCTGCACCCGGGCCACATCCCGCACCACCGCCTTGGCGGCCATGGTTCCGAAGGTGATGATCTGGGATACCGCTTCCCGGCCATATTTTTCAGCCACATAGGCAATGACCCGGTCCCGCCCTTCCATACAGAAGTCGACGTCAAAGTCAGGCATGGACACCCGTTCCGGGTTCAGGAAGCGCTCGAACAGCAGGTCACACTGCAGCGGGTCCAGATCGGTAATCTTCTGGGCATAGGCCACCAGGGAGCCTGCACCTGAACCCCGTCCCGGGCCCACAGGCACACCGTTGTTCTTGGCCCATTGGATAAAGTCCATCACGATCAGGAAGTAACCGGGGAACCCCATCTGGATAATGATATCCAGCTCGAATTTCAGGCGATCGTAATACTCTTGCCGTTTGGCCTCATAGTCCGGATCGTCCTTGCTGAGGGTTTTGGCCAGGCGCATTTCCAGGCCATCTTCGGAAACCTTGCGGAAGTAGTCATCCATGGTCATCCCATCCGGGATGGGATAGTTGGGCAGGAAGTATTTGCCCATACCCACTTCCACGGAGCACCGGCGGGCAATCTCCACCGTGTTCTCCACTGCTTCCGGAATATCCGCAAACAGCTCGATCATTTCCTCGGAACTGCGCAGATACTGCTGATCGCTGAACCGGCGGTCCCGGCGGGGATCATCCAGAGTCCGGCTCTCCCCGATACACACCCTGGCTTCGTGGGCCTCAAAATCCGAGGCATCCAGGAAGTGCACGTCATTGGTGGCAACCACCGGCAGCCCCAGCTCCTGTGCCAGCTCAACGCTCAGGTGCAGACAGTCTTCATCGCCGATCCGGCCGGTACGCTGCAATTCCAGGTAGTAAGCTCCCGGATACAGGTCCATCCAGTACCTGGCACGCTCCCGGGCCTGGTCCGCCTTGCCCGCCAGCATGGCCTTGCCCACATCCCCCATCTTCGCACCGGACAGGGCAATCAGCCCTGATGCCCGCTGCTCCAGCCACTGGTGACGGATAATGGGTTTACCCAGATGCTGGCCTTCGGTGTAGCCCAGGGAGATGATTTCCTTCAGGTTCAGATAGCCATCGCCATCCCGGGCCAGCAGGGTCAGACGGAACGGGTTATCCGGCTCTTCCGGATGCTCCAGCCACAGGTCGGCACCGATAATCGGCTTGATCCCCGCCCCCATGGCCGCCTTGTAGAAACGGATCAGGGAGCACATGTTGGACTGTTCGGTGAGCCCCACCGCCGGCATACCCAACTCGGCCACACGGTTGATCAGGGGCTTGATGCGCACCAATCCGTCAACCATGGAGTATTCAGAGTGTACGCGTAGGTGAATAAAAGTCTGCGCCATAAGGTCAGGCATATCCTGCTAGTAAAAGTGGTTTGTCGCTGTGTCGTTCAGTGACTGATCAGTTCCCGGATGGCCTCTTCG
>JBFHSI010000331.1:0-2366 GCA_041591245.1 Marinobacter sp.
AACTGCGGCTGAAGCGCCCATGCCATCTGGTGCACCGGCTGGATGGGGATGCGGCAGGGCTGATGCTGATTGCCCATGACCCCAAGGCTGCAGGCGCTCTGTCCCAGTGCTTCTCCGGACGAACCATGAACAAGTGCTATATGGCCAGGGTAACCGGCCAGGTGGAGATGAAGGATCAGCTGATTGATACGCCGGTGGAAGGCAAACCCGCCAAAAGCCGGGTAACCACAGTATCCGTCGATGAGGAAAATCAGACCAGCCTGCTGGAAGTGAATATTGAAACCGGAAGAAAGCACCAGATCCGCCGCCACCTCAAGGGTATCGGGCATCCCATTGTGGGGGACCGACTCTACGGACAAGCCGCCAGGGAGCCCATGCAACTACTGGCATATCGCCTGACATTCAACTGTCCGCTGACCCGCAAAGCTATGGAGTTCGTCGTACCGGAATCACTGAGCTCCCTTGCCCGAAACCGTCTGTAGCCTGCAAGGGCGCAGCTCAGACCCGGTAATAGTCCCTGTACCAGTCCACAAACCGGGCAACCCCCTCTTCCACAGTTGTTGAAGGCTTGTATCCCACATCGGCAATCAGCCCGTCTACATCGGCATAAGTGGCAGGTACATCCCCTGGCTGCATGGGCAGCAGGTTTTTCCTGGCTTTTTTCCCGGTACGCTCTTCAATGATTTCAATAAACCGGGACAGTTCCACCGGGTTGTTACTGCCGATATTGTAGATACGGTATGGTGCCCTGCTCCGGCCCGGATCAGGATTTTTCCCGCTCCAGTCGGGGTCCGGTGCCGCCACCTGGTCCAGGGAACGGATCACGCCCTCAACAATATCGTCAATGTAGGTGAAGTCCCGCTTGTGGTGACCATGGTTGAAAACATCTATGGGCTCGCCGGCGAGGATCTTCCGGGTAAAGATGAACATCGCCATATCCGGCCGCCCCCAGGGACCATAGACCGTAAAGAAACGCAGCCCGGTGGTGGGCAGGTCGTAGAGGTGGCTGTAGGTATGAGCCATCAGCTCATTGGCTTTTTTGGAGGCCGCATAAAGGCTGAGGGGGTGGTCCACATTGTCATGGACGGAAAACGGCATGGTCTCGTTGGCACCATAAACCGAACTGCTGGAAGCGTACACCAGATGCTCAACACCATGGTGGCGGCAACCCTCCAGAATGTTCATGAAGCCGACCAGATTGGCATCCACATAAGCCTGGGGGTTTTCGATGGAATAACGCACCCCCGGCTGAGCGGCGAGATGAACCACTCGTTCCGGGCGATACTGCGTGAATACCGATTCCATCACCGCCCGGTCGGAAATGTCCTCGCGGACTTCCGTGAACCCGGGCTGGCAAGTCAGACGCTCAAGACGGGCCTGTTTCAGATTTACATCATAATAGTCATTGAGGTTATCCACACCAATGACCTCATCTCCACGCTCCAGCAACCTGAGTGCCAGATGGGAGCCGATAAAACCGGCAGTTCCCGTAACGAGAATCTTCAAGTGTTCTCTCCCTAGAACGAAATACCCGCGCTGATGAACGGGCCGTCAATGTCCACGTCCAGAGTATTGTCATCATCCTCGTAATCCAGAGACATCTGGCGATAACCGGCCCGCAGCTGGATCAGGGCGAATTCGTACTGGCCATAGACATTAAAGTCATGCAGCGAATCACCATCGAAGCTGATGATATTTCCTGACCCACCAACGGACACCCCGGTAAACGGCAGATCAAAGCGGGCGGCAACATAGGCCATGGGCACCACACCATCCACTTTGGTTTTACTGGTCAGGACGCCACCGACCTGGCTGACGGTCAGCTCACTGGACAGATCCCGGGCCGTCAGACCCAGATCCAGGTTCACCCAGTTATCCAGAATCTCGTAGTACAGGGTCAGGTCCAGCTGCTCGATTTCCAGGTCCGAACGTACATTACCGGTCACACCATCGAAACCGGCAACACCGACCCGGCCACGGCCACTCTGGTCCACTTTGGTGTAGTTGATCCGGACATTCGGCAGCACAGGGACAGGGTGTTCAAAATAGATTGTTGCGTTGGTGTTGGAGCTGCTGTCCAGATCCAGATCATTATCAACACTGACCGCATCGCCATTATTGACAATGCGGCCGGACAGATTGGAATCCCAGTAACTCACATTGGCCCCCAGGCCGATCACATCGGCCTGGGCCACAGGTACGGCCAGAATCAGAGAACTGGCTGCAGCAACCGCTAATTTACGCATAACACACCTTTTTTATCTTGTTTTTCATTGAATATCAGTCGAACTCAACACCCAGGCGCTTTCCGACTTCTTCGTAGGTTTCAATTACATCGCCAAGGCCCTGACGGAAGCGATCCTTGT
>JBFHSI010000332.1:0-2326 GCA_041591245.1 Marinobacter sp.
ACAAGATGTAGTAGTTTTAGTGGTTTAACTGCAAGCACCGGTTTTTACAGAATTTTCCCCGAAAGCAAGCCCCCATTGATTGATTTTGCCTGCGATCCGGGCGCGAACAATAGTTCTGATCTCCTTCACAGAACACCACATCCTGTTATACTTTGGAAAAAATTTCCCATATATTGGGCTTCAAGCCTGATACCAGTCTGCCGGGACAAGACCGCCCCCAGACAGCCCGTACAGCGGCATATCCATAGAGAAACCGGGCATCCGGACCTGATTCAATCCAAATTCCAGCCACTATATCTAGTGGTTTAGTAAAGTAACTGAAACTACTGGCGGGCAATCCGTCAGCACATGTATTCAAGGGGCATGGCGCTGCCATCACGGCATCGCCATTTTGCAAAAAAAGACATACTGAAACACCGAGGGTGGCAATGAACGCTAAGGCACAGGCAGTGACCACAACGATACCAATGCAGGAAGCTTCGCTGGATATCTGGAGCAGCAAATACCAGCTGAAAACCAAAACGGGAGAACCCGTAGACAAGGACATCAACGCCACCTACGAAAGGGTTGCCAAAGCCCTGGCCGAAGTTGAAGACAAGGCCGCCCGCACCAAACACATGAAGGACTTCATCTGGGCCCTTCAGAACGGTGCCATTCCCGCCGGCCGCATCACCTCCACCGCTGGCGCCGAGGCCCACAAGCCTGCCACCTCTACCATCAACTGCACGGTGTCCGGAACCATCCGGGACTCCATGAACGATATCCTGGAGAAAAACCACGAAGCCGGCCTGACCCTCAAGGCTGGCTGCGGTATTGGCTACGAGTTCTCCACCCTCCGTCCCCGGGGTGCCTACGTAGCCGGAGCCGGTGCCACCACCTCCGGCCCCCTGTCCTTCATGGATATCTTCGACCGCATGTGCTTTACCGTGTCCTCCGCCGGTGGTCGCCGCGGTGCCCAGATGGCCACCTTTGACGTTCACCACCCGGACGTTATCGACTTCATCCAGGCCAAACGGGAAGACGGCCGCCTGCGCCAGTTCAACCTGTCCCTGCTGATTACCGAAGACTTCATTGAAGCCGTCCGTAACGACGCCGACTGGCACCTGTCCTTCCCCGTCACCCTGAAAGAAGCGGAAGAAGAAGGCCTGGACCTGAACGACAGCTCCAAGTTTGTTTACCGCGACTTCCCGGAGCTGGACAGCTACGTGGTCAACGAAGAAGGCAAGGTGGCCTGCCGGATCTACCGGACCGTCAAAGCCCGGTTTATCTGGGACACCATCATGACCTCCACCTACGACTACGCCGAACCCGGATTCATCCTGATCGACAAGGTCAATCAGATGAACAACAACTGGTTCTGCGAAGACATCCGCGCCACCAACCCCTGCGGCGAACAGCCCCTGCCCCCTTACGGCAGCTGCCTGCTGGGCTCTGTGAACCTGACCAAATTTGTGGACTTCCCGTTCACCGACAAGGCCAGCTTCAACTACGAGAAATACCGCAAGGTAGTGGCCATCTTTACCCGGATGCTGGACAACGTGGTGGAAATCAACGGCCTGCCCCTGCCTGAGCAACACCACGAAATCACCTACAAGCGCCGCCACGGCATGGGCATTCTGGGCCTGGGTTCCACCCTCGCCATGCTGCGTATGCCATACGGTTCTGAAGAATCCGTACAGTTCACCGAAGACGTAGTCCGGGAAATGGCCGTGGAAGGCTGGCGCCAGTCCCTGGCCCTGGCCGAAGAAAAAGGCCCGGCCCCCATCATGGAAGACGAATTCGAAATCACCCCGAAAATGCTGGGCAAATGCCCGCAGCTGGCGAAAGACGGCTTCAAACTGGGTGACAAGCTCAAAGGCAAGGTACTGCACGCCAAATACAGCCGCTACATGCAGCGTATTGCCGAAGTGGAACCGGAACTGGTCGTACAGCTGGCCACCAAAGGCGGCCGGTTCACCCACCACACCTCCATTGCCCCGACCGGCACCATCAGCCTGTCCCTGGCCAACAACGCCAGCAACGGCATCGAGCCCAGCTTCTCCCCTCATTACGCCCGTAACGTGATCCGGGAAGGCCGCAAGACCAAAGAGAAAGTGGATGTGTTCTCCTTCGAACTGCTGGCCTACCGCCACCTGGTAAACCCGGCGGCCATGCCCTTCTCGGAAGACGAAGACAAGAAACTGCCGCCCTACTTCACCACATCCGACGATGTGAGCCCGCAGCAGCACGTGGATATTCAGGCAGCGGCACAATTGTGGGTGGATTCCTCCATCTCCAAAACCGCCAACGTGCCCACCGACTTCCCCTACCCGGCGTTCAAGGACAT
>JBFHSI010000333.1:0-2322 GCA_041591245.1 Marinobacter sp.
GAGCGGACTGACGCCCTGACTTTTCTGGATCACACCTTTTACGTACCCTGCTATCGCTGGGAGCATTATCAGATATGGGGGTTGTCGGCCGTGGTTCTGGTCGATTTCCTGAACGCTGTGTACGATGCGGGTATAGATCTTCTGGAACCGCCTGAAGGGGGCTGACATGTTTTATCAATTGGGAGAGCGAACGCCGGAGCTGGTTGGCGAGGGGCAGTTCGTTGCTCACAACGCAACCGTCATAGGCAGTGTGCGTGTGATGGAGAAGGCCAGTATCTGGTTCAATGTTGTGATCAGAGGCGACAATGAGCTGATTACCATAGGCCCTGAAACCAACGTGCAGGACGGTTCGGTATTGCACACAGATCCGGGCATCCCCCTGACGCTGGGCCGGGGAGTGACCGTTGGACACAAGGTCATGCTCCATGGCTGCAGTATTGGCGACTATTCTCTTATCGGTATTAATGCCGTGGTGCTCAATGGTGCGAAAATCGGCAAGCACTGTCTGATCGGTGCCAATACCCTGATTCCGGAAGGTATGGAAGTGCCGGATGGCTCTCTGGTTGTGGGTTCACCGGGGAAAATAAAGCGGGAGCTGAGCGAGTCTCAGCGCAAGATGCTGGAAATGAGTGCTGCCCACTACGTCCAGAACGGTGCTCGCTATCTGCAGCAGCTCAAGCCGTGCGAGCCGGCGCGGTGAGTGTCTCTGACAAGGTAAGGTCCCCCTGTGTACAGATATGTGCACTGGATGAGATGGATATCTGTATCGGTTGTCAGCGTACCGGGGATGAAATTCTTCGCTGGACCCAGATGACCAATGATGAGCGCAGGGAAGTGCTGCGCAAAGTGGCGGTGCGGGAGGAAAAGGTTTCCCTCTAAGTGCCGTGAATTCAGTATGACAACAAACATTAAATGGGCTCAGTTTCAGGCAGGCAGGATATGACAGAAGATTCCCGTTCCGTTCGTATTGGTACTCCTTTGAAGAAAAATGCTTTCCGGGTGTTGTTTTGTGGTTCCGGAGAGCTTGGCAAGGAAGTGGTTATCGAACTGCAGCGCTACGGCGTTGAGGTGATTGCGGTGGACAGGTATGCCGACGCCCCTGCCATGCAGGTGGCCCACCGAAGTCATGTTGTCGATATGCTGGACCCTGAAGCCATCCGCAGGGTGATCGAACAGGAAAAGCCGGATCTTGTGGTGCCGGAAATTGAGGCCATTGCCACTTCCGAGCTGGTCCGACTGGAAGAAGAGGGTTACCGAATCATTCCCACAGCCCGCGCGGTCAATCTGACCATGAACCGGGAAGGTATTCGCCGGCTGGCGGCAGAAGAGCTGGGTTTGCCTACCTCTCCGTACCGTTTTGCCGGCTCCCGGGATGAATATCTGGACGCGGTCAGGGAAGTGGGTATGCCGCTGGTGGTGAAACCGGTGATGAGTTCGTCCGGTAAGGGGCAGAGTACCGTCCACAATGATGGCGAGGTGGAGGCCGCCTGGGATTATGCCCAGACCGGTGGTCGCGCCGGCGGTGGGCGGGTGATTGTTGAAGGTTTTGTGGACTTCGATTACGAAATCACACTGCTCACCGTCCGTCATCGGGATGGCATTTCTTTCTGTGAGCCTATAGGTCATCGCCAGGAAGACGGGGATTACCGGGAGTCCTGGCAGCCCCAGGCCATGTCACCCATTGCCCGTAAGCGCTCTGAAGAAATTGCCCGTGCTGTGGTGGAGAGCCTGGGAGGTCACGGTGTATACGGGGTGGAGCTGTTTGTCAAAGGTGACGATGTCTGGTTTTCCGAAGTGTCGCCCCGCCCCCACGATACCGGTCTTGTGACTCTGGTTTCCCAGGACCTTTCCGAGTTTGCCTTGCATGCCCGAGCCATTCTGGGATTGCCGGTTCCTGCTATTCGGCAAAACGGACCTTCGGCTTCGGCGGTGATCCTGCCCGAGGGAGATTCGGAAAATGTGGTGTACTCCGGTCTGGAGAAGGCCCTGGAACACCCGGATACCCAGTTGCGCCTGTTTGGAAAGCCTGAGCTCCGGGGGCGCCGGCGTATGGGTGTGTGTCTGGCACGGGCAGAATCCATTGATGAGGCCAGGGCGAAGGCCCGTGACTCAGCGTCGTCGGTCAAGGTTGACCTGTAGTTATTCGAGGGAGTCGGGCATAGCTGGCTCCCGAATTTGAGGTTTTTACGGGATTTTTCCTGAAAGCTGAAATAAACCGTTGACAACTCAGGGCTTGGGAGTAAAATGCGCATCTCTCTCGAGGGGAGCCCGGTTAGGGCGGCCCGGAATCGAAAGACAATCACTTGAAAGTGTTGAAGAAAA
>JBFHSI010000334.1:0-2316 GCA_041591245.1 Marinobacter sp.
CCGCGCATTCGCCAATACCGCCCTGTACCACCTGATGCAATAACCGGAGACCGGACATGATCAAAGCAAGCACCCTGACCCCGGAAACCGCCAGCTTCCGCGAAACCGTACCCGCCGGCGAATACTTCCTGCATGTGGTCAAAGCAGGCCAGACCCTGCGCATTCTGGACCTGGAAGGCAACCAGGCCGCCGATACCTTGTTCTATAACGCCCACAACCCTACCGAGCGTTACAGCGCCACCGACACCATCCGCGAACAGGGCAATGTCTACCTGAGCGCCGGCTCCCGGCTGATGTCCTCCGAAGGCAATGTGATGCTGGAAATCACCGCCGATACCTGCGGACGCCACGACACCCTGGGCGGTGCCTGTGCCGCAGAAAGCAACACCACCCGCTATGACCTGGGCAAGAAATGCATGCACGCCTGCCGGGACAGCTGGCTGATTGCGGTGACCGAAAATGAAGAACTGGGCCTGAGCAAGCGGGACATTACCCACAACATCAACTTCTTCATGAATGTTCCGGTTACCCCGGATGGCGGCCTCACCTTCGCCGACGGTATTTCCGATGCCGGCAAATATGTGGAGCTGGAAGCAAAGATGGATGTCCTGGTGATGATTTCCAACTGCCCGCAGCTGAACAATCCGTGCAACGCCTACAACCCCACACCCATCGAGGTGCTGGTATGGAACTGAAGCGGAAATTCGACAAGGTACTTATTGCCAACCGGGGCGCCATTGCCTGCCGGATCATCCGCACCCTCAAAGCAATGGGCATAGGATCGGTGGCGGTCTATGCAGAAGCCGACGCGGATTCCCTGCATGTGCGCCAGGCCGACGAAGCCTGGCCCCTGGGGGAAGGCCCGGCTGCGGCCACCTACCTGGATCAGGACAAGCTGTTCGACATCATTCGCAAAAGCGGCGCCGGAGCCATCCACCCGGGTTACGGCTTCCTCAGCGAAAACGCGGATTTTGCCCGGCGCTGTGACGCCGAAGATGTGGTGTTCCTGGGGCCCACGCCGGAACAGATGGAAGCCTTCGGGCTCAAGCACACCGCCCGCGCCCTGGCGGAACAGGCCGGCGTGCCCATGCTTCCGGGTACCGGTCTTCTGACCGGTCTGGATGCAGCCCTGACCGAAGCCGACAACATTGGCTACCCGGTGATGCTGAAAAGCACCGCCGGTGGTGGCGGCATAGGCATGTCCCTGTGCCACAACCCGGCGGATCTGGAAAAGAGTTTCGAGTCGGTACGCCGCCTGAGCCAGAACAACTTCAGCAACAGCGGTGTATTCCTGGAAAAATTTGTCGAGCACGCCCGCCATATTGAAGTGCAGATCTTCGGTGACGGAGCCGGCACAGTGGTTACTCTGGGGGAAAGGGACTGCTCAGCCCAGCGCCGCAACCAGAAAGTGATCGAGGAAGCCCCGGCGCCCGGCCTGAGTGAGCAGGTGCGCCAGCAGATACACGCCACCGCTCGCCGTCTGGGGGAAACCATCGGTTACCGCAATGCCGGTACCGTGGAGTTTATTTTCGATCCGGATACAGACGGCTTCTATTTTCTGGAGGTAAATACCCGCCTGCAGGTGGAACACGGTGTCACCGAACAGGTTTACGGGGTGGATATTGTACGCTGGATGGTGGAACTGGGTGCCGGCACCCTGACCGATCTCGAGGCCAGAGCTGCGGCCCTGAAACCCTCAGGGCACGCCATTCAGGCCCGCATCTATGCGGAAGACCCCAACAAGGACTTCCAGCCCGGAGCCGGTCTGCTCAGCCATGTCCGCTGGCCCGAGATGGAAGGCCTGCGTATCGATCACTGGATCCAGCCGGGCACCGAAGTATCGCCCCTGTTTGATCCCATGCTGGCCAAGGTCATTGTCCATGACCAGGACCGTGAAAGCGCCCGCCAGGGCCTGATCCGGGCCCTGGAACAGAGCCAGCTCTATGGTATCGAGACCAACCGCAACTATGTGCGCCAGGTACTGGCTGACCAGCGTTTCCGGGAGGGCCAGATCTTTACCCGTACCCTGAACAGCTTCCCCTACCGGCCAGGCACCGTGGATGTCATCAGCGGCGGTACCCTGACCACGGTTCAGGACTTCCCCGGCCGTATCGGCTACTGGGAAATCGGTGTCCCCCCGTCCGGCCCCTTTGACAGCTATTCCTTCCGTCTGGGCAACCGCCTTCTGGGTAACCCGGAAACCGTGCCCGGCCTGGAAGTCACCCTGAAAGGCCCGGTGCTGGCATTCAATCGTCCGACCCGGATTGTGCTGGCCGGCGCCGAACTCAATGCCACCCTGGATGACCAGCCCCTGGC
>JBFHSI010000335.1:0-2316 GCA_041591245.1 Marinobacter sp.
GGAAGTCCGGGTCCTCGGTCAGTCCTTCCACCGACTCCACCCGGCAACCGGGCAGGCGCCAGGCCGGCACCAGGCAAGCAGGAGCTGAACGGCCATCCAGCAAAACGGTACAGCTGCCACACCGGCCAACCCGGCATCCGGCCCGCACCGAGGTGAGCCTGCCCGGGCCCCGCAGAATATCCAGCAGGGAGGTGGCGGCAGGCACCGCCAGTGTCAGCGGATCGCCGTTAAGGTAAAACGACACGGTCTGGTTTTCAGGGGAACAGGTCATGCTCCGGACTCCTTTTCAGCTAGCTCTGCCAGCAACCGGTCCGGATCTACCGGCAGTCCGGTCACCCGTACCCCGCAGGCATCTTCAATGGCTGCGGTGATCGCAGGTGCCACCGCTTCTATTCCCAGCTCGCCCACACCCCGCACCGGAAACTCATCATCCGCCCGGGTATCGTCCAGAACATCCACTCTCTGCGCCGGTGCATCATGGATCGTGGGAATCAGATACTGGTCCAGATTATCGAACAGGTAATGGCCATCCACCGCTGGCATGTCTTCGGTCAGCACCATCCCCATCCCCATAACAGCGGCACCCTCAATCTGCCCCAGATAACCCGGAGGATGGATCACCCGACCGGCAGCAGTAACATGGTGCAGGTCCGTTACCCGCACCCGGCCGCTCAGGCGGTCCACTGCAACCCGGGCGACGGTGGCTATCAGCAGCTGGAGAAAGCGCCCGGCCGGCTGCTCCTGCCCCGGTCCTACCGGGAAGTCACCCTGATGCTCGGCACTGAACTCACCAGCAGCCCCGGCCAGTTCCCGGTAGCTGCACACCCGCTCCTTCCGGTCCCGTCGCCAGATGCCGCCGGAACCGCAAACCAGCAATCGCGGCTCCGTTCCCGTGTGGGCTGCAGCCACTGAACACAGGCGCAGTCCCCAGTCCGGCAGTATGGCTGCCAGTACCTGTTCCACCACCACCGAACTCCGGGACGCACTGGTCGGTCCGGAATCCGGCCCTCCGGACCAGCCCAGAACCACCTCCACATCTTCGCTATCACAGTGCAATTGCTGGCACAGCCTGCGGGTGATGGCTTCTGTCAGATTCTGGCCAAAATCCACAAATCCGAATTCCGCCCGGATAAGCCCTTCAGGACTCAGGCTCAGGCGTCCGCCGCCGGCATCCGGCAGACCGTCTCCCAGGCCATTTCCCTGGGCACCCATGGCCATACCCGTACCCTCCAGCCAGCGGCCATCGCCGGTACGGCTTCGCCACAGGGGGGAATGGGAAGCCAGCTGCAGCACCTCCGATGGTGACCGGGTCCAGCGTACCGGTTGGCCCCGACTGCCTGGCTCACCGGGCTGCCGCAGATTGCGCCGGCGCAGTTCCACCGGCGACAGCCCCAGGCCGGCGGCCAGAGCATCCATCTGGGACTCCACGATAAAGGTCGCCTGATTACCACCGAAACCCCGGAAGGCGCCCGCAACCCCGTTGTTGGTATAAACCAGACGACCATGCACCTCATAGGCCTCAATGCGGTACAGAGGGGCAGTGGCATGATCCAGAAAATTCTCCAGCACCGCTGGACCCAGGCTGGCATAGGCACCGGTATCCAGCACCGCATCCACCCGGTGAGCCAGCACCTTTCCGTCACCGTCACAGCCGGTAACCACCCGGGCCTGTACCGGGTGACGCTTGATCCCGGTACGGCAGGATTCAAAACGGTCCAGATGCACCAGAACCGGACGCCCGGTTTTCAGTGCCAGCAGTCCGGCCACCGGCTGCACTGTCAGTTCATCCTTGCCACCAAAGGCGCCGCCCGTGGGTACAGGCTTTATTTCTATCTGTTCCGGCGCCAGCCCCAAGATATCCGCCAGCTGGATCACATCCCGGTGCCCGGACTGACACCCCACCTGAAAGCTGACGCCACCCCGGCCATCAGGAATGGCGACACCGCCTTCGGTCTCCATGAATGCGTGCATCTGTCGCGGGGTTCGGTAACTGCGCTCAACCACCAGTGCACAGCGTTCAAGGGATTCCCCGAAATCCCCCTGGCGAAGACTATGTGCGGCGAGCAGATTGCCCTGTTCATGAAGTGAAAAGCCCTGCTCTGCAGTATGCACATCCGTGACCACAGGCAGGGCTTCATAGGTCACCTTGATGGCCGCCAGGGCTGCCCGGGCCTGTTCCGGTGTGTCGGCGGCCACTGCAGCCACCGCATCCCCTTCAAACCGGACACGATCCCGGCACAACACAGGCTGATCCCGCAACACTATGCCAAAGCCATTGCTTCCGGGAATATCGTCCGCAGTAATGACGGCCTGAAC
>JBFHSI010000336.1:0-2276 GCA_041591245.1 Marinobacter sp.
CATAGTGGCAGAGAACAGGGCACGCTGACAGTTGTCCGGGGTTTTCGACAGAATGGCTTCAACGTCGTCGATAAAGCCCATGCGCAGCATTTCGTCGGCTTCGTCCAGAACCAGGGCTTTCAGGCTGTCCAGCTTCAGGGTGCCCTTGCGCAGATGGTCAAGCATGCGCCCGGGGGTGCCGACAATAACCTGGGCACCACGTTTCAGACCCTTGATCTGGGGATAGAAGTCCTGGCCGCCGTAAATGGGCAGGACATGGAAGTTGCGGAACTTGCTGGCGTAGGTGGTAAAGGCCTCGGCCACCTGGATAGCCAGTTCCCGGGTCGGGGCCAGTACCAGAATCTGGGGCTGGCTGATATTCGGGTCAATCCGACTCAGCAGAGGCAGCGCAAACGCTGCGGTTTTCCCGGTACCTGTCTGGGCAACACCCAGTAAATGGTGGCCGGCCAGCAGGGCAGGAATAGACTGCGCCTGGATGGGGGAAGGTGTTTCATAGCCGACAGCTGTCACGGCTTCAAGTACGGCCGGATCCAGGCCCAGTTCGGCAAAGGACAATTCAGACATTGATTTACTCAGAATTCGGGGGGTAAAGCATCGCTTTGACGCAATGCATGATGTTCTTTCATTATAGACGGTTTGGGCACACTTTAATATGCATAATAGTGGCCGGGTCGTAGGTAGTTGCCGGCGAGCCGGTATTGGCATACGGGCATATCCGGGGCAGTCTCCCCAACCCGTTGTTTTCAGAGTAGGTTGCTAACAGGGATAAAAAATGACCTTGGATCAGTTGTTGTCTGCAGTGCGTTCCGGAAATGAAGTGGTCATACCTGCCAGCTGGACCCAGGGCCGGACCGCTTTTGGTGGTCTGGTCGCCGGCCTGGTGCTTGACCGGCTCCAGGCCGAGGTGGTCAGAGGTCGGCCCCTGCAGGCATTGCAGGTGTCCTTTGTCGGGCCGGTGGCGGCGGATACGGCGGCCCGTGTTGAGGCAGAGGTGCTGCGGGAGGGCAAGTCTGTCAGTCAGGCCCTGGGGCGGATTGTTCAGGATGGTGAGACCCGGCTGGCGAGTCTGGCCAGTTTCGGGGAAGGCCGGGAGTCTGCCATATCGGTAGAGGCCCTGCCGGCACCTGAAGCCCGGCGCCCCGAGGACTGCCAGGAGTTGCCCTTCATTCCGGGGGTGGTGCCTGAGTTTGTCCGCCATATCGAAATGCGCTGGGCTTTTGGTCATTTCCCGTTCAGCGGCAAAGGCTGCCGAGACATGGGCGGATGGATGCGGTTCCGGGAAGCACCGGAAGTCCTGACAGATGCCCACCTGGTTGCCCTGATTGATGCCTGGCCACCGGCAATTCTGCCCTATCTGAACCGGCCGGCCCCTGCCAGTTCCCTGAGCTGGGCACTGGAGATGGTGCATCCCCGTCCCAGTCTGGCACCCGGTGAATGGTTGCTGTACCGGGCTTCGATTGACCAGGCAGGTGCCGGGTATGGTCATATTCAGGCCGGAATCTGGACGGCAGAGGGTGAGCTGGTTGCGGTGAGCCGGCAGACAGTGGCGGTCTTTGGCTGAATCGAGGTTCGGGCAGGGGGCTCAGGCCGCCATGGCCGACTTCAGGGCATCGGTGATCACCCGGGCAAAGTCTTCCGGAGAATCTTCCTGCAGAAAATGTCCGCCCCGCAGGGTGATGTGGGGCTGACCAAGGGCGCCGGGGATGCTGCGCTGGAAATAGCGGTCTCCCCCCCGGGTCAGAGGGTCACCGTTGCTGAAGCAGGTGATAAAGGGCTTGTTCCAGGTGTGCAGGGATTGCCAGGCGGCTATGCCCGGTTTGCTCCAGCGGGTATTTCCGCACGAGGGAACCATGCGCGGAAAGGCCCTGGCCCCGGCTTTGTATTCTGCCGACGGGAAGGGTGCCTCGTAGGCGCCCAGTTCCCGGTGAGACAGGGTGCGCTCGGTGCCCAGCTGAACCATTCTGGCCACGGGTAACCAGGGGCTGTAGGCGGCAAAGGCCTTCCACAGGGCAAAGGTGGTTGGCAGGCGAATGTTTCCGTTCAGGGGCATGCCGTTACCGATCACTATGCGGGCAAAGCGCCTGGGATGTTCAGCCACCAGTCTCAATCCCAGCACGGAACTCCAGTTCTGGCACACCAGGGTGATGTTCTGAAGGTTCAGGGTGTCCAGCCAGTGGCTCAGCCAGGCGATGTGCCGGTCGTAACTGTAATCAGCCATGGCCGATGGCTTGTCGGACTTTCCAAAGCCGATCAGGTCTGGCGCCAGAACCCTGTGC
>JBFHSI010000337.1:0-2270 GCA_041591245.1 Marinobacter sp.
AGCTTGTAACTGGCCCGGGAGCGATAACCGTCTTCCTGGGACTTTTTGACCCAGACGTCGTCAAAATGTTCTTTCAGCCAACGATCACTGGTTTTTGAGCGAGCCAAATCAAACCTCCGGAATCCTGCACAACACCGCCGCCTCTCGCCGGCCGATAAGTGTTAACGGCCATTCATCCGGGGAAGCGATCTGTTACAATCCACGCATTATACGGTTATGCCAGCACAGACACTGCTGACCTTTTTTTAATTGCGTCTATAAAGAGATTACATCATGAGTCTTTCACCGGAACAGCGCCGGGAATACCGGGCCATTGCCCACCATCTGAAGCCGGTCATCATTGTCGGCGACAAAGGCCTGTCCGACGGTCTCCGGGAAGAACTGGAGCGGGCCCTCAATGACCATGAGCTGATCAAGGTCAAGGTGGCCAGCCAGGACCGTGAAGTCCGTCAGGAAGTCATCGCGGCCCTGTGCCAGAACACCGGTGCACAGCTGGTCCAGACCATTGGCAAGATCGCCGTTCTTTTGCGCCGGGCAGCCAAGCCCAACCCCAAGCTGTCCAACCTCCAGCGCCTCAAGCACTGAGTCCGGAAGCCCTCACCAGAACATGCAAAAAGCCGGCGACGGGAATCCCGGCCGGCTTTTTGGCATCAGAGTGACATCTGTATCAGATGTACTCCACCTCTTCAATTTCATACTCTACGGTACCTGACGGCACCCGGATAGCGACCACATCACCCTCATTGCGGCCCACCAGGGCACGGGCAATGGGGGAGGAGATGGAAATCTTTCCGACCTTGATATCCGCCTCGTCGTCGCCCACGATCTTGTAGACCACCTGCTCATCGGTATCCATGTTAAGCAGATGAACCGTGGTACCGAAAATGACCTTGCCGGTATTTTCCATGGTGGTGACATCAATGATCTGAGCCGCCGAGAGTTTGCCTTCGATTTCCTGAATGCGTCCCTCGATAAAACTCTGCTGCTCGCGGGCGGCATGGTATTCCGCATTTTCCTTGAGATCACCATGTTCACGGGCGGTTGCAATCGCAGCGATGACCCGCGGACGGTCCTTGGACTTCAGCTGCTGAAGTTCCTCGCGGAGGCGGGCTTCCCCCTCCTTGGTCATTGGTACTCTTTCAACCATAGTCTTACTTTCCTGCATGAAGGTCCTGGAGGCGACGAACTGTGCGCTCCGGACCAAATTTGATAGCCCGGCAGAAGGCTTCGCCACCCGCCAGCGTCGTGGTATAGGTTACCTTGGTCTGCAAAGCCGACTGCCGGATCTGGGCAGAATCCGAAATAGCCTTGCGACCCTCGGTGGTGTTGATAATCAGCTGAACCTGGCCGTTCTTGATGGCATCCACAATATGCGGACGACCTTCACGAACCTTGTTCACCCGCTCCACCTCAATCCCGGCTTCGGCAAGTGCACTGGCGGTGCCAGTGGTGGCAATAATCCGGAAACCGGCATCCACCAGGTCGCGGGCCACCCGGGCCACGCCGGACTTGTCCACATCACGGACCGAGATAAAGGCCGTACCCTTGGTGGGCAGGACTTCTCCCACACCCAGAGCAGCCTTGGAGAAGGCTTCGTCGAAGCTGTCACCCAGGCCCATAACCTCACCGGTGGATTTCATTTCCGGCCCCAGAATCGGGTCCACAGCCGGGAACTTGTTGAATGGGAATACGGACTCTTTCACAGCAAAATAGTCAGGCACAATTTCCCGGGTAAAGCCAAGCTCGACCAGAGTCTTGCCCGCCATAACCCGAGCCGCCACCTTGGCCAGGGAAGCGCCGATGGCCTTGGATACAAAGGGTACCGTCCGGGAGGCCCGCGGATTCACTTCGATCACGTAAATCTCGCCATCCTGCCAGGCCAGCTGCACATTCATCAGGCCGACCACATCCAGCTCAATGGCCATCTTCTTCACCGCCGCCCGCATATCATCCTGCACCTCTTTGGGCAGGCTGTAAGGAGGCAGCGAACAGGCAGAGTCACCGGAGTGAACACCGGCCTGCTCAATATGCTGCATGATACCGCCAATCACCACATCCTTGCCGTCGCAGATGGCATCGATATCCACCTCGATGGCCGCATTCAGGAAGTGGTCCAGCAGTACCGGGCTGTCATTGGACACCAGCACCGCACTGCGCATGTAGCGGGTCAGCTCTTCTTCGTCGTAAACGATTTCCATGGCCCGTCCGCCCAGAACGTAGGACGGACGTACCACCAGCGGATAGCCGATTTCCCGGGCCGCCAGAATACC
>JBFHSI010000338.1:0-2219 GCA_041591245.1 Marinobacter sp.
CGGAGGGCCGGAGCCGGTCAGTACCGGAGCAGGGCAGAACCCCAGGTGAAGCCGCCACCGAAGGCTTCCAGCAGTACAACCTCATCGCGCTTGATGCGGCCATCCCGGACCGCGGCATCCAGTGCCAGGGGGATGGAGGCGGCGGAGGTGTTGCCATGGTGGTTTACGGTAACCACTACCTGATCCATGGACATGCTGAGTTTTTTGGCGGTGGCAGAGATGATCCGCAGATTGGCCTGGTGGGGAACCAGCCAGTCGATATCGGATTTCTGCATCTTGTTGGCCGCCAGGGTCTCGTCCACAATCTTGCCCAGGGTATTGACCGCAACTTTGAACACTTCGTTGCCTTTCATTTCCACAAAGGCTTTGCCGGCTTTTACCTGGTCGTAGTTGTCGGCAATGCCACAGGGAACATGGAGAAGCTCTTCGTACTGACCGTCGGCATGGATATGGGTGGAAAGAATGCCGGTTTCCTGACTGGCTTCCAGTATCACTGCGCCGGCACCGTCACCGAAGAGTACACAGGTGCCACGGTCTTCCCAGTTGATAATGCGGGAGAATACCTCGGCACCCACAACCAGGGCCTTTTTGCTGCTGCCGGTTTTGATGAACTTGTCTGCGGTGGCCAGGGCATAGACAAAGCCGCTGCATACCGCCTGCATGTCAAAGGCAGGGCAGCCGTGGATACCCAGCCGGGCCTGCAGTATGCAGGCAGATGAGGGGAAGATCTTGTCCGGAGTGGAGGTGGCAAAAATGATGAGATCTATCTCATCGGGGCGAATGCCTGCCGCTTCGATGGCATTGCGGGCCGCCTGTTCAGCCAGGTCAACGGTGGTCTGGCCATCCACAGCAATATGCCGCTGCTCAATACCGGTACGCTCACGAATCCACTGATCAGTGGTATCAACCATCTTCTCCAGGTCTTTGTTGGTAACGATGTTTTCTGGCAGGTAAGAACCGGTGCCGGTAATTCGTGCGAACGTCATTCGTGAGAATCCTGAGGCGTGTCTGTTGATCGATTCCCCATGCTATACCCTTCGTCCAGTGCTGCGTTATTAGCGATTTGTCAAAGGCTCCCGGAAAACCGCAGGTAGGCTATGCTAATGGGAGCTTGTTCCAACATGGTGTTAACAACAAGGAAAGGAGGAAAGGCGATATGGGAATTTCCAGCCACCAGCTTCAAACTGAGTTTCCGCAATACAAGGACCTGATCGCAGAACTGAAGGTCAACGATCTGAAATTTGCCGCAAACCTCAAACGATACACCGAGCTGGACCGGGAAATCGAAGGCCTGGAGAAGCGGGATGCACCTATCGCTGACAGTCAATTGGTGGAGATGAAACAGCAGCGGGCACAGCTCAAGGACGAGCTCTATCAGTGTCTGCTGAAAAATGCCGGAAACGCCCGGTAATAGTGGTTTCCAAGTATTCAACAAGGTCGGGGCGGAGCCTACAATGGCGCCACCATATAACCTTGTCCCGGAAGAACCTGTAGCCGGCCTTTTCTGTTGAATACGGAGCAATGAAGTGAAACGAGCAGTTACTCTCTACCGGGGTTGGAAAACCAAACGTCATTTCGTTCAGCTGGTCATGACCCTGGACCGTCGTTTGCTGAATGATGTGGGATTCCCCCCGGAAATCGTGGAACAGAGACTGAGCACGCCTTTCTGGAAGTTCTGATCAGTCCATGCCCGCAGTGAGCCCTGGCCGGCCCTGCTGTTGCGGGCACCCCGGAAACCGGATCTTCAGGGATCCGGTTTTTTTATACCAACCTCACGTTAACGATGCTGCTGGCATGCTCTAATGTCCGGGTCACAGGCTGTACAATAACAACCTTCCGGATCAGGGACGATGCCATGACTGTTGCAAGACCTGCCGCTTTGCTTGCCAAAACCCTTTTCCTGCTGGCGCCCTGGTTTCTGTCCGGCTGTATGCCGGGAACCATAGAAACCGTGGTGGGTACCAGCGTTGTCTATGAGCAGAAACAGAAATACGCTCATCAGCGGGAAGTGGAGCGGGCCGTTGATCGCTATATCGCCGACCATGCCCGCTCCCCCTGCGAGAACGGTGAAGACCGGGTTCTTGAATCCGCTGTAGAAATCCTCAAGCAATACCGCCTGACCGGTTACCAGGAGGTGATGGAGCGCCTGGGCGATATCTATCGTGATCCGGGCCAGGAGGAAGGCGTCCGGGCCGCAGCCCTGTATAATATGGCGGTCC
>JBFHSI010000339.1:0-2179 GCA_041591245.1 Marinobacter sp.
CCCACCATCACTTCGGGTGCCAGACCGCCCCTGATTTACGACTATTATGGTTTTCCGGAAGAAAGCTACCGGATTAAGTATCCCTGCCCCGGTGAACCCGGGCTGGCCCGTGAGATTCAGAAAGCCCTGACCCGGGCCGGCCTGCCAGCACGGCTGGATGATCAGCGCGGGTTCGACCACGGCATGTTCGTGCCCCTGAAGCTGATGTACCCGGAGGCGGATATCCCCTGCGTACAGCTGTCCCTGGTGGATAGCCTGGATGCGGCAACCCATCTGGCCATGGGCCAGGCTCTGCAGGCATTGGATTACGACAATCTTCTGGTGATAGGTTCCGGCTTTTCATTCCATAACATGAAGGCCTTTTACGCCCCCGGAACCCAAGACTCCAACGCCCGCAATGACGCCTTCCAGAACTGGCTGAAAACCACCTGCACCGACACGCAACTGTCAGAGCCAGAACGCAGCAGACGCCTGGAGCAATGGCAGCAGGCGCCCAATGCCCGTTACTGCCACCCGAGAGAAGAACATCTGCTGCCCCTGCATGTGTGTTACGGCCTTGCCGGCAGAGCCTGCGAGCAGGCGCTTTCTATCCGGATCCTGGGGAAACGGGCGGAGATGTTTAGGTGGAACACCTAAAAGCAGGCGTACTGGTCAGCCCCCACCCTTGCCCATCATGCCCATAATGTCGTCAAGAGGATTACCATCACCATCGAAATCCAGCATGGATAGAATACCCGCCGTGCCAGAGCCCGAGGATTTCCCGGCACCACCCAGCAAGCCACCCAACATGCCTCCCAGGCCACCGCCGGTATCACCACCACTGGCCTGTTTGGCCATAAAACCGGCAACCATTGAGGCCAGCATGGGTAGCATCTGTTTGAGCTGATCGACATTCAGGCCTGAGGAAGCGGCAGCATTTGCGGCAACAGTCCGGCTCACTTCCTTGGAGCCGAAAATCTGTCCCAGGACTCCCTTGCCCGTTTCCTTGTTCTCTGCCGGCTGACCAAAGGCCGAACTTAACAGATCACTGCCGCCCAATTGCCCGAGCAAGCCACCGATACCGGCGAGGCCACCGGACTGGGTCTGCAGCTGTTTTTTGAAACCTCCCAAAAGCGCAGGAAGCAGCGCTACGGCACCCTGCTCTGCCTGACGTTCATCAACACCCAGTTCTTTGGCGATGGATGACACACCGCCCATCTGTGCAAGAATATTGGCGACTTGCATGGCAAACCTCCTGTAACCATTAAAGGACTGTTGAAAATCAGTTCAACAGTTCCTGGGGAACGTTACCGCCGTTTTCGGCAATTCGGGCCAGAACGGTTTTATGCAGCCACATATTCATTTGCGCCGAGTCACTCATCAGTTCAGCCGGGCACTTGAGTTCCGCAGCAAGTTCCTTGCGCGCACCATAACTGCTGTCCAGCTCGAGCAGCTTAAGCAGGTCCACAATGGATACCCGCCAGTTCAGTGCTTGCGGATTAGCAGCTGCCCGCTGTTCAAGCTGAGCGACAACGTCAACACTGAATACGGCAACCGGAGCTGCCACTTCCGGTGGGGGTGCTGCAGCTGTCGCCGTAGCCGCTGCCGGGCTGGCGCTTTCCGCAGCCTCGGCTTTGCCTATGCCTAGTTTGGAGAGAATGCTGTTGAAGAGTCCCATGTGCTTTCCTTTTCCGGGTTGGGCATGACGGAATTGTCATGCCTGGACGATCTGGTCCAGAGGTATTTGGTGCCGAGAGGAGATGAAAATATTCGAGTTGTTATGTGGGTCTAATTATCGGACAAATCGCCAGGATGACCACTTTTTAAACCAGAAATCAGCATCTGCTTGTTCTAAGGTAGGTTTTAATCCTAACCTGGATCGATCCGGGGACTGTCAGGAACACAGTTGGTCCACGGATGAGCAGTGAATCAATAGTTCTTCATCCAGGCCGGGCGTTATACTTGGCACTCAGAACAGACACATTATCTGCGTGACGTCAGACAGACAGAGCCTTGAAGGGGATGCAAACACATGAGTTTCGAGACGGGAGTGGTGATCGCAATGGCAATCGGTATCGCTGGTGGTGCCGTCCTCACCGGTGACCAGACCCGATGTTGGGGTAACGGTGATACCGGCATTATTAGGAATATAGATTACGGTTAATTTCGGTCTTTTTGAAATAGTAGAGGTTTCTCTTGA
>JBFHSI010000340.1:0-2173 GCA_041591245.1 Marinobacter sp.
AAGAACCAGGTCCGCCGCCGCCAGCATATCTTCCGTTACCTGCCGGGCCCGGTGTGCAGCGGCATCAATGCCATGCTCCTTCATAATGGCAAGCGCCGTGTCGTCAGCAGGCTTGCCAACCAATGCACCCAAACCAGCAGAACTTACCGATACGCCAGGCTTTTCCGCTAGTTTTGCTTTCAACAGGTATTCAGCAGTAGGACTACGGCAGATATTTCCCACACAAATAACAAGAATATTATTGAACATCGTTAATCAGAGTCACCACTGGTTACTTCATCTTCAGCCCTGGCAAAGAAGTAAATAGCCTGAGCCGTGGGTACAATTTGTGAAATCAGGCGATTCCAGCGAGCGATAGGCGCTGCGGTGACATATACAATGTCCCGGGGTTCCAGTTCGAACTGGTCCGCCAGCACCAGAGCTGTGGCATTTTTGGCATCCAGCTGGAATACCTGGGCAATCTTGCCGGAACCTTCCGGAGCCTTGCGAATCACAAATACTCCGCTGGCATCCGCTGTCGCCTGCGCAAACCCGCCGGCTTCGGTCAGGGCATCTGCGAGGGTCAGCTGGCTACGCCCGAAGTTGATACTTCTCGGTGCACTCACTTCACCCAGTACAAATACCTTGGAAGCGTCATTACGGGCCACATGAACAATATCACCCGGGCGCAGAACTATGTTCTCCCCGATATTGCCCTTTTCATATACTTCCCTCAGGGAGTAACGGGTGGTCTGCCCATCTCTGGTGAGGGTGACCTGGCTCCAGTCCGCATCTTCTGTCAGGCCACCGGATTTACTGACCGCCTCCAGAAGGGTAAGGGGAACATTGGTTATAGGCTGGGCACCCGGTGACTTGACTTCGCCTGTTACGTATACCCGCTTGGATTTGAAAGCTGCTACGGTAACGTCAACCTGCGGGCTCTGGATATATTCCGCCAGCCGCTCCCGGAGAATATCCCGGATTTCCGTCACGTTCAGGCCAACCACTTTCACCTTGCCAACATAGGGGTAGAAAATGGTTCCGTCACTGTGAACCCAGTTGCCTGCTTCCGAGGGGCTCCGGTCTGAACCGGCGGGGATAGTCAGCTCCGGATGATCCCATACAGTGATGTTCAGGATATCCCCATAGCTCACCTCATAGTCATAGCTGGCAATATCCTGCTCAAGTACAGGATTGGAGCTTGGCTGTTCAGGCGCTTTTTTCCTGTAAGATGCGATCAGTGCCGGAGTAATCTGGTAGGTGGAAACCTGCTCTTCCAGATCAATACTTTCATCAGCCTCACCACCCTGACCAAACCATTTGGACTCACTGGAAGGAATGTGGGAACCGGGAATGGCAGAACACCCTGCCAGTACAACCACCAGGCCGGCGGCAAAAAGCTGTTTCATTCGGAGTCGTTCCATATATAGCCATTGTGGAAACCTGGCGCGCATCTGCTGTATACGCTGGCGGCGGATTATAGCCCATTTGGCACGCTACCGCCTCACCGACCAGGTTCCAGTGTTTTAAGGTCACAGAATCACTATTCAGAACATGGCAAGGGCGGGGAATGTCTGCCTGCCCCTGTGCCTGTCCATCAGCACTTGGCCGCAGAGAAGGCGCGATTGTACGGCACCCTCTGTGACATTCAAGTGACAGAAAGTCTGACTTCCCTCCTATCAAGGGCTTACAGACTCAAAAATATTTTTAAACCCCAAATGACGACGCAAGGAACCAGATCACAATTTCAGAACTACCGACGAATCGCCGAAACAGGCACTTTAACCGGCCGCTGGGTCTGCATGAAATTCAGCAGCACTATGGCCCGCTCCTCGCCGTCATAACACCGGAACACCGCATCCAGGCCTGCAAATGGACCTTCACATATCTGCACTTTCTGCCCAGACCTTATTCCACCCTGTGCTTCAATTCCCTCAAGGCCTTCTTTTATATATTGAATAACATCATCAGCAATGGGGGCTGGGCGGTTTGCAAAGCTCACAACCCGCAATACACCGCGCGTGGAACGAAGCTTGGCCCACATAGGATCTGTCTGTTCCAGATTGACGAACAGGTAGCCAGGAAAGAGCGGCTCAAGCTTCCGGGTACGCTTGCCGGCAGCGATCTTTTCAACCAGTATCTTTGGAAAAAAACAGGCAACATCCTGGTTTTGCAGGTGACAGAGTGCGCGATC
>JBFHSI010000341.1:0-2162 GCA_041591245.1 Marinobacter sp.
AATCCCTGGTTTATGGATGCCTGGGTCAGCCCCAGACACTCAGAGACCAGCCCGGTAGAACAGGTTCTGACCGGCTATTTCAGCGCCGGCAAGGCCATTGAGCTGGAAGCCACTGGCGATCAGTTCCGGCGCAAACAAATTCTGGAACACCACTACCTGTCAGCACTTGAACTGGACCTGATCCGGGCCTCCGGGCTGGATCCGGAGGATCTGGATGGCAGACGCTACCATGCTATGTACCTGGCCATCCGTTTTGCTGACAACACCAGCACACCACTAGCCATAGAGACCGGACTGGGGGACTGGCAGATTACCGGAGGCAGTATTGCTCAGACCCGAACCAGCACCACTCTGAGCCGCGCCCCGGACGGCTCGGTGAATGTCACTGAGTCTGATGGAATTACCGATACATGGACTCTGAGTTCCGGCCAGCCGGATAGCGGGCGTTTGTACCTGGACATGGGCTCGTCCAGCGACGCCCAGATCACCAAAGCCCTGGGTGCAGGCACACCCCAGGGTGACCTGCTGGCCTTCAGTCTGGATGACAGCCCTATGGGCGATGGTATGCTGATAGCCATACCCCAGGCGGCGACAGCAGCACCTGTGGCCGGCCAATACCGGCTTCAGGGCTTTGCTCTGGGTATGAACCCGGACAGCAATCACCTGCGTCACTTTGACAAGGCGTCCCTCGTCATTAACTCCGACACCACTGCCACCCTGTATCCACGCACACTGGAGGTTCGCCATTCGGTGGCAGAGCAAACCCTGTCGCTCCCCCAGGCTGTTGATACAGCTCCGCTGCAACTGAACTATGCCCGTGCCGGTAACGGCCGGGTCACATTCAGTAGTGACAGCCTCCTGCTGGAGGGATTTACCAGCGGCGACGGCACCCCCTTCTATCTGCTTTTGAGAAATACCGAATCCGACGAACAGCAACGGGGACTGGTGCTGGCGACCCCGGTTCCCTGAGCCGGCAGACCGGAGACAATAACCTGTTATAATTGCTGTTCTATCCAGTTAAATACGAGGTGGTATGTCTTCAGGGAAACGGGCGTTGTTACTGGCGCTGCCATTGCTGTTTTTTGCTGTGGCCGGAAGCCTGTACACGCCGCCCAGCGACGACGGCAGACATACGACCCTGGCCGGCAGAGCCCTGCCCCCGCTACCGGCTTGGACATCTGCCCCCCTGCCGGATTTCTCCCGGTTTCAGGATTCCACCGAAAAGAAAGCAGCCTTTTTCTCGTTCCTGTACCCCCGCATTGTTGTGGCCAATACCCGTATTCTTCTGCAACGACGCTACCTGACCCGGCTGTCCGGAAAATCTCCCCTGACCCAGGCAGAAATCCTGTGGCTTGAAACCCAGGCCCGGCGCTTTGGAATCGACGGGGACTATGACAGCCAGCAGCTACCTGAACAGCTGCGCCCTCACCTGGACATGATTCCGCCCTCCCTTGTTCTGGCCCAGGCCGCCAATGAATCCGCCTGGGGAACCTCCCGGTTTGCCACCGGAGGCAACAACCTGTTCGGGCAATGGTGCTTTTCAGAAGGTTGCGGCATGGTGCCCCGCAACCGGAATCGCGACGCCGTTCACGAAGTGAAAGTTTTCCGCTCCCCCTACCAGTCGGTTCAGGGCTATATACAGAACCTGAACACACACCCGGCCTACCGGCTGCTGCGCACTATCCGTCAGCAGCAACATCAGAGCGGCACACCCCTTTCCGGTCTTGCTCTGGCCAGGGGCCTGCTAAGCTATTCCAGCCGGGGTGCAAACTATGTACAAGAGATTGAGACCATCATTCATCACAACAACCTTGGATACTACGATGAGCAGTTCAGAAAACTGATCCAGGGCCTGGACGACAAAGGACTGTCCGAACTGGCCTCGAGCAAAACTGAGGCCTGGCTGATCCGGGGCCGTGAATCCACGGACGAAGTATCTTCACAACACTGATCCACCACCCTCACTCAATTATCCAGAGACTATCCGGCGATGTTGCACTTTCTTCCTGCGCCACTCAAAGGCGTCCTTGCGGCTGTTTCCATTGTCCTCAATACCCTGGTCCTGTTCCCGGCACTGCTACTGTTTGCCCTTATCAAACTGGTGATTCCGGTAATCCCCATTCGCAAGGCCTGTACGCTGGTACTTAACCGCATCGCCTGGC
>JBFHSI010000342.1:0-2162 GCA_041591245.1 Marinobacter sp.
GTGGACTTCTCCAGCACTTCCTTTGTCAAGGAAGTCAGTCGCGCCAGAACCTTCGGATTCATGCGCGATATCGAGAAACTGCGGGCCATGAATCTGGCGCTGGGTGGCAGTGTGGATAACGCAATCGTGGTTGACGATTACAAGATCCTCAATGAAGACGGCCTGCGTTATGAGGATGAGTTCGTCAAGCACAAGGTACTGGACGCCATTGGTGATCTGTACCTGCTTGGCAACAGCCTGATCGGTGAATTCCGCGGAATCAAGTCCGGTCACGACCTGAACAACAAGTTGCTGCGCAAGCTGCAGGCGGAAAAGGATGCCTGGGAAGTGGTTACCTTTGACGACGAGGCCACTGCACCTATCTCCTACATGAAACCGGTGCTTGCGGTTCCGGCCTGACGACGGATGCGTCAGTCCCGGACGTGACTTGCGAGTTTTTCGAGAACCTCTCGTAGTTTTGTATCCTTCGTGTGCCCGGCTTCCTCTTTGAGGAGCCGGGCATTTTCTTTGCTGAGGGGAATTTTGGCGGGCGCCGGTTTTTCCTTGAAGCGGGGCGGGGTTACCTTGACCTTGAGTTTCCAGACAAAGCGGAAGCTTTCGATGGCCCGGATTTTTTCCATGATCTCATGCTGACGAAAGCGGATCTGACTGGCTTTGCTGCCATTTTCTGCTGACAGAATCAGCTCCCCGTCTTTGCAGCTGACAAACCGGGTGCCCTCTGCCAGTTCCGGCGGGATTGCGGCCAGAAGGTCCTGTTCCGCCCGGCGATGAATTTCCGCCCGGGCCACCAGATCCCGCAGGACGGATCCCCCCTGGAGGTTGTCGAAGGTCATTTTTTGTCCGCTTTTACGCTTCATTTCGGCAAATTTACTCGACGCTCATGTTTACGATTGGTTACACTTCGGCACGGTGTCTATCGACTGCCTGTATTACACTCTTTTTTCGTTACGGTAAACAGGTAGGTTTGCCGGGCGCTGCGACTATACGGTACGCCGTTATTTTCAAGGATGGCAGCCCCGCCGGGATATATCCGGGACGTGACCCTGCAGGAACTGGGTTGCGCTCCACTAAAGAAATCAGAATACCCTATGAACATTATCCTTGTTGGCAAGCATTCAGGGAAATCCCGATCCCTGGCTTTGACTGCTCCTGTTGTTGCTGGTGTTGCGTTTTTGGTGCTTGCGCTGCTGTTGGCTGCCGGCTGGGCAGGGTTTCAGGTGGCTGACGGTATGGCCGATGCCCGTGAGCCCACCCAGTCGGAACTGGTGGGCTACTGGCAGGAACAGCTTTCGCAACAGAAATCCGAACTGGCGGGGGTGAAGCAGGATGTGCAACGCCAGGTAGATGCACTGACAATCCGTCTGGGGGAAATGCAGGGCCGTCTGCTGCGGCTGGATGCCCTGGGGCAGCGGTTTGTGGAATCCGGCCTGGTGTCCAGTGAAGAATTCAACTTTGGTGAACCGGCGGCCATGGGTGGCCCTGAGGGCAGTGAGCCCAACGAGTCCTTTACCGTCCCCAGTCTTGTCCGCATGATCGAGCACCTTGAGGGGCTGATCGACAATCGGGAACAGCAACTGCGCCTGCTGGACAAGCTGGCTTCCCAAAAGAAGCTGGAAGACGAAATGTTTGTTGAGGGCCGGCCCATTACCTGGGGCTGGCTGTCGTCCAAATACGGTTACCGGTCAGACCCCTTTACCGGCAAGCGCACCTGGCACAATGGTGTGGATCTGGCGGGCCGGGAAGGCAGTGATATCATCTCGGTTGCTGCCGGTGTAGTAACCTGGGCCGGTGAGCGCTATGGCTACGGAAACCTGGTGGAAATCGACCATGGTGACGGTCTGGTGACCCGTTATGGCCACTGCAAGGAAGTGGGTGTGAAGGTGGGTCAAGTGGTTCAGAAAGGGCAGGTTATTGCCCGGATGGGAAGTACCGGTCGTTCCACCGGGCCCCATGTGCATTTTGAAGTTCTGCAAAACGGCCACTCCAAAGATCCCCTGAAATACATCGCCCGCGCCAGTCGCTGAGATTTGTCTGGCGGTGGCCGCCCCCTGGTCTCAGTTCCCGCAGCCAGCCGGCTTGCCGTTTGATGGCCGGGATGACAATGTTTTGTTCCGTCCGGAATGCCGTGGTGTGCGCCCTGCCTTTTGTCCAGCCGTCAAATA
>JBFHSI010000343.1:0-2155 GCA_041591245.1 Marinobacter sp.
CGGGCCAGGGCATCCCGGTCGGGCATCAGCGAGGTAAAGCCCGGGCCGGATTCGACAGCGATTCCGTACAGGGCGTCCAGGTCTGTGTGGGCAATCGGGCGGATAATCATGGCCGGCATCCTGAAATGGGTTTGTTCCAGTATGTGGGACACTGCCATCAGTTTGCAGATGCAAATCGCGCGAATTGGTTTATGATTCGAGCAAAGTGATAAAAAGGATTAACAAAATGATCAGCAAGCAGGACCAGAAACTGCTGATGCTGCTGCGCCGGAATGCCCGGATCAGCATTACTGACCTGGCCCGGGCGCTGCATCTTTCCCGGTCAACGGTGCAGAACCGGATTGCCCGGCTGGAAGCCAGTGGTGTCATCAGGGGCTATTCGGTGCTGCTGGGGGGAGAGTATTTTGCCAACCAGGTGGAGGCCCATGTATCCATAAAGGTGATGCAGAAGCTGACCACCAGAACCTATGCCGCCCTTGAGGGTATCCATCAGGTATCCCAGCTGTTTTCGGTCAGTGGGGAATACGATCTGATCGCCATAGTACAGGCCCAGTCCCTGGAGGAACTGAGCACTGTGCTGGACGATATAGCCAACCTTGAAGGGGTTGAACGAACCAATTCTGCCGTGGTGCTGGAAACCCGGTTCCGGCGCTAGCGCCTTCCGGGACGGTGCGCTTGCCCGTCAGGACCCCAGCATGCCGGCGTAGGCACAGTACAGAAAAGCGGCGGAGCCGGCCAGAATGATGCCCCAGGCCGGAAAGATCAGGAAAGAGCGAGCTGATGTTCTCATAGTCACCTCCTACAGTGATGCTATTCGATACGCTTCCATTCCTACTGTAGATGATCATTGACCAATGTCACGGTTTTTTTGGGCCTCTGTGATCAATGGCGCAAAACCACTGGCACCGGTTACCGGCACCTTCTGCTATTGAGCCCCCGGGAAATCCATCTACTATGAAGTGAGACCGGAAGTTCCCGGTACCTGTCGATAACAATAACAAGGAATCTGAAATGGCGGTTGACCCCGGAAAACAGACGAGTCTGCATTGCCTGTACCACTGGGCCCGGCACACACCGGAAAGCGTATACCTGACCCAGCCTTTCCCGGACGGGCGGACCGAAGACATTACCTGGCAGCAGGCGGCGGATCAGGTGTCCAGAATGGCCACTTACCTGCGCAGCCTGGGGCTGCCTGAACGCAGCAACATTGCCCTTCTGGGCAAGAACAGTGCCCCCTGGATCCTGGCAGACCTGGCCATTGCCGCTGCCGGCCATGTGTCTGTTCCCCTGTATCCCACACTGAACGGGGACACGGCGGCCTATGTTCTGGATCACAGCCAGGCCCGGCTGATGTTTCTCGGCAAGATGGACGGGAAAGCCGATGGCTGGAATGACATCCGGAACCATATACCGGAACAGCTGCCGGTGATTTCACTGCCCATGTCCCCCCGCGATGATACGCCCCTCTGGCAGGACATAGTGGCCGGGACCGAGCCCGAACAGCCCCGGATGCCGGACCCGGATGATCTGGCAACCATGGTCTACACCTCAGGCAGTACAGGCCGGCCCAAGGGGGTGATGCACAGCTTCCGGAACATGATGGCGGCGGCCGACGGCCTGCAGCAGATGTTCCCGATCACCCGGGAGGAACGCATGTTGTCCTACCTGCCGCTGGCCCATGTGGCGGAGCGTGCGGCGGTGCAGACCCAGTCCCTGTACTTCGGCTTCCGCCTGTATTTTGCCAACTCCCTGGACACCTTCCAGCAGGATCTGCAGCGGGCCAGGCCCACGCTGTTTTTCTCGGTACCCCGGCTGTGGATGAAATTCTATCTGGCCATCAACGCCCGGGTGTCTCCGGGCCGGCAGAAACTGCTGTTCCGTATCCCGGTAGTGGGTTCGCTGGTGAAGAAAAAGATGTTGCGGCAACTGGGGCTGGATCACTGCCGGGTTGCACTGACCGGTGCCGCGCCCCTGTCAGCCGAAATTATCAGCTGGTACCGGAATCTGGGGCTGGAGCTGCTGGAAGTCTATGGCATGTCGGAAAACTTCGGTTATTCCCATGTGAACCGGCCCGGACTGGCCCGGCCGGGCACCGTGGGTATGGCCAACCCGGGGGTGGAGCACCGTATTGGTGAAGGTGGTGAGATCCAGGTGC
>JBFHSI010000344.1:0-2129 GCA_041591245.1 Marinobacter sp.
ATGGCAAAGCCGCGCCCGGTGCCTTCATAGCCATGTACGGTGGAAGCAAAGACCACCCGGGGCCAGCCCAGCAGCACCCGCTTCAGCAATGGCGCCGGAATGGCTGCCGCCTCGTCCACCATGACCACTTCGGCTTCCGGTTCCTTGGCCAACAGCTCCTGCATTTCCAGAAAACGCAGACAGGCGCCGGTGCGGGTTTCCAGCAATCCGGGGCCGGCCTGAGCAACCTCATCCGCCAGTTCCAGGCGGGCATGATGGAACAGGGTCTGTACCTGGTCTGCGGATGGCGCCGTCACCAGAATCTGCCGGCGCCCCTGCAGCAACAGCCGCGCAGCGGCCATGCCCAGAGCCGCGGACTTGCCCCGGCCCCGGTCGGCAGTGATCACCAGAGGACGCCGGCGCCGCCCCATGCCAAAGCGCACCAGTTCCTGCAGCAGTGCCTGCTGGTCTTCGGTAGTGCCTGCGAAAAACTCACCCTGTGGCGGCGGCAGTACCGGCAGCTGCACCCGGGCACCGGAACTGACCCGGATCAGATCCGGGTCCTGCTCAAGAATCGCCGCCATACGGGCGGCAAAGGGGTGTTCCGGAGCCCGAGCCAGCCCGGTTCTTTCATAGTCCGGATCCTCGAACCGGGACCACTGCACCAGTGGCGGCATCAGCCAGAACAGCAAACCGCCGGCCCGCAGGCAACCGCTGATAGCGGCCAGACTGTCCGGCGGATTGCCCTGCCAGCCATCCCAGACCACTACCGCCAGCTCCCGGCCCAGCCACTGTCTGGCCTTGCGGGCTGCCACTGTGATCAGCCGGGAATCCGGACATTCCGCCTCCGGCCCCGTCCACAGCCCCGGTTCCGGATCCAGTGCCGGCAACAGGGACTGCAGCCAGCCCAGAGACTGGTCGCGGTCACCATCCAGCAACACCAGCCGCCGCTCACCCCGGCGGGCCAGCTGGTCCTGCAGGGTGCGCCAGGCTGAAGTATCTGCAGGGACGGGAACAGCGTCTGTCATGTGTCGGAATCCTTCGACCCGGGGTTTATGAATGCACAGGGTTCCGGCGGATTATGCGGTACCGGTACCCGCTGCGCCAGTTGCCCGCTACAATAGCGCCATGCCAACGACACCCCCTGCCAGCGCGTCTGCCGACCTGCCGGATTTCCTGACCGACGAACAGAAAGCCATTATTACCGCCGGCTACGAGCACTCGGTGATTACCGCCGTGGCCGGCAGTGGCAAGACTTCCACCCTGGCCTGGCGCATCCGCTATCTGCTGCAGCAGGGCCACGATCCCGCCCGCATGCTGGTACTCATGTTCAACCGCAGTGCCCGGGTGGATTTCGAGCGCAAGCTGCAGGAGGTGTGTCAGCAAAGCGGGCTGGCGCTTCCGGAAATCCGCACCTATCACGCCATGGGCTTTCGCCTGTACAAACGCTTTGTCCGGGAAGGCTTTCTGCCCGACTTTGCCCAGAAGATCCTTACCGATCAGGAAATCAGTTTTCAGGCCTGGCAACTGACCCGCCAGCTGGCACCGGAAGACATGGCCGATGAAATCCGCCGCAACAAAAAGGATTTCGTGGAAACCGCCACCGGTTTTATCGATCTGGTGAAGACCACCCTGTCACCGGCGGAAAAGGTCTTCGAGGAGCTGGGCTACGGCAGCAAGCACAGGTATCTGATTGATCTGTTCCACGGCTTCGAGCAGTGGCGCAAAAGCCAGAGCCGCATCAGCTATGCCGACATGCTGTACGAACCGGTCATGGCCATACATCAGAATCCGCCCCTGCAGCGGCTGGTGGGCAACAAGATGGACCTGATCCTGGTGGATGAATACCAGGACACCAACGAGATCCAGCATCTGCTGCTGCGCTATATCGCCGGTGACCGGGCCCGGGTGACAGTGGTGGGGGATCCGGACCAGACCATTTACGAGTTCCGGGGCGCCCGTCCGGAGTTTATTCTCAAACGCTTCAGCGACGAGTTTGAAAGCCCCCTGGAGCAAACCCTCAGCTACACCTTCCGTTACGGTCACCGGGTGGCCCTGCTGGCCAACCACCTGATCAGCCACAACAGCGGACGCAAGGACGTACTCTGCCATTCCCACCCGGCCACGCCGGCAACGGAAACCACCCTGCA
>JBFHSI010000345.1:0-2110 GCA_041591245.1 Marinobacter sp.
GCCAGCCACCGTTCCGGGCGCCGCACCATACCGCATCGGCGGTGGCCATGGTGGGCGGTGGCAGTAATCCCCGGCCTGGAGAAATTTCCCTGGCACACCGGGGAGTCCTGTTTCTGGATGAGCTGCCGGAATTTGATCGCCGGGTTCTGGAAGTTCTCCGGGAGCCCATGGAAACCGGAGAAATTGCCATCAGCCGCGCTGCCCGCCAGGTGCGTTTTCCCGCCCGTTTTCTGGTTGTAGCCGCCATGAACCCCTGTCCCTGCGGCTATAGTGGCCATCCCACTATTGAATGCCGGTGTACCCCTCTGCAGATTCAGCGTTATCGCTCCAGGCTCTCCGGACCTCTGCTGGATCGCTTTGATCTGCATGTGGAAGTGCCGGTGCAGGGTGCCGAACTGTTGCTGCAGCCGGGCGGTGGTGAGCCCAGTGCTCCGGTCCGGGAACGGGTGGCCGAAGCACGGGCGCGGCAGAGTGTCCGGGGCCGGCTGAACTCGGAACTGTCAGGCCGTGAGCTGCAGCATGTGTGCCGCCTGGACAGTAACGGCGAGCGCCTGTTGTCCGGCGCTATGGAAAAACTGGGGTTGTCGGCCCGGGCCCTGCACCGGATATTGCGGGTGGCCAGAACCCTGGCGGACCTGGATGGCAGCGATGAGTTGCAGCAGAAGCACCTGGTGGAGGCTCTGGGCTATCGTCAGCTGGACCGGCAGCAGGAACGGAATTCGCCGGTGTCTTCCTGAACCGGCGGACTCTGGTAAACTGGCGCCCGATTTTCCATAACCAGACCCGCAGCTTGCGGTTGAGGACACCAGATGACCGACCAGAACGACGCGCAGGACCCGGGCCAGGGCGCTCCGGAGTCGCCGGTAACCACCCGCCGGGGAGTGCGCAGTTTTGTGCTGCGCCAGGGGCGGATGACCGAGGGCCAGAAAAAGGCCTATGACCGCAGCTGGCCCAAATATGGCCTGACCCGGGAAGATGGGCTGATTGATCCCCGCCAGCTATTTGGCCGTGACGCGCCCCTGAACCTGGAAATCGGCTTTGGCATGGGCAAATCCCTGGCGGAAATGGCGGAGGCGGCGCCGGATCAGGACTTTATCGGCGTTGAGGTGCATCTGCCCGGGGTGGGTGCCCTGCTCAAGGAAATCGAGGACCGGGGCCTGGAAAATGTCCGGGTATACAATATCGACGCCAATGACGTTATTGACCTGTGTCTGCCTGATGGCTGTCTGGACCGGGTCATGGTGTTTTTCCCGGATCCCTGGCACAAGAAAAAGCACAACAAGCGGCGGCTGATTCAGCCGGAATTTGTTCAGCGTATTCGTCAGAAGCTGCGTGTGGGGGGCATACTGCACCTGGCCACGGACTGGGAAAACTACGCGGAGCACATGATGGAAGTGATGTTGGTGGCCGAGGGATTCACCAACACGCTTGGGCCCGGGGAGTTTTCACCGCGCCCTGATGACCGTCCGGTGACCAAGTTCGAGAAACGGGGCGAGCGCCTGGGCCACGGAGTCTGGGATCTGCTGTTCCGGCGTATTGACTGATTGCTGATTATTGCGCTGGAAGCCCTCAGCTGTGCACGGGAGGGTGCCGGCGTGATGCCCGGATGATGACCAGCCCGGCGATACCCAGTGCCAGCCCCGTGTAGCGCACCAGTGCACAGACAGTGGCATAGAGGGTAAAGGTGTCATCGGGTGGGTGGAAATTGTTCAGCAGAAGAATATTCTGGGTGGTATCGCTGACGCCTGCAGTCAGGAACAGGGCCCGGACCCAGCGGGCGATGGTGCGTTCCCTGACTCCGGGCCGGTCCTTCATGAAATGGTTGGTCAGATGCAGCAGGGCCAGCAGATAAGCGGGAATAAACAGGAAATCCAGCCACAGGGAGGCCTTTGCCCAGATCAGATCTTCCGCCCCCCAGCTGCGGATGATAGCCAGGGCATGGTCTGCTGTTCCCGCCAGCTGGAAGCTGACAATACCCTGGGGAGCACTGGTATTCTGCAGGGGCTGGTTGATCAGCAGAAGCACCACCAGCAGTACTGCGGTGGTAACCAGCATGGTTATCAGGTTTCTGGGCAGGGCTGCCATTCCTTTTGCAGTACTCATTACAGAA
>JBFHSI010000346.1:0-2085 GCA_041591245.1 Marinobacter sp.
CTGGCGGTGGCCTCTGCATCGGAAGCCACCTGAACATCATCCAGGTCATCGGGAATATCCAGCCTCAGGGTTGCCTTGACCACCGCAATGGGCCGACCCACCAACCCGGCAACATGACCGGAACCAAGGGCGCTGTAGGTATCCACGGTCCAGAGGGTACTGTCGATGGCCCGTAACATGGCTGCCAGGGAGCTTTCGGTGGGCGGAAGCTGGCTGTCCCGCTCACGGATATCCGAGCGGATAACGCCCGCAACCAGCTTGCCCACGGGGGTAGCGGCTACCGGAAGTTCCGCCATGGGGCCTGCTCCCGGTGGCAGAGGCCGGCCCGGAGCAGGTTCCCAGCGCACCGACCCGGTCAGTTCGTGATGGCTGATCTGCCCCAGGGGATTACCCTGGTTATCGAAGGCCTCCAGGGATTCGTCAATATGGTCCGGGAGCAGAAAACCGGCTACAGGGTTTACGGCCAGCTCCGGCTCCATCTGGTTCACAAAGGCTTCCGGCGCCTGAGCCGGATCTCCCTGATAGCCCGGGTCCACCAGCCGGAACAGCCAGCGGGCACCGCCCTGAATACGCACCGGCATGGTCATGGCAGACGGGGCACCGTCCACCTCCAATGGAGTGGTTTTGCGAATGCTGTCGGTGGGTACGTCCAGTACCCGGCCAAAAGCATCCACCAGACGAAGGGCACGGAATGTCAGGGTTCCTCCGAACAGAGGCAGGGGATCAGCTACCACCCGGGGACGGTCATCTGCCCCCGGATCCGAGAAGAAACCGCCCCGGTAATCCAGCCCCAGAAGCTGTTCCCGTATGCCGTCCAGTGAGGCGGATGCCAGATCCAGAGGTTCCAGAAAATCAGCCAGGGCCTCAAGGGAGTTCTGTTGCGAACCGGTAAGCGTGTCACCGGTGGCTTCCCTTTCCTGCTCAGCCCTGATCCAGCGTTCAATACTGGTATGAAGGGCGGTATCAAGGCCCCGGCTGATGGGACTTCGCCCGCTGATTTCAATCATCTGGACATCCGCAGATTCACCCCTGCGTTTCAGCTCCAGATCATCCAGCTGCCAGTCTCCGATGCGGGTGGAACCTTCCAGCTCTACCCGCCATTCCAGCCACAGGGGTACCCAGGGTTGACGCCAGGCGGTTACCCCCACCGGGCTTGGGTTGAAGCCTGCCAGATAGGAAGCCCTGGACAGTTCGGCGGCGGCCTGTTTGCCAATAGCTGATTCGGTAAAAGCGACAGTTTGCCAACCTCCCCTGGTAGGCGCCTGAGGACTGACCAGGTTTGCGGCCAGGGTATACTCCCCGCTGCCGTCATATCGGCCATCCATGGAAAATACCCGCAGCATTTCCCCTTCGATACGGTTCTGGAACTGGGGCAGTATTTCTTCATTTTCCGCAGCGGCCCTGGCCAGCCAGCGGCTGCAGTAGGGGTTCAGTACCATGGCCTCGCGCACAACGGTCAGGACCTCAGGAGGAATGGCACCAGATCCCAGGGTTGGCACCAGATCCCGTGCATTAACCACCCCCTTGATGCCCTTCACGGCTTCATTCGGGTAGCGACAACGCAACCGGCCGTCATCATCATACAGACCGTCAAGATGGTGACGCAGACTGGGCCTGGCGCCTTTTATGGCGATTGAGGGTGGCTGGGGCATGAATATCCGGGGAGCAGGACGCTCCACCGTACGCCGGCCCTTGCCCTTGATGGCCGTGTTTATATCCTTTTCATCAATACTCCGCCCGGCGCTGCGGATCTTCTCTCCCGCTTTTCTGAACGTCACCTTGTCCCGCCATACCGGCACGGGACTCACCTTCCCGGTACGGGTCTGGCGGGCCGCAGTTCTGCCCTTGCGCCCCATGTTGGTGGGGTTCAAGGATGCGGAATCTTCTTCCCTCAGGTGGTCAAGTCTGGCGGAGGGCAAGGGCTTCCCGGGCCGGGAACTGAACATGTCGTCATGCTCCCGCTCCGCAATATCCCGCAACCCATCGGGGGTTCCCAGGCGATCCAGCAGGTCACTGGTAAAGGCTGCGGCCACCATTTCAGCAGCCCGTCTCTTGGACAGGGTGGCACCCAGGGTATCCGCCCCC
>JBFHSI010000347.1:0-2041 GCA_041591245.1 Marinobacter sp.
CCCGAAATCGTGGGACAGTCCATTGTGCTTTCTCCTTTCCTTAGCCTTCAAAACAAACAAATATTACCCAGTGACTCGCAGTCCCGCAACCACCTCGGCAAGGCATACATACAGCTTTAAGAACAGTAACTTATCTCAGTGCAAGGCACCTCCCATAGAATCATATGACATCCGTGGTTGGTACCGTCAGTCATACTGCCAGGACAGGCCCGCCTGGCAGAGCTACTGCGCTAACTACCACAGAGGACTGCAAGCGCTCTCCCATCCGTCAGGCCTGAAAGAAAATCTGTAACAACGCAAACCCGGCTGAGTCTAAACCCTGTAAGCGAGGTCTGTGGCCACATGGCACAACCCCGCGTCTCACCAAAACGAACGAGGTACAGGATATGAAAAAGCTGACACTGATTGCCGCTGCTATTGCTCTCTCCTTCTCTGCTGCAACTGCCCTGGCGATGAATGGACAGGCAGACCGGCACCATGAGGAATCCAGCTATCCGACCAAAGCTGTTCACCAGGTAGCCGACGACGCAGCAGCACAGATACACAAATCATAAGGGGATGATCTTCCCATACCGCTAACCAACGGGGCCCCGCAGTTCATGCTGCGGGGCCTTGTGTTGTATATTCTCCGGGAAAACAGCAATTTCCCGGGCGGTAATTTCATGAGACTGGTCTGTATATCCGACACCCACAGCATGCATCTGCGAATGCCGGAGATTCCCGACGGGGATGTGCTCATCCATGCCGGCGACAGCCTGGCTCAGGGCTCGCTGGAAAACATTGAAGAGCTGAACGACTGGCTGGGTACACTCCCGCACCGCCACAAAATTGTTGTAGCCGGCAATCACGACTGGGCATTTCAGGATATTCCCGATGAAGCCCGGGCAGCCTTGTCCAATGCCATTTACCTGGAAGACAGCGGTGTCGAAATTGATGACATTCGCTTCTGGGGATCGCCCTGGACGCCCATGTTTATGAACTGGGCGTTTATGCTCGACCGGGGCGAGGCTTTGTACCAGCGCTGGCAGGAGATTCCGGAAAACACGGATGTGCTCATTACCCACGGGCCACCCAAGGGCATAGGAGATATGGCGGATATGGGGTTCAAAAGCCTGAACGTTGGGTGTCTGGATCTGCTGGAACGGATTGATCAGCTTGCCCTGAAAGCCCACATCTTTGGCCATATTCACGAAGGCTACGGGCTCTACCAGCGCGGCAACACCCGCCTGATCAACGCCAGCATCTGCACCGCCCGCTATGAGCCCACTAACCTGCCGGTTGTGCTGGATCTGGAATAGCCAGCTGACTCGGCATCACTTTCAGCTGCGGGCAAGACCGCTGATGGGCTCAGAGCCTCTGGCTCAGCACCAGGCCGCCCCAGGACAGAGTCCGGTCGCCTTTGCCATCCCGGATTTCGGAGCTCTGAACCCGAAGCACATAACTCAGTTCGGTGCCGGAGCCAAAGCTGTGGGTGTAGCCAGCCCAGGCTTCCACCAGCAGAACATTCAGGTCGCTGGCGCTCAGTTCATGATCCGAATCCCGGAACTGGCCCTGCAGAAAGGCATTGTAGGCCCGGGCTTTGACGGATACTCCACCCCAGAAATAGTTCTCCCTTCCACCTGCCAGTGCGGCAGAGGGTGCACTTTCCCCATAGGCCATCAGCTCAGGATTGAAACGGTTATCCGGTGAGGAAATCAGGCCATCCCGGAAAACCAGCGCCGCACCGAATTCCGTAAGGTAGCCGACCGAACCGAAGTAGGTGAACTTGAGCTGCGGGTCAGGTGAGTCTGTTTCGAGATATTGATGGTAAGCTGCTGAATAACGGAAGGTCGGTTCGCCACCATTGGAAATCTGGTGGTCCCAGCCCTCTGCCCGGTCACTGCCTATCATTTTGTGAATACTATTCTGGCCGGATTTGAAAACATCCAGACCAAGCACCCCCAGAGTCATGGAAGTGGTCCACCCGGAATCGGCGCCATTCCGGTAACTCTGGCTTGAAGACAGGTACACCAGGCTGCTGTAGGGCCGGGCATCCCATTCA
>JBFHSI010000348.1:0-2013 GCA_041591245.1 Marinobacter sp.
CATCGACGTGGAAATGCAACACACCATGCCGGACTTCATGCGGGATCGTGGCGGTGTTGCCCTGCGTCCTGGCGACGGCATCATCCACTCCTGGCTGAACCGTATGCTGCTGCCGGATACCGTAGGTACCGGTGGTGACTCCCACACCCGTTTCCCCATGGGTATCTCCTTCCCGGCGGGTTCCGGTCTGGTGGCCTTCGCAGCCGCTACCGGCGTTATGCCGCTGGATATGCCGGAGTCTGTACTGGTTCGCTTCAAAGGCGAAATGCAGCCGGGCATCACCCTGCGTGACCTGGTACACGCCATTCCCCTGTACGGTATCAAGCAAGGCCTGCTGACCGTTGAGAAGAAGGGCAAGATCAACGAATTCTCCGGTCGCATCCTGGAAATCGAAGGTCTGGAACAACTGACCGTAGAACAGGCATTCGAACTGTCTGATGCTTCTGCCGAACGCTCCGCTGCCGGTTGTACCATCAACCTGTCTGAAGAGTCCGTGGCTGAGTACCTGCGCTCCAACATCACCATGCTGCGCTGGATGATCGCCGAAGGTTATGGCGATGCCCGTACCCTGGAACGCCGCGCCTGCAAGATGGAAGAGTGGCTGGCCGATCCGAAACTCATGCGTGCCGACAAAGATGCCGAGTACGCCCACGTCATCGAAATCGATCTGGCCGACATCAAAGAGCCTATCGTGTGCTGCCCGAACGACCCGGACGACGCCAAGTTCCTGTCTGAAGTTGCTGGCGCCAAGGTTGACGAAGTCTTCATCGGCTCCTGCATGACCAACATCGGTCACTTCCGGGCTGCCGGTAAGCTGCTGGCACAACACAAGGGCGCCCTGAGCACCCGCATGTGGATGTCTCCGCCTACCAAGATGGATCAGGCCCAGCTGATGGAAGAAGGCTACTTCAACATCTACGGCACCGCCGGTGTACGCACCGAAATGCCGGGCTGCTCCCTGTGCATGGGTAACCAGGCACGTGTGGCTCCGAACTCCACAGTTCTGTCCACCTCCACCCGTAACTTCCCGAACCGCCTGGGTGATGGTGCCAACGTGTACCTGACCTCTGCGGAACTGGCTGCTGTGGGTGCGGTACTTGGCAAGCTTCCGACTCCGGAAGAGTACATGGAATACGCCAAGAACCTGAACAGCATGTCGAAAGAGATCTATCGCTATCTCAACTTCGACAAGATGGAAAGCTATACCGAAAAGGCTGCCAAGGCGAACGTTGCCTGAGCACTGAAGCTTTGAGGTAAGACCATCAGAAACGCCAGCCTCCGGGCTGGCGTTTTCTGTTTCTGCTCAGTACAGAAGCAGGCGCACCAGTATGGCGGCAACCATCACCAGCGTCAGCCACTTCACCCAGAGCCCACCTTTCGGACTCAGGTTCACCCTGACCGCCATGAACGCCCCACAGATATTGCCGGCCGCCAGGGTCAGCCCCATCACCCAGCGCACCTGGCCGTTAGCGGCAAAAACCAGCAGCGCAGCCAGAGTAAAGGGCAGCACGATGGACACCTTCAGAACATTCACCTGACGCAGATCGATCTTCAGTATGTGGTACAGGACCACAATGAACAGAACCCCGACTCCGACCTGAATAAAGCCGCCGTAGATTCCGATCACAAACATCGCCAGATAGATGGCCGGACCCAACCGGTCCGTAGTCAGTGGCCGGGTGCTGAGTACCGGTTGCGGCAACAGCATGAATACGGAAGCCCCCAGCATGGCCACCACCAGCACCAGATTGAATATCTCATCCGGAACCCGGGTAGCCATCCAGGCACCGATCAGTGCCCCCAGCACGGCGGGAACAGCCAGATGCACACTCACCTTCAGGTTGCCGTGCCCCATCCGGTAGAAGCTGCCAACGGCGGTGACGCTCTGCAGGGTGACGGCCACCCGGTTGGTGCCATTGGCCACCTGCGGTGGCAACCCCAGGAACATCAGCAATGGCAGGGTTATCATGGAGCCGCCAGCGGAAAGAACATTGATAAAACCGGCCAAACTGC
>JBFHSI010000349.1:0-2006 GCA_041591245.1 Marinobacter sp.
CATTACGGTAATGTTGGGCGGGCAGGAATAGCGGGTATCGCAAATTCTGTAGTGAATTGACGGAGTTTGTGATGGTGCTCACGCCTGCTGGCGGAATAGCTCCGATATAGTGAAGTGTCAGCCGTAAAATAATAAAACCTGAGGCGATTACCATGAAAACGCAGGCGTACGGATACGCTGCTATTGTCATCTTTTCCCTTGGGGCGACACCTGTTTCCCGGGCCGAAATGCATTCCCTTTCCGATGAACGTCTGGGGGAGGTGACCGGCCAGGCCTTTATGGAAGTGGAAAACCTCTCCGATGGGGTTCACGACTTTACCCGGATGACCCTGGGTATGGAGGTGGAAGCCCGGGTCAATATCGATGACCTGCAGATGGGGGTGACCGATACGGGTATCGATTTTTCCGCCACCGATGTGGCCCTCGGCCATATTTCCCGGGACGCTTCCCGCATTCAGTACAACGGCAACACCTATGCTGTCGGTGAGCAGGTGCCTTTCGAAGCCATGCTTCCTTATATGGAGCTGGCAAAAGCCGGGGATGAACTGGCGGGCTTCAGGTTCGGGTTCGGTCTGGCCCGGGGGGTGGTGTCATCGGATACGACAACCTTCAGCGGCAATATCGGACTGCAGATTGAAGACGCTACCGGAACGGTCACCCCTGCCACCCTGTTCAGCTCGGACACCGTTGCCACCAGTTACCGGGCCACCCATATCGGGATTGACTCCGTGGCCACGGATTGCGCCACCGGCATTCTCTGCGCCCCCCTGTCCCAGCTCAGGTCTCTCACGGTGGGAACCGACAATGGTGACGGTACCACTGGCTTTACCGATGACTTTTTCGTTGGCTTTCAGCAGGAGAATGTAGACTGGCAGACTCTGGACGGAGCCGGTGTGATTCAGGCCGCCCAGGGCGTGTTTCTGAATATTCCCACCAGCATGACGGTGAATATCAATACCCTGACAGGTGATGGCCTGGCCCGGGAGCAGACTCACTATATTGACCGGGGCACCGGCATTTTCTGAACATTTGCGGCCTCAGGATTCCGGCATTTTCCCGGTATCTGCTAGACTTCGCCGGAACCGGTTGAAACCCATCCGTGCAGGAGTCCCTTACCTTGATTCGCTCGTTTTACTGGCATGATTACGAAACCTTCGGCGTAGACCCGGTTCACGACCGCCCCTCCCAGTTTGCCGGCGTGCGAACCGATGCGGACCTCAATATTATCGAAGAGCCGCTGGTGATCTACTGCAAGCCGACGGATGACTACCTGCCATCCCCGGAAGCCTGCCTTATCACCGGCATTACGCCCCAGAAGGCCCTGGCCGATGGCTATCCGGAAGCCGAGTTTATTGCCCTGATCAACGAGGCCTTCAGTCAGCCCGGCACCTGTGTGGTGGGCTACAACAGCCTGCGCTTCGATGATGAGGTTACCCGCCACACCCTGTACCGCAACCTGCGGGACCCCTATGCCCGGGAATGGCAGAACGGTAATTCCCGCTGGGACATCATCGACATGGTGCGCCTTACCTATGCCCTGCGTCCGGAAGGCATCAACTGGCCCCGCAAGGAAGATGGCAGCCCCAGCTTCCGGCTGGAAGAGCTGACCGCCGCCAACGGTATTGCCCACGAAAGCGCCCACGATGCCATGTCGGACGTTGAGGCCACCATTGCCCTGGCCCGTCTGATCCGGGAGAAGCAGCCCAAACTGTTTGATTTTGTTCTGAACAACAAGGACAAGCATTCGGTGCGGACCATGCTGGATACGACCACCATGAAGCCGGTGTTCCATGTGTCCTCCAAATATCCCGCCAGCCGGGGCTGCTGCGCTCTGGTGGCTCCGGTGGCGGAGCATCCCACCAACAAGAACCTGGTGATTGTCTACGACTTGCGCGAAGACCCGAAAGAGCTGATCAACGCCAGCCCGGAGCAGATCCGTGAGCGGGTGTTTACGTCTCAGGCAGAACTGGGGGAGGGCGTTAGCCGGTTCCCACTCAAGGGTGTGC
>JBFHSI010000350.1:0-1998 GCA_041591245.1 Marinobacter sp.
ATGGCAGTCCTTTCCTTCATACAGGCACTCAGCCAGATTGCCAGGGTCCCGGTGGCGGCTGATTCCGGTCACGAAAACCAGTTCGCCGCCCTTGACCCAGCTTTTGAAGGAGCGGTTCTCGGCCACATAGGGCCAGCGGACTGTATTGCCGGCCCCTGAGGCACCACCCCGGAGGCAGATAGTTTCCAGGCCAGGAAGTTCCGGTATCTGGTGGCATCTGGGTGTCATGGCTCAGATGCTCCTCAGTACCTGGGCACGGCGCTCCCGTACCGCATCGGCAACCACCAGGATTACACCATAGCTCAGCGCCGCCACCAGAACGCCCACCAAAGGCGCAATCCATGTGGAGAAGTAGGCTGCGCCGGAACCGATGGCGTAGGCAGCCAGCCCCGGCAGATTGAATGCGGGCAGGGTGGTGGTTTCCAGAGCCGGGTACTGGCGTTTGTAGCCAATAAAGTAGCTGGCCATGATGACTCCACCAATGGGGGGAATAAATGTACCCAGAAGAATCAGGAAGGGAATCAGCCATTCATACATACCCAGGACCGCCAGGACTGTGCCTATGGCTGCACCACCGATGGTGACCGTCCGGCGCCTGCGGGTACGCAACATGTTGCATCCGGCAACGGCAAAGTTGTAAACGGTATTGTCCTGGGTGGTCCAGAGGTTCAGGAACAGCATCAGAATACCCAGAGTTGCCAGCCCCTGGGCCACCATAATGTCCACGATATCCGCCTGCTGATAGACAAGGGCACCAAAGGCGCCGATCAGGGTCATCAGGCCGTTACCCAGAAAGAAGGCGAGCAGTGTGGCGATAACTGCGGTTCTGCCGGAGGTGGCAAAACGGGTCCAGTTGGTGGCCTGGGTCCCGCCGCTGACAAAGGTGCCGAATACCAGGGTGATGGCGGCAGCTATGGACATGTCCCCGGTGGGGGTGATGGCCATCAGGCCGCTGAAACCACCCGCATCGGAGGTGGCAATAAACATGCTGACCGCGACCAGAACAATCATCGCCGGCACGGCAAAGCGGGACAGCAACTCCAGCCCCCGGTAGCCAATAAAGGCGGTGATACAGAAGCCGAATCCGAATACCACCATCAGTGGCGTTGTCCAGGCTTCAGACAGGCCGGTGAGCTTGACCAGTAGTATCGCCATGGTAGCTGTACCCCAGGCATACCAGCCGATCTGGGTGAAACCGAGGATAAAATCAGACAGTTTGCTGCCTACCTCGCCAAAGGTGTAGCGGCTCATAAGGGCGGTATTCAGGCCGGTTTTTGCTGCGATATATCCCAGGATTGCAGCGTAAATGCCCAGCAGCAGATTGCCTGCGGCAAGCACCATCAGCATGGTGGGAAAATCAAAGGCCACGCCCACACTGCCGCCGGCCCACATGGTGGCCGTGAAGAAGGTGAAGCCCAGGAGTACCAGCCCCATGGACCATAAGCTTTTGCGCTGATCCATGGGGACCGCGCTCAGGGGGTAATCCTGCTCCTGAGGAGTTGTCTGAGTCGTCATTGCCATCTCTCCCGTTTGTGAGTAGTCCGCAGGAAAGTTGGCAACCTTCGTGCCATGGCCGGGATACTGGCCGTGAATGCTCCAGAACCGGTACCGGGACTGTGCACAATGCACAACCGCGACAGTTTCTGTTGCGGGTCAGGCGGGGTCATGCACCGGTCTGGTGCCGGATTTGAGTGCCTAAAATGAGAGTTCCCCGAAAAGGTGCGGGCTGGCAGCTTCTGATATCAGACCTGGAAATGGTGAGCCTTTCAGGCTGATTCGGGGGCCGGCTCCCCCTTGTTCGCCACCCCGAAAGGAATGTGCACCATGGGGATGTCCCCGGCGTCGGATTGCAGGTGGGAGCGCTGGTCGTCAAAGAACATATGGGGCCGGAGTACGTTCAGGATCCGGTCCTTTTTCATGCCTCCAAGGAAAAACACCTCGTTGGCATTCACGCCCCAGTGTTCCAGGGTGGTGATCACCCGTTCGTGGGACGGGGCA
>JBFHSI010000351.1:0-1978 GCA_041591245.1 Marinobacter sp.
ACGGACTTTATCGAGGTCAATATCAATAACCTGGCCGCGGTACCGTCCATCATCTTCGGCCTGCTGGGCCTGGCGGTGTTTATCAACCTGTTTGGCATGCCCCGGTCAGTGCCGGTAGTCGGTGCCCTGGTGCTGACCCTGATGACTTTGCCTACCATCATTATTTCCAGCCGTGCCGCCATCAAGAGCGTGCCGCCTTCCATCCGGGAAGCGGCGGAAGGTATTGGTGCCTCGAAAATGCAGGTGGTACTGCACCATGTGCTGCCTCTGGCCATGCCGGGCATGCTTACCGGTTCCATTATCGGTATGGCGCAGGCCCTGGGTGAAACCGCGCCTTTGCTGTTGATTGGTATGGTGGCCTTTATCGTGGATGTGCCGGAAGGATTCTTTGACTCGGCCACGGTGCTTCCGGTGCAGGTTTTCCTGTGGGCCGGCAGTCCGGAACTGGCCTTTATCGAACGTGCGTCGGCCGCCATTATGGTGCTGCTGGCCTTCCTGATCAGTATGAATGCATTGGCTATCTGGATGCGTAAACGCCTTGAGCGCCGGTGGTAAGGAGAACTGCAATGAATATCATGAATTCAACCATGACCAGTGAACAGGTCCAGCCGGATGCAGATATTGTGGCGCCAGCGGAATCCCGGCCTGCTGATACGGTAATTGAAGAGGGCAAAACCGTCGGTATGCCTTTCTCCGATGACCCCAAGTTCAAGCTGCGCAATGTGGAGGTGTTTTACGGTGAGAGCCGGGCGATCAAGAACATCAGCCTGGATATTACCCGCAATGAAGTTATTGCCTTTATCGGTCCGTCCGGTTGCGGCAAATCCACCTTCCTGCGCTGCCTGAACCGGATGAACGACAGCATCGACATCTGCAAGGTGAAAGGCTCCCTGGCACTGGATGACCAGGATATCTACGACCCCAAGCGGGACGTGGTGGAACTGCGTGCCCGTGTGGGCATGGTGTTCCAGAAGCCGAACCCTTTCCCCAAGTCCATCTATGACAATGTGGCCTACGGCCCGCGCATCCACGGCCTTGCCAACCGCAAGTCCGATCTGGACGGTATCGTGGAAAGCAGTCTGCGCAAGGCCGGCCTGTGGAATGAAGTGAAGGACCGGCTGGATGCCACGGCCACCGGCATGTCCGGCGGTCAGCAACAGCGCCTGTGTATCGCCCGGGCCATTGCCGTGAGTCCGGAAGTGGTGCTTATGGATGAGCCCTGTTCAGCCCTGGATCCCATTGCCACGGCCAAGGTGGAAGAGCTGATTGCGGAACTGTCGGAGAGTTACACCATTGTGATCGTAACCCACTCCATGCAGCAGGCGGCACGGGTTTCCCATCGCACTGCCTATTTCCATCTCGGGCACCTGGTGGAAGTGAATGAAACCAACAAAGTATTTACCGCGCCTGAACACGAACTGACCGAATCCTATATTACCGGTCGCTTTGGCTAGATCCGGTTCCGGGACACATTGGAGAAGACAGCATGCCTACGCAAAAGGATGAAGTATACGGGGATCACATTTCCCACAAGTTCAACAATGAGCTGATGGAGCTGAAAACCCAGTTCCTGACCATGGGGGGAATGGTTGAGTCCCAGATTGAAAACGCCATCAAGGCTCTGGTGGACGGGGATGGCAGTCTTGCCGAGGAAACCCGTATCGGTGACAAGAAAGTCGATCGTATGGAGATGGATATTGACGAGGAGGCGACCCTGATTATTGCCCGTCGTCAGCCCACCGCCCGGGACCTGCGGCTGGTGATTTCTGTGATCAAGATGGTGGCAGACCTGGAGCGGGTGGGTGACGAGGCCAAGAAAATAGCCAAGCTTGCCCTGAAACTTTCTGAAGAAGGCCAGGCACCCCGGGGCTATACCGAGGTTCGCCATATCGGCAGCCATGTTCTGAGCATGCTGCACGACGCCCTGGATGCCTTTGCCCGCCTGGATTCGGAACAGGCCCTGCGGATCATGAAGGAA
>JBFHSI010000352.1:0-1952 GCA_041591245.1 Marinobacter sp.
CACTGAGTAACAGAGTCAGGAGCCACTATGCCCGTCGTAACCCTGCCCGATGGCAGCCATCGCAGTTTTTCCGAATCCGTAACCGTTCATGATGTCGCCGCCGATATTGGCGCCGGACTTGCCAAGGCCGCTCTTGCCGGTAGGGTCAATGGCAAGCTGGTGGATACCAGTTATCGGATTGAGGAAGATGTTGAGCTGGCAATTATCACTGACCGGGACGAGGAAGGGGTGGATATTATCCGTCACTCCACAGCCCACTTGCTGGCAATGGCGGTCAAGGAACTGTTCCCTGAGGCGCAGGTGACCATCGGGCCGGTTGTGGACAACGGCTTCTACTACGACTTCCGGTATGAGCGCCCCTTCACCAACGAAGATCTGGCCCGTATCGAAAAACGCATGGAAGAGCTGGCCAAGCAGGATATTCCTGTGTCCCGGTCCGTGCTGTCCCGTCAGGATGCCATCAAACTGTTCGAGGATATGGGGGAGGAGTACAAGGTTCGCATTATTCAGGATATTCCTGGGGATGAGGATCTGTCTTTCTACCGCCAGGGGGATTTTATCGACCTTTGCCGGGGCCCCCATGTGCCCAGCACAGGCAAGCTCAAGGCGTTCAAGCTGACCAAGGTGGCCGGCGCCTACTGGCGGGGTGATACCAGTAACGAACAGCTGCAGCGGGTGTATGGAACCGCCTGGGGCAACAAGAAAGACCTGAAGGCCTATCTGCATCGTCTGGAAGAGGCGGAGAAGCGTGATCACCGCAAGATCGGCAAGAAGCTGAACCTGTTCCATATGCAGGAAGAAGCACCGGGTATGGTGTTCTGGCATCCGGCGGGCTGGACTCTGTACCAGGAGCTGGAACAGTACATGCGGGATATGCTGCACCGCCACGACTACCAGGAAATCAAGACACCTCAGGTGGTGTCCAGAACCCTGTGGGAGAAATCCGGGCACTGGGACAAGTTCCACGATGACATGTTTACCACCGAATCGGAAAAGCATGACTTCGCCATCAAGCCCATGAACTGCCCCTGTCATATCCAGGTGTTCAATCAGGGCCTGAAGAGCTACAAGGATCTGCCTCTGCGCCTTGCCGAGTTCGGTTCCTGTCACCGTAATGAGGCCTCCGGAGCCCTGCATGGCCTGATGCGGGTTCGTGGCTTTACCCAGGATGATGCTCATATCTTCTGTGAGGAAGAGGCGATTCAGGAAGAGGTGTCCCGGTTTATCGATCTCCTGCACGAGGTCTACCGTGACTTCGGCTTTGATCATATTCTGTACAAGCTGTCCACCCGCCCGGAAAAACGGGTCGGCTCCGACGAAGTCTGGGACAAGGCCGAGGCCGCCCTGGAGGAAGCACTCAACCGGGAAGGTGTGGATTGGGAGCTGCTGCCTGGAGAAGGTGCCTTTTACGGTCCAAAAATCGAATTTTCTTTGAAAGACTGTATCGGACGGGTATGGCAGTGTGGCACTATTCAGGTTGATTTCTCCATGCCTGGACGGCTGGGGGCCCAGTATGTGGCAGACAATTCCGAGCGCAGGACGCCGGTCATGCTGCACCGGGCGGTGTTGGGCTCTTTTGAGCGCTTCATCGGAATACTGATCGAAGAATATGAAGGTGCCTTCCCGACCTGGCTGGCACCCACCCAGGTTGCCATTCTGAATATCACCGATAATCAGCGTGAATATTGTGAGAATCTGGCGAAAAAACTGGATTCTTTGGGGTATAGGGTTAATGCCGACTTGAGAAACGAGAAGATCGGCTTTAAAATCCGCGAGCACACTATTAACAAGGTTCCCTATCTTGTCGTCGCCGGCGACAAGGAAATCGAAAACAATGCCGTGTCCGTCAGGACCCGCAAAGGTGAAGATCTGGGAACTTTATCGCTTGAAGCGTTTGAACAGCTGCTGGCTGACGACATTCAACGCAAGGGCAGAACCAAGACGGAGATCTA
>JBFHSI010000353.1:0-1889 GCA_041591245.1 Marinobacter sp.
CCAACAAGGCGCCCTACAACACCCTGGTTCTGATCAACAACGAGGGTGAGGTCGTCCAGAAATACCGCAAGTGTATCCCCTGGTGTCCGATCGAGGGGTGGTATCCGGGTGACACCACCTATGTGACCGAAGGCCCCAAGGGCATGAAGATCAGCCTGATCATCTGCGATGACGGCAACTACCCGGAAATCTGGCGGGACTGCGCCATGAAAGGGGCGGAGCTGATCGTGCGCTGCCAGGGCTATATGTACCCGGCCAAGGAACAGCAGGTCATGATGGCCAAGAGCATGGCCTGGGCCAACAACTGCTATGTGGCGGTGGCCAATGCCTCCGGTTTTGACGGTGTCTATTCCTATTTCGGGCATTCCGCCATCATCGGCTTTGATGGTCGCACTCTGGGCGAATGTGGTGAGGAAGACATGGGCGTGCAGTATGCCCAGTTGTCAGTGAGCCAGATCCGCGATGCCAGGGCCAATGACCAGTCCCAGAACCATCTGTTCAAACTGCTGCACCGGGGCTATACCGGCGTCTTTAACTCCGGTGATGGCGACAAGGGGGTGGCAGACTGTCCGTTCGACTTCTACCGCACCTGGGTGATGGATGCCAGGAAGGCCCAGGAAAACGTGGAGGCCATGACCCGGGGCACCATTGGTGTGGCGGAATGCCCGGTGGGTGAGCTGCCGGTGGAAGGCAAAGAGAAATCGGCCGGCGGGTAAACTCCTGCCCGTTCCTGACAGGAAACAGCTATGCCTTTCATCAATGATCAGCTTGAGGCCAACCGGAGCGTCATTGCCGGGAAGGAGCAGCCAGAGGGCCTGAGGCAGACCCGCTATACCTTTGACCCTGACCATCTTTCCCGGACCCTGAAATCGCGCATTGTCGGCCAGGATGAGGCCCTGGGTCGCCTGGACGGCCTGCTTCAGGTTGTCCGGGCGGACATTGGTTCCGGTTACCGCCCCCTGGGTGTGTGTCTGCTTATGGGGCCTACCGGGGTAGGTAAAACGGAAACGGTCCAGATCCTGGCGGAGCTGATTCACGGCAGCCGCCAGGCCCTGTGCCGTATCGACATGAATACCCTGGGCCAGGAACACTATGCCTCCGCGCTGACCGGGGCACCGCCAGGCTATGTGGGCAGCAAGGAAGGCCATACCCTGTTCGATGCGGACAAGATCCAGGGAAGCTACAGCAAGCCGGGTATTGTTCTGTTCGATGAGCTGGAAAAAGCCAGCCCGGAGGTGATCCGGAGTCTGCTGAATATCCTGGATACCGGGGTACTGACCCTGCCGTCCGGCAACCGGACGATCCAGTTTCACAACACCCTGATCTTTATGACCAGCAACCTGGGTGCCACGGAATTGCTGCAATACCAGAACCGGTTCCGGCGCGGATGGCGAAAGCTGTTCAGGCCCCGCCGGGCGTCAGAATCGCAAATTCTGGATGAGGCGCTGAACCGGCGCTTTGATCCGGAATTCGTCAACCGCATAGACCTTATCCTGCAGTACCGGCGTTTACCGGAAAGTGAAGCCGGAAAGCTGCTCGACCTGGAGCTGGACAAACTGCACCGGAGATTGAGGGATCACCGTGTCGGGCTGGAGCTGACCCCGGCGGTCAGGAGCTATTTGTGCCGGGATTACGACACCCGCTACGGTGCCCGCGATCTGGCCCGCCTGGTTCGCCATGAACTGGGGCCCGTGGTGGCCAGAGCCATGCTCAAGAATCCTGGGGCGGCAGGGTTTGTGGTGGACTGCAAAGACAACAGCCTGAGTGCCCGGCCGCGCCACTGATGGGCCGGGCTTTCCCCCTTTTCCATCACCCCCACTCCCTGTCCAGAGGCTCCCGGTATCGGCCATGACGACCCGCTGCCGAAGGCAACCCGGGCCAATGCCTGC
>JBFHSI010000354.1:0-1855 GCA_041591245.1 Marinobacter sp.
ACCCAGGCCCGGTAGTAGGGCAGGAACATGAAGCCCAGATTGACTCCACCCTTGAAGATATCCGGCATGGCATAGCGCAGGCCGGACACCCCGTAGATATTGGTCAGCACACCCTGGATGATCAGGGCTATGCCGAAGGTCAGAAGAAGACTGTAGATATGGTCCTGACCGGCAATGCGCCGCAGCAGGAAATACTCGATGGCCATACCGGCAGCGCCCACCAGAACCGGCGCCAGGAACAGGGCCACCCAGTAGTTGACCCCAAGTACATTGAACAGGATGACCGTCACCATGGCACCCAGCATATACATGGCGCCATGGGCAAAGTTGATGATCTTGAGCAGGCCGAAAATAACCGCCAGCCCCAGACTCAACAAGGCGTAGAAGGCGCCGTTTATCACCCCGAGCAACAACTGGCCAGACAGCACAGCGACGGGGACTCCCAGAATCATGGACATGTAGCTAACTCCAAAAGCAGCACAGAGGGTATCTCGGACTATGAATCTCCGGTGTTCCGGAGGCCCCCCGCCGGGGTTGCAGGGAGCCCGGAACAGCCGTTATCAGTTGCCGGTTACGAGCGGGCATTTGCTCTCGGACAGCGGACGGAAAGCTTCTTCCGCAGGAATGGTGCGCACGATCTTGTACAGGTCCCACTCGCCGGTGGACTCTTCCGGAGTTTTCACCTGGGCCAGGTACATATCGTGAACCATGCGGCCATCGGCACGGATACGGCCATTGGTGGCAAACATGTCGTTGATGGGAGTATCCATCATCTGCTTGCGCACTGTCTGGGAGTCATCGGAACCGGTCGCTTCCACGGCTTTCAGGTACTGCATGGTGCTGGAGTAGATTCCGGCATGAACCATGGTGGGACGCACGCCGGTTTTTTCCATGAACCGGTCAGCCCAGGCCCGGGCATCCGCGTTCATATCCCAGTACCAGCCGGTGGTGAGCTGGATACCCTGAGCGGCGTTGGCACCCAGTGCATGGACATCAGTCAGGAACAGCAGCAGGGCGGCCAGGGTCTGGCCGGACTGGGTGACACCGAACTCACTGGCGGTGTTGATGGCGTTGGTGGTATCTGCACCGGCGTTGGCCAGGGCGACAACATCCGCACCGGAACCCTGGGCCTGCAGGATAAAGGAGGAGAAATCAGGGGTCGGGAACGGATGGCGGATCTTGCCAATCACTTCCCCGCCATTGGCTTCCACAACCCGGGTAACATCCCCTTCCAGGGCGTGACCGAAGGCGTAGTCGGCGGTCAGGATAAACCATTTCTTGCCGCCTTCCTTGACCACCGCACTGGCGGTACCGTTGGCCAGGGGATAGGTGTCATACACATAGTGGATGTGGTTGGGAGTACAGTGTTCGTTGGTGATACTGGAAGCGGCGGAACCCGAAACAATACCCAGCTTGCCGCTTTCTTCAAGAATGTCACTGACCGCAATACTGACGGAAGACGCTACCAGACCGGCAACCAGGTCCACATTTTCGTTCTCCACCCAGCGGCGCACGGTGCTGGAGGCCACATCCGGGCTGTTCCGGTCCTCGGCACTGACCACTTCAATCTTTGCACCCTTCACCTTGCCGCCGAAATCGGCCACGGCCATTTCCAGTGCCGCCAGGCCATTGGGGCCCGCCAGATCCCGGTAGGTACCGGACATATCGGCGATATAACCGATTTTTACCGTGTCGTTGGATATTGCGGCCTGGGCGCCGCCCACCATCAAGGCTGATGCAACCGCTGATGTCAGAAGCTTTTTCATCATTGTCATTGTTATTTCTCCGCTACTGTCTTGCGTTGGTTGTTCGGGTATCTTTTGTTGTTTTGGTATTGCTCGTGCCATCCGGTGCT
>JBFHSI010000355.1:0-1807 GCA_041591245.1 Marinobacter sp.
ACGGCCATTCCCCTGATCAATTTCAATGAAAATCTGGCCTGGTCCCATACGGTGACCACCAGCCGTCGCTTCACCTGGTATGAACTGGCCCTGAAAAACGGTGATGACCTGGCCTATGTGAAGGATGGTGTGGAGAAACCCATCACCGTGGAGACCTATCAGGTCGAAGTGAACATGGGCATGGCCGAGCCGGTGGTTCTGGAGCGGGAATTCTACTTCTCCGAGTACGGCCCCATGATTGCCGCCAATGCGGTCAGCGGTCTGTTGCCTGCCTGGGGGGATGCCGGGGCGTTAAACGGTGTTCCCGCGGCTTACACATACCGGGATGCCAACGCGAATACCGGGGGGCTTCTGGATACCTGGCTGCAGATGAGCCGGGCCAGCAACCTGGAAGAGTTCCAGCAGGTATTCCGGAACTGTGGATCGACCCTGTGGACCAATACTACCTACGCGGACGATCAGGGTAATGCCTTCTATATAGATAGCAGTTCGGTACCCAATCTGTCCGGAAAAGCCATTGCTCTGGTGAACCTCAGAAGAGCAGCCAGTGCCGCCTACGCGGGTCTGTTTGACCAGGGGGTGACCCTGCTGGATGGCAGCAAGTCCATTGATGACTGGGTAGAAACGGAATGCGGGCCACTGGTGCCCTATGCTCAGAAGCCCAAGCTGGTGCGCTCGGACTGGGTGCAGAACTCCAACAGCAGTTACTGGGCCACCAATCCGGCTGAGTTCCTGACTGGCTATTCACCTCTGTTTGGCGAGGAAAAAGCCCCGATTAACCCCCGTACCCGCCTGGGTCTCAAAATGCTGCAGAATCCCACCGACCCCGGATTCCCGGGCGCCCCGGCTCCGGCGGGTCAGGATGGCAAGTTCAGTGCCGAGGAGCTGATTGGCGTCATCTGGAACAACCGGGCCTGGTATGCGGAGCAATTCCTGCCGGAGCTGTTGGAGCGCTGCGATGCCATAGGAAACACCCCCGTGAACGGGGTGGATCTTTCCACCTGGTGTGCGGCCCTGGCCAGCTGGGACGGACTCTACAATCTGGACAGTGTGGGAGCCCATATCTTCCGGGTATTCATGGCCAACTACCGCAATGACCTGGATTCGGACCTGACTACCCCCTTTAGCCCGGCCGATCCGGTGGGAACACCGGCTGACCCGTCACCAGAAAATGCCGGTACAGCCAGCGATACCATGCTTCTGGCTCTGGCGGATGGGGTTCAGGCATTGCAGTCCCAGGGCATTCAGCCTGACGCCAAACTGGGAGATGTGCAGTATTACCGGGCGTCCGGTGGTGTGGCTCCGGGGAGCGGTAACACCCCGGTGTTTCTGACCCAGCCCATTCCCTGGCATGGCGGTGACGGTAACATCGATGGGGCGTTCAACGCTGTCGGCGTGGTCACGGACCCATTCCTGGAAGACACCCGCTTCCCAAGAATTGCTCCGACCACCATTCCCGATACCGCCGGTTTGTCCGATGGCACAGATGGAATCAATGGATGGCTGATGGCCCGGGGCACCAGCTGGCACTTCGGTCTGGAGTTTACCGACAATGGGCCACAAGCGTATGGGCTGGTGAGCTATTCCCAGTCCACGGATGCCATGTCTCCATACTTCAGCGACCAGAGTGAGCTGTTTTCAGGCAAGCAGTACCGGCCCATTCTTTTCAGGGATGCGGATATAGAGGCAAATCTCCTGCCGCAGGGGAAGGTCACCATTTCAGACTGACGTGAGCAACCAGGGACTGGGGGTGCGTTTCCCCCAGGATTCCGGTCAGCCTGACAGGCATGTGAAGATAAAAAAAGGG
>JBFHSI010000356.1:0-1797 GCA_041591245.1 Marinobacter sp.
ATGCTCCAGTCCGGCCACCGGATCCACGAAAGCATGGAACGGGTGGACGAGGCCATCGCCCTGTCATCCATGTATGCGGCCAACCACCTTGCCGGGGTTACTGCCATCATCTGCATGACGGAAACCGGCTCAACACCGCGACTGATGTCCCGGATCAAATCCGGACTTCCGATTTTCGCCTTCTCCCGTCGCCACTCCACCCAGCACCGGGTGGCCCTGTTCCGGGGTGTTCAGACCGTGCCTTTCGACTCAGCCAAGCTGGCACCGGAACAGACCAATGAACTGGCGGTAAATGAGCTGGTAAAACTCGGCGTAGTCAAAGACGGTGACCTGGTAGTTATCACCAAGGGGGACTATGTGAACGCCCAGGGTGGCACCAACTCCATGAAAATCGTCCGGGTCGGCCCAGGTATCCGCTGACCCGGAATTCCGGGAAGCCCGTCACTCCAGTTCGGACAGGCCTTCCCGGGCAATTTCGGTAATTCGATTCCAGTCCCTGGCTGCCACCACATCCTCAGGTGTCAGCCAGCTTCCCCCCACCGCTGCAACATTGTCCAACGCCAGATAACCCCTGGCCGTATCCCGGCGTATGCCGCCTGTGGGACAGAAAGTCACATCCCCGAAAGGACCGCCAAAGGCTTTCAGGGCAGCCACCCCACCAGCCACCTCTGCCGGAAAGAACTTGAATTCACGATAGCCCAGGCCATAGCCAGCCATCAGCTCCGATGCCGTAGAAATGCCCGGCAGCAAAGGCACCTGGGAGGTCAGCCCAAACTCCAGCAGGGCCTGGGTAATACCCGGCGAAATCGCAAACCGTGCACCGGCCGCTTCTACCTCCCGGTACTGATCAATACCGGTGACCGTCCCCGCCCCTACCCAGGCATCGGGAATCGCCTTGCGTACATCGGCAATAGCCTGCAGTCCGTACTCCGTACGCAGAGTAATCTCCAGTACAGAAATACCACCCTCAAACAGAGCCCGACACAGAGGAACCGCAATCTCCGGATCGTCAATGGTGATAACCGAAATCAGCGGTGACGCCGCCAGCATGGCCTGAATACTTTCACGGTGGGAGTCAGAAAGCTGCATCATGTTTTTCTCCATCGGATATGGGATCTCAGGGACTCCAGAACACCTGCAGACCGGGTTTCAGAAATGCACGGACCGGCATCGCCAGAACATCCTGCGGGTGCGCCAGAGCCCGTCTCAGGGTATCCAGCTTGTCATCCCCCTTCAGGTGCAAAAAGGTATACCGGGCACTTCCCAGCACCGCCAGGGTCAGAGTAATACGCCGATGCTCCTGGGATGCCGGAGTCATGGCTGAAGCCAGTTCCTGGCCAGCCGGATCCATGGCGGCGGCCAGCTCCGGCGCATCAGGGAACAGCGAGGCGGTATGACCGTCATTGCCCATCCCCAGAACCAGCACATCCACAGGCAGGGACAGCTGAGCCAGCTCCCGCTTCACCGCCTTGATAGCGTCTGCCGGGCCGGCACCAGGCTGCTTCAGGGACAGGAAACGTGCCGCGGCAGCCGCCCCCTGCAACAGGGTTTCCTTCACCAGCCGGGTATTACTGGCCGGATCCGACTCATCAACCCAGCGCTCATCCGCCAGCAGCACACTGACCCGGCGCCAATCCAGCTGCTGTACGGACAGCGCCCGAAAGAACGGCAACGGGGTGCTGCCGCCGGAAACCACAAGGCTCGCCTCCTGAGCCTGATCCAGACGCTCCCGGAGCCTGTCAGCAACAGCCTGCGCCAGAGCCCCGGCAACCTCCTGTGCCGATTCACCGGCATGGA
>JBFHSI010000357.1:0-1792 GCA_041591245.1 Marinobacter sp.
CCGCCAGGGCATCCAGGCGACGGCCGTGGCGGATCAGGAACAGACTCAGCAGTATGGCCGGAATGCCCATCACGGCAGACACCATGAAGAACTGGCTGTAACCGAAACCGGACACCACCATGCCGGAAAACCCGCCCAGGAACTTGCCCGGCAGAGTCATCAGGGAACTGAACAGGGCATATTGTGTAGCGGTAAAAGAAGCACTGGTCATGCCCGACAGCCAGGCAATCAGCGCCACATTGGCAATGCCGCCACTGAGGTTGTCAGCACTGACCACCGCAGCCAGTGTCATCAGATTGGGCGGATACTGGGCCAGCAGCACAAACAGCAGGTTGGTAGCCGCCGTCATTACCGCCCCCAGCAACAGAATCCTGCGGACACCGAAACGAACCACCAGAACCCCGCCCGCCAGGGAGCCGGCAATGGTCATGAAAAACCCGAAGAACTTGGTAACGTCCGCCACATCGGTTTTACTGAAGCCCATAAACCCCAGATAGAACGGGTTGGCCATGACCCCCAGGGCAATATCCGCAACCCGGTACACCGCCACCAGCAACAGTATGGCGACGGACAGCTCCCGGTAACGGCGGAAAAAGTCCAGAAACGGCCCGGCCACAGCCGCATAGAACCAGCCCGCCACACGGGCAAGTCCCGGGGCAAGATGGGCCCGCCGGGCCGCCTCCTGCTGCACCCGGGCAGCAATATCCTGAGCCACAGCAAAATGATTCACCTCCGGTTCCCGCACCAGCAGCACGGTGAGTACCCCCACCCCGACCAGAGCGGCCATCACCTCGTAAGTCACCTGCCAGGACCAGAACTCCGCCAGGTACAGGGCGCCGGCACCGGCCACCAGCAATGCCAGCCGGTAACCGAAGATATAGGTGGCGGCCAGCGCCGCCTGCAGACGCTCATTGGCAATTTCAATGCGGTAGGCATCAATGGCCACGTCCTGAGTGGCGGAGGAAAAGGCCACCAGCAGGCCACACAGAGCCATCATCTCCGGAGCCCTTGCCGCATCCACATGGGCCATCAGGTAGAGTCCCGTGGCGATACCCGCCTGGGCCAGCAGCATCCAGCTCCGGCGCTTGCCCAGAAGCCGGTCCAGAACCGGCAGTTTCAACCGGTCGACCACCGGCGCCCAGAGCACCTTGATGGAATAGGTAATCCCCAGCCAGCTGAAGAAACCAATGGTGGCGGTATCCACCCCCACATCCGCCAGACGGGCATTGAGGGTGGAAAACACCAGCAGAAATGGAAGGCCCGCCGAAAACCCGAGGAACAGCAGCGCCAGCACCTGCCAGCGGGTGTACACATAGAGCGTGTCCCGGAAAAAAGCCAGACGGGAAGACAGCGGGCGCGGCGGAATGGTCAGATCTCCCGATCAGTCGCGGAAGTTATTGAATTGCAGAGGAACGTCCAGTTCGGCCTCACGCAACAGGGCGATAGCCGTCTGCAGGTCATCCCGCTTCTTGCCGGTGACCCGGACCTTGTCCCCCTGAATGCTGGCCTGCACCTTGAGTTTGGCATCCTTGATCATCTTGACGATCTTGCGGGCCATATCGGTTTCAATGCCCTGACGCAGCAGCAGATGCTGTTTCACCAGTTTGCCGGCCTTGCTGTCGCCATCCTCAGCCAGGGCGCGGCCGTCGATATTGCGTTTGGCAAAAGCCATACGCAGCATGTCCATCAGCTGCTCCAGCTGGAAGTCCTGCTCGGCACTCAGGGTAATCCCCTTGTCATCCTGTTCAATATCCGCTTCCACATTCTTGAAGTCCCAGCGATTGCCCAGCTC
>JBFHSI010000358.1:0-1706 GCA_041591245.1 Marinobacter sp.
CCGGACTGGCCCGGCCGGGCACCGTGGGTATGGCTAACCCGGGGGTGGAGCAGCGTATTGGTGAAGGTGGTGAGATCCAGGTGCGCAGTCCCGGGCAGATGCTCGGGTATTTCCGTGATCCGGAGAAAACCCGGGAAGACATTACCGAAGACGGCTTCCTGAAAACCGGTGATATGGGAGAAATCGACAGCGACGGCTATCTGAAAATCACTGGCCGGGTGAAAGACCTGTTCAAGACCGCCAAGGGCAAATATGTGGTGCCTGTGCCTATCGAGAACCGGTTCAACCATCCCCAGGTGGAGGTCGCCTGTGTGGCCGGTGCCAATCAGCCCCAGCCCTGTCTGCTGGTGCTGCTGTCGGAGGAGGCCCGGGAGGCGGTGGCCGCAGGTCAGGGCCGGGAGCAGCTGGAACAGGAGCTGGCAGCCCAGCTGGAGGCGGTGAACAGCGGCTGTGAAGCCCACGAAAAGCTGGCGTTTGTAGTGGTGGTGAAAGAGCCCTGGACCATGGAAAACGGCATGCTGACGCCCACCATGAAGATCAAGCGCAATGTGATTGAAGACTGCTATATGAGCAATATGGAGGACTGGTTCGCCCGCAATCAGAGGGTGATCTGGGAAATCTGAGGCAGCGGAGCGGGGCGTGCTACTGGCAAGCCCTGAATAACAGCCAGGGCGCCTGCGGGGCGCGCCTGGCCGTCATTCGCTGAAGTGTTACCGGCAGCAGGGATCAGCTGCGGCTGGTCACTTCCAGCAGGTGGTAACCGAACTGGGTTTTGATCGGGCCGAGCACGGTGTTCAGTTCACCGCTGAATACGGCCTTGTCGAATTCCGGAACCATCTGGCCCGGGCCAAAGGAGCCCAGGTCGCCGCCGTTGCGGCCGGACGGGCAGGAAGAGTGTTTTTTCGCAACTTCTGCGAAATCCTGACCACCTTCAATGGCCTTCTTCAGTTCTTCACATTTTGCTTCGCTGTCTACCAGGATGTGGCGTGCGGTTGCCTGTGCCATGATCAGTGTCCTTCAAGTATCGGATGAATGATTGCTCCGGGTCCGAATGCTGCCCGTCCCCGGGCCGGGAGGCAAGTGCTTTTTATCAGGGTATCTGCGCCCTGACGAAACTTTCCCCAAACCTGTACAATGCGCGCTTTCTTTCGCCGGCTGTGTGTCCGGCCCTCACGTCTATAGGTTCGTTTCTTGATTTCAACCGCCAATATCACCATGCAATTCGGGGCCAAGCCCCTGTTCGAGAATATCTCCGTCAAATTCGGCAATGGCAACCGTTATGGTCTGATCGGTGCCAATGGCTGCGGAAAGTCCACCCTGATGAAAATCCTCGGTGGCGACCTGGAAGCCTCCGCCGGACAGGTGATGCTGGAACCCAATACCCGGCTCGGCAAGCTGCGCCAGGATCAGTTTGCCTATGAAGACTGCACGGTGATGGAGACCGTCATCATGGGGCACGAAGAGCTGGCCCAGGTGGCAAAGGAGCGGGACCGGATCTATTCCCTGGCGGAAATGAGTGAAGAGGACGGCATGGCAGTGGCGGACCTGGAAGTGCGCTTTGCCGAGCTGGATGGCTACACTGCCGAATCCCGGGCCGGCGAACTGCTGCTGGGCCTGGAAATTCCCCTGGAACAGCACAATGGGCCCATGAGCGCCCTGGCTCCGGGTTGGAAGCTGCGGGTGCTGCTGGCCCAGGCCCTGTTCTC
>JBFHSI010000359.1:0-1629 GCA_041591245.1 Marinobacter sp.
GCTGGCCCAGGTGATTATTGGCCGTATGCTGGCGGCATCAAACGTCAGTAAGCGCAGTCGTAAGCGCCTGGAAGCGGAAACTGCATCCGAACCCGTGCTGCCGGTAGTGAGCTTCGGACCGATAGAGAACCTGCTGATTCGGGCCGGTATCCCCCTGTCTCCGGCCAGAGCCCTCGGCGGAGCAGTTGTTCTTGTTGCTTTGGTAATTGGGATAGGCGTGACCCGGGGCTGGATTGAAGCTGGAGCAGCGGTTTTCTTCGTTGTCGTGGCTGCCATTACCTTGTGGCGGGTGCGATACGAGCGTCAGCGCCGTCAGATTTTTGAGGAGTTGCCGGGCATTCTCGACAGCATGCTCAGATCCATTTCCGTGGGGCGGGGTGTTGAGCAGAGTGTTGTGACTGCGTTTGCCGATGCCTCTCCCATTTTCCAGCCTATGGTGTTCCGGCTGCGCACCGCTGTCGGCCAGGGCCGGGACTATACCCTGGTACTGGACGCCTTCGCGGCGCTGTACCAGATTCCTGCATTGACCCAGATGGCGATTGCGTTCCGTACCTCTGCCAGGTTTGGATCGTCGATACAGCCAGTTCTCAAGGAGGTCGCCAAGGCCATTCGCTCCCGGCAGGAATTGCGGCGGGAGTTTATGGCAGCTACCGCAGAAACCCGGTTTACCGCTGTGGTCTTTGCTGTTATCCCTCCGGGACTGGCGGTGTACATGGTGGTTATCAATGAACAGTTTTCGGAAAAGCTTCTGGAGTCAGATGCCGGGCACACGCTGTTGATGATTTCCGGTGGTTTTCAGTTGCTGGGCATCATCCTGATTCTGAACCTGATCCGGGGAGTGGGCCGTGCCTGATATCTGGTTAGTGTTAGCGATTATCGTGGCGGTTCTGGCCATGGCTGTGGGCTGGCTGGGGTCTCCATCCTGGGCCATCCGTTCCCGTGTCAATGCACGTCTGAACCACCGCCGGCTGGCGGCAGATGACAGTGGCGACGATTCTCCCCTTAGTGATGTCATATTCAGCCTTGTGGACAGTGGGGTGATGGCCTCTGACTTCAAAGAGCTGGAACCGGCTCTGGATGCTACTGGGCGCAATTCGTTGCAGGCCCGTCGCTATTATCTGATGTGGTGCTGGCTGTTTCCTGTGGTTGCTGCGGTTATTGCATTCCAGACACTGGACGTGGTCATGGCCTGCATTAGCCTGTTATTGGCCTTCTATCTGCCACGGCGAGGTATCCGGAGTGCGGGCAGTGCTGCGGAAAAACATCAGAACCGGGAAGCTATTGAGCTGTGCCATATGACCCGGATGCTGATGGAAGCCGGGTTGAGCCCGGAACGTTCCCTGAAGCTGATTTCCCATCAGGCCCGGGATCTTATGCCGCTGCTGATCCATCGTATTGATCGTTTCAATCGAGTCATGGAAAGCGGGGCAGACCGGACTGCAGCCTTTGAAGAGCTGGGGCGCAACCGGAATCTGACGGTGTTACGTAGCTATGTGGCGCTGATGAAGCAGTCGGGTACGCTGGGCTCCAGGGTAGCAGGCGGTCTGGACCAGATTGTGGAGGAAGCCCAGCACCAGGAGCGCAGCAAGCTGAAAGAAGAAACCAACAAGATAGGTGCACGGATGACCA
>JBFHSI010000360.1:0-1567 GCA_041591245.1 Marinobacter sp.
CAGCAGCTCGGTGGCGCCGGGAGACAGGGAGACAATACGCTGTGCCGGGGTTTCCAGGCAGAAGTCACCGGCAACCGCATCCCTGGCACACAGATCCCCATAGCTGGGTCGCCCCGTCAGCAGAAGGACAGCCAGCAGCCACAGGGATAGCCCGAACCTCTTGTTCAGAACCAGACTCCTTTATCCTCTGAAATCATAGCGAACTGACAGGAACACAATACGACCGGCGCTGATGTAGTCAGTGCCTGGCGCATATCTGGCGGTTGCGTATTCCTTGTCCGCCACATTATCCACCGTCAGAGACGTACGTAATCCAGGCATCAGCTCCTTGGAAACCCGGAGATCCCAGACACCGAAACCGGCAATGCGCTCCCGCTTCGTGGTGAAGGTGGTACTGTCAAAGACATCATCATTGCGGTTACTTTCGGCACGGAAGCTGGTACCAAAGTTCCAGCTCGCCACTGTCTTGTCCAGATCAATACGAACCGTGTTTTCTGCCCGGCGAATCAGCTGTTCACCTGTCTGATGGTCCTCATAATCACCAAAGGTTGCCGCAGCCTGCAAACGCCAGCCATCCTTTTCCCAGCCACTGGTCAGCTCAATACCCCGGAGGCGGGCCTCTGGCACGCTGCTGGCAGCATTCTTTTTGGGCAAGGACAGGTCGTCCACATCGGTGTGGAACAGGGCAATATCCCAGAACAGATGGGTATAGCGGCCCTCAACGCCCAGCTCGTAACTGATTGCTTCTTCCGGCTCAAGATCCGGATTGCCAAACCCCGGATAGTACAGGTCATTGAAGGAAGGCGCCTTGAATGAAGTCCCGGCACTGGCCCGCACCCGGTGGTGTGGGTCCAGCCTGTAGCCAATAGCGGCGCCCCAGGTGGTCTGGTTGCCATAGGCTTCGTTATCGTCATTGCGCAGGCTCAGATTGATATCGGTACGACCGAAGTTGAGCAGGGCCTGACCAAAGAAAGCGTGATTTGAGCGACTGGATTCATCATAGGTGGTGGAGCCATCGACCTGATCCACCTGGGATTCAGCCCCCAGGACAAATTCATGAACGCCCATGGTAATCCAGTTTTCAAGCCTGGATGTTCTGGTGACAGTTTCGATCTGGAAGGGTCCGCCCCACACTCCGAAGGTTTCACCATCGATCTCATCCCGGGCGTCGGAAAACTGCAGAACCGTCTTCCAGGAATCTGTAACCGGCACTTCCACATTGACTCCGGCAGTCTGGAACAGGAAGTCGTCCTCACCACCTTCATATTCAACATTGCCTTCAGCGGACAGGAAGGAAAAACCGGCTTTGACGCCGTTGCTGAAGGTATGGCTGGCGCTGGCAACCCCCGAGGTATTGCGGTAACCCTTGTCATCTCCGCCTTCGATAACCGGAGCTCCATCGGTGCGGTAACGGTTCACTCCCAGAGTGGCCTTGGTGCCGTTCTCATTCACAGAAGCACCGGCACCGTATTGCTGGGTGTCGAAGTTACCAGCACCCATTTCCAGCCATGCCGAGTCCCCTGGTTCTGACGGCAGGGTGAAGGCCTGAACCACACCGCCGACGGCG
>JBFHSI010000361.1:0-1566 GCA_041591245.1 Marinobacter sp.
CTTCGAGCAGTGGCGCAAAAGCCAGAGCCGCATCAGCTATGCCGACATGCTGTACGAACCGGTCATGGCCATACACCAGAATCCGCCCCTGCAGCGGCTGGTGGGCAACAAGATGGACCTGATCCTGGTGGACGAATACCAGGATACCAACGAGATCCAGCATCTGCTGCTGCGCTATATTGCCGGTGACCGCGCCCGGGTGACGGTGGTGGGAGATCCGGACCAGACCATTTACGAGTTCCGGGGCGCCCGTCCGGAGTTTATTCTCAAACGCTTCAGCGACGAGTTTGAAAGCCCCCTGGAACAAACCCTCAGCTACACCTTCCGTTACGGCCACCGGGTGGCCCTGCTGGCCAACCACCTGATCAGCCACAACAGCGGACGCAAGGACGTACTCTGCCATTCCCACCCGGCCACGCCGGCAACGGAAACCACCCTGCACCGGAGTGATAACGACAGCGAGACCATCCTCCGCATTCTCCGCCAGGACACAGACCTCAGCCCGGATAACACTGCCATTCTGTTCCGGGTCTGGAGTCAGAGCGTCCCCATTGAGCTGAAACTTCTGGCCCTGCAGATTCCCTACCGAATCGACGCCGGCAAGGGCGCCCTGTTCAGCCGGGAAGTGCAGGCCATGACCGCCCTGCTACAGGTGGTTTCCGGGCGGCTGGGACAACTGCCGGATATGGACCGGCTGGACATTGCCCGGCAGCTGCTGCGATTCCCCCATGTGGGCCTGAAGGAGCCGGAACTGGAGCAGCTGGCCCGCTTCCTTTCCCGGTTCGGAGACAACTGGCACCAGCGGCTGCTGGCCCTGGACTTTGACGCCCTCTCCCCCATGGCGGGACGCAAACTGAAGAAACTGGGGGAGGTGCTGGCACAACTGCAGGACTACCAGGGGCCAGTGGCAGGGCTGATCAGCAGCTATGCCGAACATACGGATCTCTATGAAGGCATCCGCAGCCTGGCCCTGACCCATGAAAGTGCCGATGAGCGGATCGATACCATCCATGGCTTCCGACAGTACCTGAAATCCCTGAATGTGGATGCCGCCGGAGCCCTGGAACACCTGAACAGTCTCAGACAACAGGCCGGCAACCGGCAGGATGGCGGGGTCCTGCTATCCACCATTCACCGTACCAAAGGGCTGGAATGGCAGCGGGTAATCATTCCCGGACTGCAGGAGAAATACCTGCCCTACAGCCCCCGGCCAACGGATGACGCCCGGGCCTTTCTGGAGAGTGAGCGCCGCCTGCTGTACGTGGCCATGACCCGGGCCCGCAGCCACCTGCACCTGATCACCCGCCCCGTCAGTGCCCAGCCCCACCTGGACGGAGATCAGGGTCCCAGCCGGTTTGTCGCGGAATGCCGGTTTGAGCTGTCCGATGAACTGGGCCGGGCGCTGGATGAAAGGGATCCCGGGCAAACCGCCAGCATCCGGCTGGGCTCCCCCCTCACCCCGGTAAGCCAGCGTTATGCAGAGCGGGAAGGAGTCAGTATCCACAGCGAAGTGTCAGCCCCCGACCCGGTCAACAGCCCCCTCTGGCACCATCCCCGCCTCAACCA